>JBAYVN010000025.1:0-31319 GCA_041674525.1 Dehalococcoidia bacterium | reverse complement strand
CGGCTCCGCCGGGCTGTTGCCTTCAGTTCGTGTCGAACAATGACCCCGGCGCCCTCACGGGGCGTCTCGCGGGACCTGTCAGCAGCCGGGCTCGCCGTGGTTGCCGCAGCAGGCCCGGGCGTACCTCAGGCGAATCCAGTAGTTCCGGAACGCGAGTCGCAGCCTGGTCGAGAACGGCGCGTCGTACTCGTTCCAGTTCGAGAAGATCGCGCGAATCGAGGGCCGGTGCTCCCTCTCAGGGTCACACATCGTGCGAGCCTCCTAGTGCTCTCCGGATGCTCTCCGGCGCCAGCAGGTGGCGCATCCGAACCCGGGAGTCCGTGCTCGCGGTGCTCTCCGGCATGCTGCATCGGTTATGTCCGCCGGCGCCTCATCTGGCGTCGAGCATACTGGCCGCGGGCCAGGCGAGGCTCAGAGGAACGGCGCCGGCGCCGTCAGCGCGGCCGCATGGGGACATCCGCGCCACCGATGGCCGGTTCGGTGTGCTGGCGCGCCGGTCTCAAGAGGACCTGCTTCCGCCCTCCAGCCGTCGTCGTCAGGCGGTAGCCGTACTGCCGCACCGTGACCAGCATCGCGGGGCGCGCCGGGTCACGCTCCAGCTTCTTGCGCAGCCAGTGGACATGCACGTCCACGGTGCGGGTCTGGCCGTCGAGTCCGTATCCCCAGATTTCGTCCAGCAGCGACTCGCGGGAGCATACCCGGTCCGCGTGCCGGGCCAGGTGGAGCAGGAGCTCGAACTCCTTGGGTGCGAGCGGCACGACTCCGCCGCGGAGCTGCACCTCGTGGCGAGCCTCGTCGATCACCAGATCGACGTCGTCGGGCTCCGGCAACGGCTCGTTCACGACGCCGGAGCGGCGGAGCACCGCGCTCACGCGGGCGAGCAGCTGGCGCACGGAGAAGGGTTTCGTCACGTAGTCATCTGCGCCGAGCTCCAACGCGTCAACCTGGTCCGCGTCGCCGTCCCGCGCGCTCATGATGATGACCGGGGTGGTGGATTCCCGACGCGCCATGCGCAGCACGTCCAGCCCCGACATGCGAGGAAGCATCAGGTCGAGCAGGATCACGTCGACGTGCTGCTTCCGCAGGTGCGAGATGGCGCCGACGCCATCGGGTGCGCGGGTGACCGCGTACCCGGCGTTCGCCAGACGGTACGCGAGCACATCGGCGATGACGTCGTCGTCTTCCACGACGAGGATCGATGCCAAGCGGTTCACTCCCCGGCTACACCGCCACGGTACCGGCGCGCTGTTAGCGCCCGGTTAAGCGCGCGCGGCCGCGCCACCCGCATCGTCATGGTTGAGCTGAACGCGGCGCGCGCGGTTCGGGCCGACCGCCACGAGCCGGTATCCGTACTGGCGCACCGTGATGATGGTGCGAGGACGCGCGGGGTCGTCCTCGAGCTGCGGCGGAGCCAGTGCACATGGACGTCAACGGTCCGCGTTTCGCCCGCGTACGCGTAGCCCCATACGGCGTTCAGAGCGTCGTCGCGCGAGCAGACCTGGCCGGCGTGGCGGGCGAGGTACACGAGCAATTCGAACTCCCTGGGCGCCAGCGGGACCAGGGAGCCGTGACGGTAGACCTCGTGGCGGCCTGCATCGATGACGATCTCGCACGCCCCGGGCGCTGAGCCGGATACGGCCGCTCCGGCCGACCGTCGCAACAGGGCGCTCACGCGCGCGAGCAGCTGGCGCACCGAGAATGGCTTCGTGACGTAGTCGTCGGCGCCCAGGTCGAGCGCGGCCACCTGATCGGCGTCGCCGTCGCGCGCGCTGAGGACGATCACCGGGACGTTCGAGCGCGTTCGCGTCATGCGGAGGACATCGACCCCGGAGAGCCTCGGCAGCATCAGGTCGAGAATGACGAGGTCGAACGCTCCGCCCTGGAGGCGCTCCAGCGCCTCGACGCCGTCCCGCGCCACGACGGTGTCGTATCCGGCCTCGTGCAGCCGGTACGCGAGGACGACGGCGATCGCTTCATCGTCCTCGACGACGAGCAGTGACGTCACCTGGCCCCCCAGGCGGTTGCTGCGCTTGCTGAGCTTGCGGCACGTGCTGTGCCTGCAGGCCGAGTATCGAGGCGTCGCGTAATGGTTCGATTAAGCCCCGCGCGCCGTCTCTTAACGGGAACTTGGCATCGAGATCGCGGCGAACAGCGCCGACGCGATCCTCGCGCCGGCCGTGCGCGCGGCATTCCCAGGGACAGGCACGCTCCCGTTCGACGTGAGCAGCACGGTGTGTGACCTCGATGGCGTCGCGGCAGCCACGGGGCGCGAGCGCTATGCGCACCTCGCCGCACTCGCCCGCGCCTGGTTCGATGGGCGCAATGCGGCGAGAACACCCATCTACGATCGGGAGCGTGGGCTGGTACGGGACGGCATCGACGGTGACCGCGCGAGCAACAACTCCGGCGCCGAGTCGAACATCGAGGGCGCACTCGCCCTCCTGGATATACTCCCGTGGGAGGCGTACTCCTTCGGTAGCCCGGGCGCCATCAACTAGCACGGGCCGGATCAGCGCGGCGCCGGCCGCGGCGTGCTGCGCCGAAGTTCGCGCTCGAACGCCCTATTTGCCCGCCGCGCCACTCGCGTGCATGTCGGCGATCGCCGCGTCGGTGTAGCCGAGTTCACGCAGCACCTCGTCGGTGTGCTCGCCGAGGAGCGGCGCGTGGCGGCGGAACCACGGGGTGTCGGCCGTCGACGCCATGCGGAACGAGGGGGCGAGGCCGATCACCTGCCCCGCGCCGGGCTGATCGAACTGCGTGATCATGCCGTTAGCGACCACCTGCACGTCATCGAACAGCTCGTCGATCGTCCTGACCATGCTCATCATGTGCTCTCTCGCCTTCAGCAGGCGCTCCCACTCGGCGGCCGGCTTCGTCTTGAACGTCCGCGAGAGGATGCTGGCGATGTCCTGCCAGTGCTCTTGCCGTCCCTGGAGCGTCGCGAAGCGCGGGTCGCGGGCCATCTCCTCCAGACCGAGCGCCTCGCACAACTCGTCCCAGCGCCGATCGAGGTTGATGTGCTGCGAGAGGATCCAGCGCCCATCGCCGCATTCGTAGCTGATGGGAAGCCCCGTGGGCTGGCAACCGAAGCGATCGTCGTCCCCGGCCACGCGGGTCAGCTGGACCGCGTGCAGCGCGAGCCCCGTCTGCAGCAGGCTGGTCTCGACCTTTTGCCCCTCCCCGGTCTGCTGACGCTGGATCAGCGCCATGCCCACGGCGTACGCGGTCATCAGCGAGGTGCCCATGTCGATGTGGTACAGCAGCGTGTGGGTCGGCGGCGGCTGCCCCTCCAGCTGGCGCCCGGCGATGTCGCCAATGCGCGCCTGCACGGTGATGTCCGCGCCCCCCAGGTTCGCCTCCGGCCCCTCGTCGCCGTAGCCGGTGAGTGACACGTAGATCAGCCTCGGGTTGATCGCGGACAGCTGCTCGTACGTGAACCCCCGACGGCGGCGCGTGTCGACGCGCATGTTCGTGATGATGACGTCGGCCCACTCACACAGCCGATGTGCCGCCGCCAGCCCCTCGGGCGTCGTGATGTCGAGCACCACGCTCCGCTTGTTCCGGTTAAACGCGAGGTACGTGAGACTCAGGTCGCTGCCCGGCCTGCGACCGATGTTGCGCGCGTTGTCGCCGCTGGGTGCTTCGATCTTGATGACCTCGGCGCCCTGGTCGGCCAGCATCATGCTCGCGAACGGCCCCGCCAGCAGCGTGCAGAAGTCGACAATCTTGATTCCCGACAATGGCAACGGCACCGCTCACTCCTTCGCATGCACGAGCTGTCCACGCTCCGCGAGGCGTCGCCACGGCGGCGGCCAATGCGAGCGGCGGTAGTATCGCATGCGTGGTCATGACCAGCGATGCCGCGCCGGGGCTCGTTCGTTGCAGAGCGCGCCGGTGGGTCCGCAACCGCGGGGGACCAGCGCCTCCGCCGTCGTGCACGGCGGTTCGGCTGGCGCGGTTATCCCGGCTGGGGCGCGGCGCTGCAGCGTAGAATTGGACGCATGAGCACCGACATCGACGAGTTGCGTCGACTGCGCCGGGCACGCGACCGGATGGACCGCGAATACGCGCAGCCGCTCGACGTCCCGGCGCTCGCCCGCACGGCGCTGATGTCGCCCGCGCATTTCAGCCGGCGCTTCCGCGAGGCGTACTCCGAGACGCCGTACTACTACCTCATGACCCGGCGCATTGAGCGCGCGAAGGCGCTGTTGCGCCGGGACGACCTGAGAGTCACGGATGCCTGCTTCGAGGTCGGCTGCACGAGCCTCGGCTCTTTCTCCGCCCGGTTCACGGAGCTCGTCGGCGAGTCGCCGAGCGCCTACCGCGCGCGCAACCACGACGAGCTGCGTGCCGTGCCCGCCTGTCAGGCGATGGTGCTGACCCGGCCCCGCCGCGGCGCACGCCGAGGGCGTGCGCAAGAGAGCAGTTTTGGAGAAGCATCCGCCGCGGCACCCGCCTAACGTCGGTGCCATCAACGCTTCACCCAGCGCTTCACCCACGGAGGCAACATGACCATTGCACTCAGCACCGTGCACATCCTCGTCGACGACCGCGACGCCGCCGTGCGCGACCCCGCGGGCAACTTTCTCCGGATCGAGCAGGGGTAGGACCAGATCGGCCGATTTCGGAAGGCTCACGGTTCGTCGCGCGGTCATCGTGATCGACCGCCTCGCAGCCTCCGCCGGGACCCGAGCCGCCTCGGCGGACGCTGCCGGCCCGCTCGGGCGTGCGCTCGGCGCCGCCGGGGCTCCCGGCGGCTGCTGCGGCCTCCCTGAGGTTCCCGCGCAAGTCCAACCGGGATACGAAAATGCCCCATGCATCTCCACGCAGAAGACCACGCTGAAAGGCGGCGGTTGGTAGCGTCGCTGCGAGTCCCGAGGTGGGCGCCGACGTGCCCCCCGGCAAGCGCGAAAGGAAGTGCTGTGATGGCGGAGACGAAGGACATCGTCTGCGGCATGACTGTGGATACTGACGACGCAGTCTCAACGGAACACGAAGGCAAGACCTACTACTTCTGCTCGGATGCCGACCTCGAATCCTTCATGGAGGATCCGGAGAAGTTCATCGAAGCGGCCGCCTGAACGCGGGCATCCTCGTGCCTTCCGTTTGAGCCACGTACCCGAGCCACGTACCGGGCAACGCCGCCCCATCCCGCGGGGGGCGTTGCCCCTTCAGCACGAAGCGGTTCAGCGCGGTTGGCGACGAGGCGCGCGTCGACTCGAGGGCAGAAAGGTGCAACGTACATGGCACGTGCAGCGCATGAGATCGCGGTGAATGCGCCCATTGAGGCGGTCTACGCGCAGTGGACGCAGTTCGAGGAATTCCCCCGGTTCATGGAGGGCGTCGATGAAGTACGCCAGCTCGACGATCGACGCATGCACTGGCGGGCGAACATCGCGGGTCGCGATGTGGAATGGGACGCGGAGATCCGCGAGCAGGTGCCACACGACAAGATCGTGTGGCGGTCGATCGACGGGGCATCGACCGCAGGCCTTGTCTCGTTCCAGCCGCTGGACTCCGGACGCACGCGGGTCCACCTGGAGCTGTCGTACGAGCCGGAGGGCGCCCTGGAGCAGGCCGGCGACGCACTCGGGATCGTCGAGCGGCAGGTGGAGGGTGACCTCGAGCGGTTCAAGGACTTCATCGAGGCGCGCGGCGGACGCCCGACGGGCGCGTGGATGGGCACGATCACGAACGAGGATGCGCCAACCGGGCATACGCGCGGGATGGGCTCCCCGGACATCCCGCCCGAAACGTAGTGGAAGACGGGGTCGGAGGCGCGGGTAGCAGCGCCCGCGCCTCCGCACGGAGATTGCGACGGAACGCCCTGACGAAGCCGCACTCCGGGCGTTGATCCCGCCAACCGGCTGAGCCCACCCGGCCGTCGTCGAGGCCGGGGAATCCAGCGGCGCGCACGCGGATATGATGCGCGAATGCGGCACACATGGACGGACGCCGGCGCGTTCACACCGGAGCCACCCGCCGGGAATCACGTGAGCCTGATATGACCACGGCTGATCCGCGTCGCCCGGGCCTGACGCAGATGAACTGGCGCGCGACCGGGGAAGAGGCGCTTGCCTCAGGCGTCCTCATCGTGCTGGTGGGCGCTTCGTTCGCCGCGTCTGTCGCGCTCACGGTGACGCGCTGGAACCACCTGGAGATGAGCTTCTTCGACTTCGGCTATTTCGATCAGATCATCTGGAACACCGCGCACGGCCGATGGTTCCAGTCGTCATTCACGCCGTACCACTTTCTCGCACAGCACTTCCAGCCGATCCTGCTGCCGTTCGTGCTCGCGTATCGCCTGGGGGCCGGCCCGCTCTTCCTCACGATTGCCCAGTCGGCGGTCGTCATCGTCGCGGCGTTCCCGCTGTACGGCGCCGCGAGGTGCCTCGGATTGCGGCCGGCACTCGCCACGCTCGTCGCGTCCACGTTTCTCCTGAGCCCCTACCTGCATCGCACGCTGGACTACGACTTCCACCCGGAGGTGATGGTGGCGCTGCCGGCGTTCGCCTCGGCCTGGCTGACGGCCGCGGGCCGCTGGCGAGGCGGCGCGGCGCTGGCGCTGACGACGCTGCTCTTCAAGGAAGACGCGGTCTTCGTGGCGCTCGCGCTTGCTGCACTGCTGTGGTGGCGGGGCGGGAGGCGCGAGGGCGTGGTGACCGCGGCGACTGCGCTGGTGTGGACCGCGCTCCTCGTCCTCGTGCTGATGCCGTTCGGTCGCGATGGCCACGAGAGCAACGTGATGGACCGTTACACCTACCTGTGGGCGCCAGGCGAGGGCAGTGCCGGGCGATACGGCCTGCTCCTCGCACCGTGGCGTGCCGCGGCCGTGCTGCTCTCCGATCGATTGCTGACGGCCGCGCTCTTCGTGCTGGGGACTGGCCCGTTCGCAATCGTCCGGCCGTGGATCATGTGGGTGCTGCTGCCGGGATTGGCGCTGGTGCTGCTCTCCACGCACCCACCGCAGCATTCGCTCGAACTGCATTACGGCGCGGTCCTCCTCCCCGTCGGCGTGATCGCCGGCCTGGTTGGCACCAGCTGGCTCGCGCGGCGCCTGCCTACGGCGGCGGTCGGCGCCCTCGCCGTGTTGCCGGTGCTCGCCGCAAGCTTCGCCCTGAGCCCGTTGTTCGACACGCGTGGGGGTGCGGCGCCGACTGCACAGCACCGCGCCGCCGTCGAGGCGGCACTCGCGCTGATCCCGCCGGACGCGCCGGTGGCCGCCCAGTCCGCTCTTGCTGCCCGGCTCTCGCGCCGCGTATCGATCCACGAGTTCCCCGGCGGGTGGCCTGATGCCCAGTGGATCGTCGTCGATGCGTTCGGGCAGCGCAGCGCGCAGTCCGCGGCAGCGGGCTTCGACGAGGCGCTCCGCGAAGTCCGGGCAACGCATACGCGCGTGTACGACCGGGACGGCGTCGAGGTCTTCCGCGCTGGGCCATGACCTGCGCCTCGGTATCCCGGTCGCATGCGCGGGCGACCAGACGGGGTGCCGAGCGGCATCGGCGAATCCTCAGACGGTCCGGACGCGCGCGCGTTGCGCATGCGGTTGGAAGACCAAGTAGCGGTACCCGATGAAGGTCCACGAAGCCGAGGCAGCCAGGGCGCCGGCCTTCGCCACGTTTACCTCCACGATACCGTTCGGCCCGGAGACGCCGAGGATCAGCGCGAGCGCGCCATCGTAGAGGGCGAGCCCTCCGATCGAGACCGCCACATACCGCCAGACACGTTCGCGCCGCGGCACTACCCGGAAGATGTAACGCGCGGCCAGCAGGAAGCTCGCGCTCATCGCGACGCCGAATCCCGCGGTGTTCGCGACAAGCACGATGGTGCGTGAATCGGCCGGGCTGACGAGCAGGACGAGGTTGAAGGTGCCGAAGTCCAGGGTGGCCTTGACGATCCCCACCAGCCCGAAGCGCAGCAGTAGTGCTGCCGACTCCTGCGCCGCCGCAAACCTGGACAGGCCCATCATGCGCGCGCGCGCAAGCGCGGTCCGACTGCGGCGCCTCGCGTCGCCGACTGGCGCTGCTCCTCGACCGCCTCGATGCGGCGCGGGCGCCGGGCGACGAGTGCAATGCTCAGTCCGAACGGGATCGGAACGAAGCGCAGCGGCATCGGTCCGAGTCCGACGATGCGCTCGAGCAGTGAGTTCACGAACCCCGGGAGTTTCGTGAACTGTGCGGCCGGCTCGGTGCGCCGGCGCGGAAGGACTCGCCCGGCGAGCCGCACGATGATCGCCGCCGGAAGGATCGAGGACATGACGTAGGCATTCAACGTCACCTCGAAGCCTGCGGCCTGCACGAGCCGTTGCAGGCCGCCCCTGGTGTACCGGCGAAGATGTCCCACCGCTTCGTCGTGCTCGCTCCACAGGAACTGATAGGCGGGCACGGTCACCACCAGCACGCCGCCTGGCCGCAGTGCGGCATGCATCTCGCGCAGGGCCTCAACGTCGTCGACGTGTTCGAGGAGATCAAGCGAGACGATCGCGTCACACGACCGGGGGCGGACGCCGAGCCTTGTGGCGTCCATCGTCGCGGCGGCGATCCCGCGTCCCTGCGCGGTCCGCGTCGACTCGATCGAAGCGTCCACACCGAAGACACGGTAGGTATCGCAGAAGGAGAGCGTGGTGCCGCCGGGGCCGCAGCCCACATCCAGGATCCTCGCGCCTGGCGGCACGTGGCGATCGAGGATGCGCTTCACGATGCGCTGGCGACCACGGTGCCACCAGAACGTCTCCTCGACGAGCGCAAGCCGGCGAACTTCGTCGATCCTCATGCGCGTCCGCTCACCCCAGATGCCGCACGCCCGGTGGCTGCTGGCGCAGCGCATCGTTCGCGCCCGCGCACGGGACGTGATCACACTCTCTCCCGCCCGCATCGCTCGACGCATCGCATGGCGCGGCAGGGGAGTGACACACGTCTCACAAATGAGAAGCGCGAACCGTGTGCGGCCCGCCATGAACCCCCCGCGCCGCTCCGAAGCGCGACAAGGCAGCCGATGCAATCGAATCTTCGAAATGCTGGTGCATGCTCTCGATCCCTCTCCGATCCGCCTTCACGTGCAACTTGACCTGCCCGCCTTCGCCTCTGGTACGGTACGGAGTGTCATGCCGAATCCCGGCCGGGCCGGGAACGGGGGAACCAATCATTGGGGTGTAGTACGCGATCCCTGCGGGGATGGCGTGCCGGCGACTTCGGACGCCGAACCCGTCAGCTCACCTCGTAGGCGTTCCGGGGCAGGCGACACGCCCGCCTCATCGTGATGCTGGTGATCGTTGCGAACAGCAGCGGTCAGTTGTTGTGCCCTCCGCGCAGCGCGGAGGGCACAACGTGGGTTGCGCTTGCGCGCGCAGCCTGTTGAGGGGGCGACGATGATTCTCGTGAAGACCCGCGGCGACGCCTCGATGGACCTGTACGCCACGGCCCTGGCCGAGCAGCTCAACGGTGTCCGGGAACTCTCGACGGATGTATACGCGCGCAGTGCGCGCCGCTTCAATGTGCCGCTGATCAGCCCGGATGCCGTGCGCGCGCTGCGCGCCGACATGCGCTTCATGCGCGACCTCCGTTCCGTCCAGGAGCCGGTGCACTTCCCGAATCACCACCTGGCGCGGTATGGGCACGTCCTGCGCGTGCCGTACGTGGTCACCGTGCATGACCTGATCCGCTATTTCGACCTCCACCGCCGGGTGCCCCTGATCGACCGGCCGAACCTGCGCGATCGCCTGTATCTCGCGCTCGACTACGCGGGCATCCGCCGGGCGGCGGCGATCATCGCCGTCTCGGCGACGACGAAGGCGGATCTCGTCGAACATCTCGGCGTGCCCGAATCCCGGGTGCACGTGGTGTACGAGGGCGTCGACCATACCCGCTTTCGCCCCGTGGATGCGCGGCCGTTTGACTTCCCGTACCTCCTCTACGTCGGTTCGGAGCAGCCGCGGAAGAACCTGGGCATCCTCCTCGAGGCGTTCGCGGCACTGAAGCGCACCGGTCTGCACCCCGACCTGCGATTGGTGAAGGTCGGCCTGCCCGGTGGGCGAGATGCCGCCTTCCGCGCGGAGACGGAGCGACTTGCCGAGCAGCACGGAGTGATGGAGTCGACGATCTTCGCGGATCGCATCCACGCCGAGGCGCTCCCCGCGTACTATGCTGGCGCCGCCTGCACGGTGCTGCCATCGCTCTACGAGGGCTTCGGGTTCCCCGTCCTGGAGGCCATGGCGTGCGGGTCGCCGGTGGTCGTATCCAGCGGCGGGTCGTTGCCGGAGATCGCGGGTGATGCTGCCGTCGTGGTATCGCCTCGTGACCCGGCGGCGCTCGCTGATGCGCTGAGCGGGCTGCTGACGGACTCCCGGCGCGTGGAATCACTGCGCGTTCTCGGTGTTCGCCGCGCTGCCGAGTTCTCCTGGACGCGCGCCGCCCGGGAAACGCAGCGCGTGTACGACATCGTCTCGCGCGAGGCCCTCGGCGCCACGCCCGTCGAGACGATCGGCGCGGGCGTCCCTGAGGCGCGCCCGGCCCCGCGGAGCACCCAGGGTCATCCGCCCGCAAGGCCGGGCCTGGCCCCTGGCGGCCTTCGAATCAGCTTACGGCCGGGTGCGGCAGGGATGTCGCTCGCATCGCCCGCCCTGCAGCGCCCGCAGAGCGCTCGCCACGCGGATCGCATTCAGTAGGCCAGCCTGCGGCCCATCGCGGGCGCCTGCGGTTGCAGGGATCGCTGCCGGACGGTGTCGTCATCCGATGCCTCGAGGCACGACGAGCATCACGCGGGTCGCGCCCGCGAACTGGTCCACCAGCCGGGGGCCGCTCGCACAACGCAACGCCCCCCTCGATCGCCGGCGCGCGTCCGCGCACGCGCTCACGGTCGACTCGATCGACGTTTGCGATTCCGCACAGAGTGCCGGCGATGCGCGCGCCAGTGCACTCCCCGTACGCTCCGGCCGGGCACCGGGGCCGACACGCGAGGCACACGTGCCTCGCGCGCGATCCGCACATCGAGGAGGACGACGATGCCGAGGCGATGGACCGCGAAGGACGAGCGCCAGTACGAGCACGTCAAGGAAGGCGAGCGGGAACGCGGTCGATCGACGGACCGGGCGGAGGAGATCGCGGCGCGCACGGTGAACAAGCGGCGCCGCGAGGAGGGCCGCACGCCGAACCGGCGTACGCAGAGCACCGGCAATCCGCGCACACGCCTGGAATCCCGGAGCATCGACGAGTTGCGCAACCGCGCGCGCGAACTCTCGATCGCCGGCCTGGATCAGATGGAACGGCCGGACCTGGTGCAGGCGATCCGGCGGCGTAACGGGTCGCGGTGACGGGGAGCAGCAGGGCAGCCGACGCGAACCATGCCGCACCACCTGCAATGGTCCGGGGGCGATGGTCGTGGCCGATCGCCTCAGCGCTTCGTCCGCGCGGAGCAATGCTGGTCGCCGAGAACGAGGAGGACCCGATGACCGACCGGGAAGGCCCGATCACGGAGGAGTACCGAGCCGACGTGGACGACGTCTGTGAGCGCCTGAATCGCCTGCGCAGCACGGAGATCGTCTCGTATCTCCAGTACAAGCAGCACGGCTACATGGCGGTGAGCCTCATGGGCCCGTCCGTCGCCGGCGAGTTCGTGGAGCACGCGGGCGAGGAGATCGAGCACGCCGACATGCTCGCGGAGCGGATCCAGCAGCTCGGTGGCGTACCGCTGTTCGATCCGGGTGAGATCGCCTCCTATGCCGAGCGGATGATGGGCGTCAGCGCCGAGCAGGGACCGACGCTGGAAGACATGGTGCGCGAGGATCTCGAACTCGAACGTACACAGGTGCGCGCCTACACATCCCTCATCCGCGAGATCGGCGATCAGGACATCGTGACCAGGCGGCTGCTCGAAGACATCCTGATCGCGACCGAGAATCATGCCTCCGAGATGCGTGATCTCCTCGCGCAGACCACGGAGACACGACCGACAGTCGCGAGCGATGGCTCGCAGGCATCGAAGCCGCCCCCCGCCGGGGGCCCGAAGCGGACCGGTGCCAGGCGCCGAGCAGGCTGACCACGGGATGGCGCTGAGGAGGATCGCAGAGTGATGATCGCGGGCCTGGCGCGATGACGGACATGCCCGGCCTCCACCGCTCGGAGGATCCCGCAGCGCCACTTCGCGTGACGTCGATGAGCGGCGGGTTGGAGGTCGACGCGGAGGCGTTGCCCCATGGTCTCGTCCGGATCGCGGTCGTTGACCGGGATCCTCGCGATTACGACCTCATCGTGCGACGCGCGGGGCGGCCCGGCATCGTGGGACGCATCCCCCCCGCCGGCGCCGATCGGGCGGAAGAGCTGCTCCTCCACCTCGAGTCTGATCGCTACATCCTGGAGGCGGAGTCGGCACGAGAACCCGATCTCCGGGCGGAGTTCATCGTGCAGCCCCAGCCTGACCCAGCCTGAAAGCGCGGAGCGAATGCGCGGCAGCCCGAGACGGGGCCTGAACGATCGCAAACGTCCTGCCTGCGGCGAGCCCGAGCGCGCTGCTCACACCAGCGCGTCAGCATGAGGGCGCGTCAGTACGAGATGCGTCCCGTTCGAGGATCCACGACCGGCTGCCCGCCCGGCGCGGCGCTGATCCCGGGCTCGCGCTGCTGCTCCTCGGCCCGCTCGCGCAGGTCCGCCGGGTGCTCATCCGGGATCTCACCTCGCCAGGTGCCGGTCTCGGCGAGGCGGGACTCAACGAATTCCTTGAACTGCTCCAGGCCACCCTGGATCTCACGCCCGACGACGCCGAGCGCGTCGGCGACCGCCTCCTCGACGCCATCGACGTCGTACTCTACCTCCACCGCGAGCCGGGTCTGGCCGGGGTTCCACGCCGTGAATCGCACGGCACCACGCATGGTGCGCCCCTCCGTGGTGTGCCACACGATCTGCGCGTCCGGGACCTGTCGATCGATCTCCGCCTCCCATGACGCGTCACGACCGAGGATCCTCGCGCCCCAGCGCAGATGCCGATCATCCAGCTGCGTGACCTCCGTGACGGAGTCCATGAATCGCGGGAACTCTTCGAACTGGGTCCACTGGTTGTACACGCGCTCCAGAGGAGCGCCAACGATGACGTCCCGTTCCACGGTGTGCATGGAGAGCCTCCTCCGCGTGACATCCGCGGGTGCGCGGTAGCCTGCCACGCTGATCGCAGGGTAGGCGCCCGCCTCGCGCGCCAGATTGCATGCCTGTCATCGTGAACCGCTCCCCTCGCTGCAACCCCGTGTCGAGTCGAGGCGCACGAGGTCCCAGCGCCGCCCACCCCACCCGCCCGTGCGCACGCGCGCGGACGGGGCGCGTATCATGCCCGGGCCTCGGATCAGTGCAGATGCAGGAGCGGCGGACCATCATCGACGACCATCAGCCGAGAGCAACCGTCGAGGCTCCCCCGCCCCCGCCGCGCCTCCGACAGCGCGGGATCCCAGGGTCGCTGCGCAGGGCGTTCGTGTCCTTCGAGGAGCGCGACTTCCGCTACCTCGGCCTGTCTTCGCTCGCCCTCGGTCTGGGCCAGTGGGGACAGCAGATCGCACTGGCGTGGCTCGCGCTCGAGCTGACCGGATCGGCCGTCCAGATCGGGATCATCTCGGCGTTCCGGGGCGGCGTCGGCGTCGTCGCGGCGCCGCTGGGCGGCTACCTCGCCGAGCGGTTCCGGCGGCGCACGGTGATCCTGTGGACCACGATCGCGAGCGCCGTCCAGGCCTCACTCTTCGCGATCCTGATCCTGTCCGGGTATGTGCAACTGTGGCACGTGTACCTGCTCGCGTTTGCGGGCGGCGTCATCCAGTCCGTGTCCCAGCCCGCGCGCCAGGCGTTCGTCTTCGACGTCTCCACGGACGAGACGCTCGTGAACGCGGTCGCGATGAACTCGGTGATGCAGAACATCTCGAGGATCGCCGGTCCGCCGCTGGCCGGGATGGTGATCGGGCTCTGGGGCACCGGATCGCTGTTTGCGGGCCTCGCGGGAACACAGTTCGTCGCCGTGTGGTTCACGCTGATGATCGGACTGAGCACGCGCCAGCAGCGCCTGGCGAGCGAGGGGGGCGCGCTGCGTGCGTTCCGCGACATGGGAGACGGCTTCGTCTACACGTGGAACAACCGGCTGGTCCTGGGGTTGATGCTCGCGCAGTCGATCCCGATCCTGCTGGTCGTCCCGTACCTCCCCTTCCTCACCCTCTTCGCGACGGATGTGCTGCACCAGGGACCCGAGGCGTATGGCACGCTGTCCTCCATGGCGGGGTGGGGATCGATCGCCGGGCTGATGATCCTGGTGGGCCTCGGCAACCCGCGGCGCAAGGGCCTGCTCATGGTCGGCGCCTTCGTCTGCTACATCGCGACGGTGCTGATCTTCACGCGATCGACGCACTTCGGCGTGTCGCTGGCAGCCCTCGCGGTGTGCGGCGTGTTCTCGGGAATCGGCTTCACCCTCAACAACACGCTGATCCAGACGGCCGTGAAGAACGAGTACCGCGGACGCGTGCTGTCCGTCTGGCAGCTCATCTCGGGCCTCCAATTCGCCGGCGGGCTGCCCATGGGCATGCTAATCCAGCGGTACGGGCCGTCGAACGGGGTCGGGGTGTTCGCGCTGGCCAGGCCTAATCGCGATGACGGTCTTCGTGCTGACGTTCGGATCCGTGCGCCGCGCCTGAACGCCCGCGCACCGACACGTGCGAGGCGGATGACCTAGCGGGTCAGCGTGAGGGCCGTGGCGGCGCGCAGCCCGGCCGGGAAGGCCGCGCGGAACGCTGCGTTCACGAACACCGGGCCGCGCACCACCAGCAGCTGGTACGTCCCGCCCGCATCTTGTGCCCACACGCCGGTGGCCCCGCCTGCCTGCGCGGCCGTCTCGAGCTGGTCCACGCTGCCGCCGTTGAAGACCACCAACGCCTGTCCGCTCGGACCGAAGCGCGGCGCGGCGGCGAACGTGCCGGTGGCCGGCGCGGGGATCGAAGGCGCGGCGCCGGCACGCAGGTACGTGCTCGCCACCCAGCCGTTGACGCCCGTGGCGGAGATCAGCTGCCAGCGATAGCCATCGGCGATCACGGTGCCGTCGAGCAGTGTGACCGCGGCGCCCGTGGCGAGGCACGCGGCCCGCTCGGCGGTGACGCTCGGCGTGACGCGGACGTTCAGGCAGTCGCCGTCGGCGGCGATGGTGGCGAGCGAGCCCACCGGCCCCACCGGCGCGCCGACAACCGCGAGGCGATCCTCGGCACGGCAGGCGTAGTTCGCGTCGTGACTCCCGGACAGGTACTGCACCAGCATCACCGTGCCGCCGCCGAAGCCGCGCGAGCAGAACGTGGGCGCCTGGGCGGCACTGGGCGCAGTGGCCGTCCAGACGGGCAGGCCCGGGCTGTAGCTGCCCGCGATCGTCTGCCACTGCGAGGGGTTGGAGTAGATCCCGACCGTCACGCCCTCGTGCTTCAGGTAGTCGATGGCCCCGGCGATCACGCGCGCGTTCGCGGCCGTGTCGCTCAGCCAGCTGTTCATCGTCTCCACGTCGAGCCACCACGAGGCCGCGTGGGCGGACTGCGCCTTCGCGTACGCGGTGGCGTGCTGCGCCGTCTTGTACCCGAAGTTGTAGCCGCGGCACATCTCGTCGGTGGGCTGGCAGACGCCCGCCGGGCCGGTCGCGGCCTCCTCGGCGTTCGATCCCACGGGGGACTTCAGGTTCATGTAGAGCGAGGGCTGGCGCCCGCTGATCGAGGCCCAGGCGTACTGGCTGGCCAGGCACGGGTTCTGTGTGAAGGCCTTGCCCCCCGTCGCCCCGACGATCGCGAAGCTGTACGGCATGGATGGCAGCGGCGTGGTGCACTGGGGGAACGAAACGTCGTAACCCGTCGATCCGGCGGCGAACAGCTCGGCCGCCCCGGCGGGTGCCGCCCGGACGAATGCGATGGCGATGAGGAGCAGCGGCAGCGCGACGAGCGTCTTCAGCAAGCGACTCTCACATCCGGCCCTGCATACCATCCTGCATACCAGATGCATTGAGTATCCCCGGCGGCGCGCTGCCTGTCCAAGCACTGCCCCGTCGCACATGCGCCCGGGCCGGCTAGGGCGCGCGTGTGCCCTGCGGCGTGGAGGGGACCACGGCGCCGGCGGCGCCCACTGCCGAGCCCGCTGCGGACCGCTCGGCCTCGGTGCGGTAGTGCTCGGCGAGGCGGTGCGGTGCGGTGGCGAGCAGCACGAGGGGGATCGAGAGCAGTGCCGCGCCGGCGGCGGTGTACCAGCCAAGCTGGTACACGCCGGTCGCATCGACGATGCGGCCCACGACCCATGGTCCGACAGCGCCGCCGGTGGTGTTGATCAGCGCCGCCGTCCCGTTCAGGCTCCCGAAGTACTTCGTGCCGAAATAGTCCGCCATCATCGCGGGGCGGATCGGCATGGCGCCGCCGAATCCCGGGGCGAGGAGCAGCGTCGCGATGACCGCGTGCTGGAGCGTGCTCGCCTGCGAGAGCACGAGGATGCCAGCGGCGACCAGCAGCCCGCACACCGCCAGCAGCGTGGTCTTGGGGATGCGGTCGCCCAGCATCCCCAGCCCGACCCGCCCGCCCACCGAGGCGATCGTGAGCAGCGCCACCGACCACGAGGCGTCAGCCTTCGAGACGCCGAGCCGCTCCAGGAACGGCACCTGGTGCACCAGGAAGGCCGTGGTGGCGAATGACAGCATGATCATCGCCAGCGAGCTGAAGATGAACCCGCGCGTCCGCACGGCGCGCAGCGGCGGGATGCCCCACATCGTGGTCGCGGACATGGCCCGGCCGTCCGCATCGAGGTACTCCCGGCCGTCGATCGGCTGCGGGTGACCGCGGGGACGGCTGCGCACCTGCGAGCCGAGTCCGACCCCGACCACGACGATGCCGGCCACCATCGCACGCAGCGCAATGCGCCACCCGAACTCCTCGACGAGCCAGGCGATGCCCACCACGAGCACGCCGCCGAGTCCCCCGCCCACCGTGGTCAGCGACATGGCCATCGAGCGGCGCCGCTGGAACCACGTGGCGACGGCCGACAGCGCCGTCTGTCCGCCCGCGCCCGAGGAGCCGATCGCGATCACGATCATTGCGGCGTAGAACTGCCAGAGGTTCTGGATGAACGACAGCAGCAGCACGCCGATGCCGGTCATCACCACGCTGAACATCACCATCCGCCTCGCGCCGTAGCGGTCGATGCCGATGCCGACCAGCGGCGCGCCCAGGCCCCCGATCTCGGAGCGCAGCGAGAAGGCGAGCGAGGTCGCAGCGACGCTCCACCCGAATTCCTTCAGGATGTCGGTGAAGAAGACGCCGAACCCGTAGAAGAACGTGGCGCTGATCGTCAGGATGACGAGGCCCCCGGAGAAGACCACGATCCAGCCTTCGTAGATGCCCGGGAACAAGCGATGTGCCATGCGGGGGATTCTAGCCGGGCGTGTCCACTCGCCGCCGGATCACGGCTGCGGCCACTCGGGGGGGCGGGCGTCCAGTCCGCGGTCCGGGCGCCCGCCCCCCCGCCTCGATGGCCTGCTTCGGGACCGCGAGGGCTAGCAGCCGGGGCCGGCGAGGATCTCCGGCGCGGTGCGACGATCGCTGATCAGCCGCCCGTCCGTCAGGTCGCCGAGCAGTTGCCCGTTGTCGACGATCACCTTGCCCCGGAGGATCGTGGTGACGGGCCGCGCGTGGATGTCCCAGCCCTCCCACACGCTGTGATCCACGCCGTGCAGGTCGGACAGCGCCAGCGGCCCCGGCCGCGAGGTGTCGAGGAGCACGATGTCGGCGTCGCTCCCCGGTGCGATCGCGCCCTTGCGCGGGTACATCCCCAGGATCTTCGCGGCGTTCGACGACGTGACGTCCACGAACCGGCGCAGCGACATCCCGCGCTTCACCACCCCCTCCGTGTAGGTCACGGCGAGGCGCTCCTCGACGCCGGGGTTGCCGCCCACGGTGTCCTCGATGGTGTGCCCGCCGAGCTTGAGGTCCCGGCTGCACAGGATGGCGTCCGTGGCCACGGTCTGGATCGTGCCGTCCACCAGGCCGCTCCAGAGCGCCTCGTTGTCGTCGCGGTACTTGAGCGAGGGGTACGTGTGGTAGAGCGGCCCCTGTTCGGTCTCGTACACGCTCGCATCGAACGTCGCATAGTGGTGCAGCGTCTCGCCGTACACCGGGAGGCCGCGCCCGCGCGCCTCCTTCACCGCCTGCACGCCCTCCTTGGCGCTGACGTGCATGAGGTAGATGGAGGCGCCCGTCCACTCCGCGAGGCGGATCACGCGGCGGAACGACAGATCCTCGGACAGCGCGGGGTGGGCGCGCGGAAGGTACTGTGTGCCGGTGGTGCCCTGCTCGTGCATCAGCCGGCTCATGTACATCACGATGTCTTCATCCTCGGCGTGGACGGACAGCACCCCGCCGTGCGCGACGATCTGCTCCATCATCCCGAAGACGATCCCGAAGTCCGTCATCTGCCGCGCGCGCGTCAGCGTGGTGTTCGTCGTCCACACCTTGAACGAGGTGAACCCCGCCCCGATCACGTCGCCGATCTGCCCGATGAGATCGAGCGGGACGGGCACCGCCTGCTCGGGGGTCGCGCCCTCCGTGCCCATGCCCACCAGCACCGTGTGGAACGTGTAGTCCGTGTACGAGCGGTTGCGGAAGATCTCGTCGCGGTTCCCGATGGCGTCGATCAGCGCGCCGCCCTGCCGCCAGTTCGCGAAGTCAACGATCGTCGTCGTACCGCCGAAGGCGCACGCCTTCGACATCTCCTCGGGCCCGGCGGCGCGGTGCCCGGCCGCCTGCGCCCACGGGTAGACGAACTTGAATGCCGCATGGGCGTGCGGCTCGATGCCGCCCGGGATCACGATCTTGCCCGCGGCGTCGATTACGCGCGCACCGTCCTCCGGCAGCGCGCCGGGCTGGGCGATGGCGGCGATGCGCTCGCCCGCAACGCCGATGTCCCACTGGCCGACGCCCCACGGCGTCACGACCTGGCCACCTCGGATGATCAGATCGAGCGCCATGTGCCCACCTCCTCGTGCACTCGTGCTCCGCGTCCGGCGCGGCAGCTACCTCACGGCTACCTCGTCGCGTCCCCGCCCTCGCGGGGCGGGGGCAGATGCGCCTTCGGGATACGGAGCGCCATCGAGCCGGCGACGGTTACGACGTCATAGCGGCCCGCGACGCCGATCAGCAGGTGCGCCTCCCACGGCTGCAGACCGTAGTCCCGCCCGAGCCAGTCGACCATGTCGCTGGTCGCCATCTGCAACCCGCGGTCGAGGGCGCTGACGAACTCCGGCTGGCTGCCGATCGAGATCAGCGCCTCCGCGGTCTCGACGCGCGGCCCCGCCGGTGCCGCCCCGCGCCGCAGCGCGACCGTGAACTCGAGGTCCATCGAGGTCTCGACAGCGGTGCCCAGCGCCTCGCCGTCGCCCTGGATCGCATGACCGTCGCCCACGAAGAGCAGCGCACCCGGGTGGTACACGGGCAGCACGACCGTCGCGTCCTCGCCGATCAGGTTGTAGTCGATGTTCCCCCCGTATGCCCCCGAGGGGCCGGAGGTGGGAGCGAAGTCGCCCGCGGGCGCGACGCCGATGCAGCCGACCATCGGCCGGACGGGGAACTCGAGCGCCACCGCGTGCGTCGCCGGCTCGCGCAGCCTCACCGTCCCGGCGGCGAGGTCGATGTCCCACGGCACGATGTTCGCGCGTCCCGGGCGGATCAGATCCTGCCGGTAGTGGCTGGAGTAGAGCCCCTCGATCGACTCGGGCAGGAGCGCGGCCAGTCCGAGCCGGTAGTTGCTCCACCCCCACGCGCGGTTGCACCGCACGCGATCGAATGTCACGAGGAGGGCGTCGCCGGGCTCCGCTCCCTCGACGAAGAAGGGTCCGTTGAGCGGGTTGCTCGGCTCCGAACGGCGCACGTCGTGCTCGTCCTGCCCGCCCGCGTCCAGGGTTCGCGTGCGCACGGTGTCGCCGGGCGCGATCCTCGCGAGCACCGGGTGCGCGTGCGAGAACGTGCGGTGGTACGCCTCCGGGGTGACCTCGTGCGTCGTGCCCATGGACGTCCTTCCGTGGCGGCACCCGCGGCGGCGGCCCGCGCGGCCGGATCCTAGCATCGACCGCTCGCAAGGTGGCGTGGCGCGGCGCGGGCGCGCACCCCGCCTGGCCGCGGACAACGTACGTGCTACGCTCCGCTCACGCCAGCCGATCCCTGGCGAGTTGGAGGCATTCGATGGATGTCGTCATCGGAAACGCCCTGGTCATCACGGTGGACGGCGACCGGCGGATCATCACGGACGGTGCGATCGCGGTGCTGGGCGACCGCATCGCCGCCGTGGGCCCCACCCGCGAGGTGCGCGCCGCCCACCCGACGCTGCCCGCGATCGACGCGCGCGGCAAGGCGGTGATCCCGGGCTTCATCAACACCCACACGCACGCGGTGCTCATGGTGCTCCGCGGCACCGTGGAGGACATGGGTGGCGAGGCGGTCTACAACTACATGTCGCCGATCACCTTCGCCATGAACGGCGAGGAGCGGTCGGCGCTGGCCGCGCTCTCCTGCCTCGAGGCGATTCGCTCCGGCACGACCACGCTGGTCGATCCCCTCCGTCACGTCACCACGTATGCCCGGGCGATGGCGGACTCCGGGCTGCGCCTCTTCCTCAGCGAGAGCTGCGCGGACGCCCTGACGCTGGAGGTGCGGAACGGCGTGTACACGTACGACCGCCAGTGGGGACAGGACTTCCTGGACCGCGCGGAGGCGCTCGTCGAGGAGTTCCATGGCGCCGATGGCGGACGCGTGCAGGTGCAGATCGCCGCGCACGCCCCCGACAACTGCTCGCCGTGGATGCTCGACTCGCTGCGCGAGATGGCGGAGCGCCACGGACTGCGCCGCACGGTGCACCTGGCGCAGAGTCGAGGCGAGTTCGACCAGGTGGCGGCCCTCCACGGCCGGACCCCCGCGCAGTACCTGGACGATCACGGATGGCTAGCGCCCGATGTGATCGGCGCGCACTGGACCTTCTGCACCGACGACGACATCAGGCTCCTCGCGGAGCGCGGGGTGCACATGGCGCACTGTCCCGCCAGCGGATCGCGCCGGCGGCCGCAGCCCTCCCCGGTGGGTCGCATCCGCGACGCGGGGATCAACATGACACTGGGCACGGACAACATGTCCGAGAACATGTTCGAGGCGCTGAACATCGGCATCAGCCTGCACCGCGGAGCCTACGGCGGCGGGGCGAAGCCGACACCGGGCGACATGCTGGACGCGGCCACTCGCAACGGTGCCGCCGCCGTGGGGCGCACGGCGGACCTCGGCAGCATCGAGGCCGGCAAGAAGGCGGATCTCGCGATCCTGAACATCAACCACCCCAGCCTGCGCCCGATCTCGAGCGTGGTCTCCAACCTCGTGCACTACGGGCACCCCGGCGTCGTCGACTCGGTGATGGTCGACGGCCGGTTCGTCATGCAGGATGGCAGGGTGACCAGCATGGACGAGGAAGCGGTAGTCACCGCGGGCCAGCGCGCGATGGAGTCGGCCTGGCGACGGCTGGGCGAGCGCTGGCCCGACATCGCGCCCCGCCCGGACGTGACCCCGGGCGTCTGACCGCCGGGCGAGGCGCTCGCAGCCTGCTCGCGATAGCCTCGAAGGTGGCCGGACTGCGGTACGTTCTGCGCGGGTCGGTGCGGCGGTCCGGGCGGCGGTCTGCGGCGGCACGCAGCGCGCACGCCGCCGTGCATGCTCCCGGCGCAGCGAACCCCCCGGCGCAACGAAGTGGTGAGACACCGGCATGAACGGCACGCACGACGACCGTCCGGTCGCGAGGATCGCCGAGGGCGTGGAGGCCGTCGAGACCGCCGAGGGGTCTCGGGGCGGCGTTCCGGGAGCGCCGCCCCGCCGCGCGCGGGCGACCGACCTCTTCCAGATCCCGGCGTTTCGGCGGCTGTGGATCGGGACGCTGGTGTCCTCCTTCGGGCTGTGGAGCGAGCGGCTCGCGGTCTCCTGGTTCGTGTTTGAGACCACGGGTTCCGTGCTGCTCACCGGGCTCGTCGCGACGGCCCAGTATGCGCAGAACATGATCTTCGGCCCCGTGGCGGGGGCGATCTCGGATCGCTATCCGCGCAACCGCATCATCGCCGCGGCCGCACTGGCGAAGGTCTGCACGCTGCTGGCGATCACGGGGCTGGTGCGCCTGGAGACACCGCCACTGGTGCCGCTGTTCATCGTGATCACGCTCAGCGCCGTCGGGGGGACGTTCACCACCGCATCCCTCCAGACGCTGGCGGGGGACATCGCCGGTGCGGCGCGGCGGGCGAGCGCGACGAGCCTGATCTGGAGCGGCCAGCGCGCGGTGGCAGCCGTCGGCGCGCTCGCCAGCGGCCTGCTGATCGGCTGGGCCGGGGCCTCGTGGAGCCTGCTCCTGAGCGCCGTGATGCTCGCGGTGGCGTCGATGATCTACCGCGGCGTGGTCGATCCCAGGACGCGCCGCTCGGGCGGGGGTGCCTCGCTGATCGCGGAGACGCTCGAGGGGCTCCAGATGGTTCGTCACCAGCGGATGCTGGCGACGCTGCTCATGCTCGCGGCCGCCGCCGAGATCTTCGGCTTCTCGTACGTCGCGCTGCTGCCGGCGCTGGCGGAACGCGTGCTCGGGGTGGGGGCCTTCGGCTTCGGGGCGCTCTCCGGCGCGGCCTCGGTGGGAGCGGTCACCGCCACCGTGGCGCTGGCCGCGCTCGGGAGCCGCGCTCGCCACGGCCGCCTGCTGATCGGCGTCTTCGCCACGTTCGGATGCCTGCTCATCGGACTCGGCGCATCGCGCCACTACCCGCTGTCGCTGGCGATCGCCGTGGGCCTCGGCGCGTGCACCGCGCTCGTCGACACGCTCGAGCTGATCATGCTGCAGGCCGCGGTGGACGACCGGCTGCGAGGCCGAGCGCTCGGCGCGTGGAACGCGGCGTTCGGGCTGGGCTGGATCGGGCCTCTGGCGCTGGGCGCGATCGCGGACGCGGCCGGTCTCTCCGTCGCCTACACGATCGCTGGCTGCGCGCTGCTGGCGATCGGCGCCGGCACCGCGATCGCCGCGCCCCGGCTGCGCAGCGCCTGAGGGCGCTGCCGCGTCCCGCAACGCGTCGAGGCAGCGCGTGCGGCGACCGGTGACGGCCCGTGGTCCTCGCAGCGCGAGCCCGCCTCGTGCGGTGCCGCGGCTACCGCTTCTGCGAGAGCAGGATCAGCGCGCCGCCCGCTGAGGCCGGGTGGATCACGCGGGTGCCGCCGATAGGCACGGGCATGCGCACCCCCCGGCCGCGCATCTCCTCGGCCGTCTGGTCCAGGTCGTCCACCGTCAGACAGAAGAGGTAGATCCCGTCCCCGTGCTGCTCCAGGTGCCGCGCCCACGGCCCCACGTCGTCGAGGGGCGTGAGGATGTTGATGCTCTGCCGGTCGCCGAACTCGAAGCGGGCCATGCGGTAGGGGCGGCCCGGCACGTCCTCCACGGGCACGAACCGCGCGCCGTCCCCGAAGATCGCCTTGTACTGCTCAATCGCCGCGTCGAAGTCCTTCACGATGACATCCACGTGGTCCAGCCCGGTGATCATGACCGCCTCCTCGCACTCCCCGCCCCTCGCTGCCGCCCGGCGCAGTGTACCGGACGTGCGGTGATGCGCACGGCGTCCCCCGTGAACCGCGCACAGCCGTTCAGACGCCCCCGGGAACGGTCGATGATCCCTCGACACGCCGGCGGGGGCGTGACGACGCGTGTGTGCGTCGCCAGGCGCCGCGGGCGCGATCGCCGCGACCGGAACCAGCGAGATAGCCTGTGGAAGCTGACCAGGACGTCGAGCGGCGGCAGTTCTTCCGGGTGATCACGCGCATCTTCCCGCGCTACGCCGCGCGGGTGGACGAGCAGCTCGTGGAGCTGAAGGCGTTCGACGCGGTGATCCTGGACCTGAGCGGGGGCGGCCTCCTGCTCCAGAGCCGGCAGTGGGTGCCCGTCTTCTCCCGGCTCAGGCTGATGTTCTCGCTCGCCGACGATCCGCTGGAGTTCGACATCCAGGTGACCCCCCGAGCACTCGGGCAGGGGGCGCTGATGCAGCAATACAGCATCCACTGCGCCTTCACCGACATGCGCCGGTCCGATGTCGACCGCATCGTGCGGTACGTGTACCGGCAGCAGCTCATGCTGCGGCGCCGCGGGCTGCTCTAGCGACGCACGACGCTCGCGCACCGGACAGCAAGAGGCCCCGGCCGTGATGGCCGGGGCCTCGAGGCGGCCTGCGTTGCGCAGCGCGCTTACTTGAGGGTCAGGGTGTACACGTCCTTCGCGATCGTGTGGTTCTCGTGGTCAATGCCGTCCCACACCGCGATCTCGAACAGGTAGCTCTTGCCAGCCTCGAACTTGATGTCGTCGGCGTTCTTGGTGTCGAGCTTGCGGTGCATCACGACGGTCCACTTCCCAGCCGCGTACGACGCCTTCGAGTCGATGTCGCCCTCGCTGCCGACCCACGGAGCCGCGAGGCGCCGCGGCACCTTGTCGCCCGCCTTGAACTTCGACGGGTCGATGGCGATCGCGTCGGCGGCCGCCAGGTAGGCCGCGCCGTACGTGGCCTTCTTCGCCGGATCCTGCATCTTCGCGGGACCGACACCCGGCGTCGGGACGGCGTTCGACAGCGGGCCACCGCTGTCCAGCTTGTCCTTGACGATGGCGGAGCTCAGGACCTTCGGGTCCGCGAGCGCGCCCTCGAAGCGCAGGTCGTCGACCTGGCCCACCGGCGCGCTGGACTCGCCCGTCCACTGCCAGTTGTCGGCCTTGTCGCCGGCCTTCGGCAGGATCATGTACGTGGTCTTGGCGTCGATCGCCGTCGCCTTGTCGTCACTGCCTTCACGGTGGCAGGCGGCGTAGCAGCCCTTCGCCTCGAAGCCCGTGATCGTGCCGATCGGCCACAGCAGGCTGAGGCGGTCGGTCATGCGCGCCGAGAGTGCCCACTTCGAGCCGTCGTAGATGTAAGGCCGGCCCCGGTCCTCGGTCGTGTCGGCCCACTGGAAGCGGAACCAGACGTCAGTGTCGCTGTAGAGCGCCTGCGCCTCGACCACTCCGGCCTCGGTCGGCTTGGTGCCCTTGATGAGCTCCATCTGCGCCTTCATGACGGGCGCGCCGTTCCACGCCGGGTCGTCCACGGCCAGCGAGCCGGGCGATGCCTTCTTCGCAGCCAGCGTGTTCGGGTCCACCTTCGCCGTGGCGGAGGCCGAGGCCGCAGCCTTCGTGGTGCCGGCGGCTGCCGTGCCCGTCCCCGCCGCCGGCTTCTCCGCGCCCCCGCCGCACGCCGCGGCCAGAACTGCGGCAGCGGCGACCGGCGCGATCATCCAGACCGTTTGTTTCCTCATCGTGACGTTGCTCCTTTCGTTCGGTCTCGGTACCCGAATCGTGTGTCCCCGAGAACCGAGCATCCCGGAATGCGGGAGCCTCGACGCCTCGCGCCGCAGCCCCCGCGCTTCCGGTGATACCTCCGCGATGTATCTACTTGAGCGTCAGGGTGTACACGTCCTTGGCGGGCGTGTGGTGCTCCTGGTCGACGCCATCCCAGACGGCGATCTCGAAGAGGTAGCTCTTGCCAGCCTCGAACTTGATGTCGTCGTCGTTCGTCGTGTTGAGCTTGCGGTGCAGGACGATGGTGTACTGGCCGTTCGCCCACGTGGACTTCGACTCCACGTCGCCGTTGCTGCCGACGATCGGCGTGCCGATCATGCTGCGCGGAATCTCGTCGCCGACCTTGACCTTGGTCATGTCGAGCGCCACGGCCTCATCGGCCTTCAGGAACTCGGGGCCGAGCGACGGCTTCTTCGCCGGGTCCTGCATCTTCACCGGACCGACGGCGGGCGCGGGAGCGGCGTTGCTCACTGTGCCACCACCGGTGGCCTTGTCCTTCACGATGCCGCCCTCGCTCGTGACCTTCGGGTCAACCAGCGTGCCCTGGAGCCTGCCGTCGTTGAGCTGGCCCAGCGCGAACGAGGCGGAGCCGGTCCACTGCCACATGTCGAGCAGGTCCTTCTCACCCGGGGCGAGCATGTACATGCCCTTGTCGATCGCGGCGTCCTTGCTGGCGGCACCGCCCTCGCGGTGACAGGCCGCGTAGCAGCCCTTCGCCTCGAACCCGGCGACAGTGCCGATCGGCCAGATGACCGCGAAGCGGTCAGCGGCGGCCGGCTTCACGGGGAGCGCGGTCCACTTCGTGCCATCCCACTTGTAGACGCTCTTGATGTCCTGCGTCTTGTCGGCCCACTGGAAGCGGAACCAGACATCCGTGTCGCTGTAGAGCGCCTGCGCGTTCACCGTGCCGGCTTCCTTCGGCGAGGTGCCCTTGATGAGCTCCATCTGCGCCTTCATGACGGGCGCGCCGTTCCACGCCGGGTCGTCCACGGCCAGCGAGCCGGGCGATGCCTTCTTCGCCGCCAGCGTGTTCGGGTCCACCTTCGCCGCGGTGGTGGCCGAGGCCTTCGCGGTGCCGGCAGCTGCCGTGCCCGTCCCCGCCGCCGGCTTCTCCGCGCCCCCGCCGCATGCCACCGCGAGAGCTGCGGTCGCGGCAGCGACGGTCATCATCCAGACCGTTTGTTTCCTCATCCGAGTTCCCTCACCCCGTCTTCCTGGTCCCGGGAATCCCCTACCCCGGAGCCGTTCGTGTGCGCAAGACCGACATTCGCTGCGAACAGGCGTCGTCCCTGGCGCGCTACTTCCCGATCCGCTGATGAGTAGTATTGCCACGATTTGAGTGAGTCGAATCGGTATCCTCCGCATCGATGGGGGGTGACCGCTCAGCGTTTTCACGCACCGCACGAGGGACGTTCGGGCACGAATCGAGGGACCAAATCTCCGAGCGCCGCCGGCGCATCACAGGCGCGTGACGCACTCGAGCGCGCGTGCGCGACGCATGGCGGGCGCACCTCCCGGCAGCCCCGGTCGCTCGTGCCTCCACCCGTTGCGCTTGCCGGGCCGCCGCCGGGGGACGTTCGCTCTGCGCCCGCCGGGATGATCGACACTAACGACGAGGAACGTATCTTGAGACGAACAAACCGGGTCCGGGAACGGGATTCCCGAAGTCGGCGGCGGAGGATCGACCGATGACAACCCTGGAGACGCTGGCGTCGCGCACCACTCCGTGCGGATGCGCGCGTCCTCGACGGACGGTCACGGATTATGTTCTCGCGCCCTGTCGTGCGAGCAGGACCGCGCTGCCCGCGCCGGCGGGGGAGCGGATCGCCGGGCCTGACGGCGTCGGGATACGTATTCATGCCACCCTGCGCGACTCCGCAATCGAGACGATGAGCTACGAAGCGTCGAGTTGCGCGACGCTGGTGGCGTACGCGGAAGTGCTGGGCGACCTGGTCGTCGGCCGGTCGATCGTCGAGGCCGCAGTCGTGGATCCACGCACGCTCGTCGACGCCCTCCCGGGCGTGCCCCGGGCGCGTCAGGACCGCGCGACGCTGGTGGCGCGAGCCTGGGCGTCCGCGGTGGCAATGGCATGGCAGGCGGAGCAGGGGAACAGGGGAGGCGAATGAAGATCGCGTACATCTTCTCCACGCAGGGACACACGGTGTCCTACAAGCTGGGGCGCATGATCCTGCCGCAGCTGGAGGAGGACCGCCACGGCGTGGACGTCGTCGGGATGTTCTTCTTCGAGGACAACAACTACGTGCTCGTGAAGGGCAACCCGATCGGCGAGCGCCTGAAGGCGCAGGCCGACTCCAAGGGCTTCCTGCTCATGGGCTGCGACCAGTGCTGCTACGAGCGCGAGATCGCGGACCAGCTGATCGATGGCATCCCGATTGGCTGCTTCCCGGACCTGTATGCTGCGCTCGCCGGGAATCCGCCCGACCAGGTCATCACCCTGTAACGCCCGTCACGCCCTTCATCGCCAGCACACACGCGCGCGGTGGATGGGCGGAGGAACGACGCCATGAGGACGCCATGACCGAGGGAGTCCCCGGTGCGGTGCGCACCGCAGACCCGTTCGTGGTCATGGCGAAGCCCGTCGGGCCGATCTGCAACCTGGACTGCACGTATTGCTACTACCTCGACACCGTCGAGATGTACGGGCGGCCGCACCGCTTCCAGATGTCCGACGAGATGCTCGAGACGTACATCCGCCAGTACGTCGAGGCCAGTCCCGGCCCGTTGATCCACTTCGCGTGGCACGGCGGCGAGCCCTCACTCGCCGGGCTGGACTTCTACCGGCGCGCCGTCGAGCTCCAGCAGCGCTACCTGCCCGAGGGGTGGACGTGCTGGAACAACCTGCAGACCAACGGAACGCTCCTGGACGAGGAATGGTGCACGTTCCTCGCGGAGGCAGGCTTCGACGTCGGCATCAGCATCGACGGCACACGCTGGCTGCACGACGCTGCGCGCAAGGACCGCAGCGGCGCGGGAACCTACGACACCGTCCTGGCGGCGGCGCGGCGCCTGCAGGCGCACGGCATCCAGCCCGACCTGCTCTGCACCGTCACCTCCGCCATCGCACGGGAGCCGCTGAACGTCTACCAGGCGCTGCGTGAGATCGGGACGGGCTGGATGCAGTTCATCCCCATCGTCCGGCGCGGGCCGGACGGACGGGCCACGC
Source organism: Dehalococcoidia bacterium (assembly GCA_041674525.1). Classification (GTDB taxonomy): domain Bacteria; phylum Chloroflexota; class Dehalococcoidia; order UBA2979; family UBA2979; genus SHYQ01. The sequence continues at coordinate 2,741 of JBAYVN010000025.1, read as the reverse complement.
CCGACTCCGTCTCCCCCGAGGACTACGGGCGCTTCCTGAGCACGATCTTCGACGCGTGGATGCACCGCGACATCGGCCGGCTCAACGTGCAGTTCTTCGCGGAGATGCTGCAGGTGTGGGGTGGCGGAGCCGCCAGCGTCTGCTGGATGGCGCCCACCTGCGGCCGCGTGCTCGTCGTGGAGCACGATGGCGTCGTGTACTCGTGCGACCACTTCGTGACGCCCGAGCACCGCATCGGCGACCTCGACACGTCGCACCTCGGCGCTCTCGTCGACTCGCCGGTGCAGCGCACATTCGGGACCAACAAGCGCGACCTGCTGCCCGCGCAGTGCCGCGCGTGCCCGTGGCTCGAGGTGTGCAACGGCGGATGCCCGAAGGACCGCTTCCTGAGCACGATGGACGGCGAGCCGGGGCTCAACTACCTCTGCGACGGGCTCCGCCAGTTCTTCGCGCACGTCGATGAGCCCGCGCACCACATCATTGGCCGCATCCGCGGGGGCGCCCCGGCGGAGGCGGTGATGGGCGAGCTGCGCACCGCGTCGCGCGCCCGCTGGGAGGGCATCGGCCGCAACGATCCCTGCCCCTGCGGCAGCGGGCGCAAGGCGAAGCAGTGCTGCTGGTCCCAGCGCCCGTAGCATGCACGCGGGGCGCGACGGGCACGGCGGTCAGCGCGCACGTTGCCGCCAGCGGGGCGCACATCGATAGTGGGGGGCGCAGTCGTTCGAGGGGAGCACGCGCATGTCCAACGACACGGGGCGCCGCAAGCCGGTCCTCCGCAACATGGCCGAGGTGATGTGGGAGAACCCCCCGGGGCACTCGCCGGGCGCGCTCTCCAAGATGCTCGTGCGCCCCGAGACGGCCGGATCGAAGCACGTCGACTTCCGCATCTCCACGTACCAGCCGATGTCGCACGTGGAGCCGCACACGCACCGCATCCAGGAGCAGATCTACTGCGTGATCGAGGGCGAAGGGCTGATGGAGCTGGACGGCGAGCGCACGGTGATACGCGCCGGAGACTTCGTCTTCGTCCCGCCGATGGTGGAGCACGCGATCTATAACACCGGGCGCACGGACCTCACGTTCTTCGTCGTCACCACCCCGCCCGACGACGCGTAGCGCCCGCAGGCCGCCGATGACCGCCGCACCCGCCCCCGGCACCACCCCAGGCACCACGGCAGCGAACGCCCCGGTCGAGGCGTTCGACCTGGTCGTGGTGGGCGCGGGCGTCGGGGGGCTGACCGCAGCGCTGGTCGCCACGCTGGAGGGCCGCCGCGCGCTGATCATCGAGCGCGCCCCCACCGTCGGCGGCACCAGCGCCCGCTCCTCCGGCACCGTCTGGATCCCGAATAACCCGGACATGGTCCGCAACGGGATGACCGGGGATCACGCCGCCGCCCTGGAGTACCTCGACGCCCTCGTGGGCGGGCGCGCCGGGCGCGACCTGCGCGAGGCGTACCTGGCCGCGGGGCCGGACATGCTGCGCTACCTGGAGGCGCTCACGGACGTGCGCTTCCGCCCGTACCCTGCGCAGGCGGATTACCGCCAGGAGCTGCCCGGCGCGGCCACGGGCTGGCGTGCGCTGGAGCCACTGCCCTTCGACGGCCGCACGCTGGGCGATCGCTTCGCCGAGGTGGCCCCGCCGCTCCCGGAGCTCATGCTCTTCGCGCGGCTGGGCGGGATGATGGTCACCCGCGGCGAGGTCGCGCGGCTGCTGCGGCTGGGGCGGTCGTGGGACGCCCTCGCGCTGGGCCTGCGGCTGGTCGCGCGCTTCGCGCGGGATCGCATGCGCTACCGTCGCGGCACCCGCCTCGTGCTCGGCAACGCGCTGGTCGCGCGCCTCTATCGCAACGTCATCGACCGCGGCGCCACGACGTGGCTGTCGACGTCCGTGGTGCGCCTCGTGCGCGACGGCGGCCGCGTACAGGGGCTCGTCGCGCTCCGCGACGGCCGCGAGGTCACGGTGCGCGCGCGCGACGGGGTGGTGCTCGCCGGCGGCGGGTTCCCCGCCGGCCGCGAGCTGCGCGAGCGCTACCTCCCCGCCCCGGTCGCGCAGCACACGGCCGCGGCCGAGGGCTCCACGGGGGCCACGCTCAACCTCGCGCTGGAGGTGGGCGCCACGATGGGCCCGCCGGGCGAGGACAACGCGCTCTGGTTCCCGAGCTCGATCTGGACGCGCCCGGACGGATCGACGGCGGTGTACCCGCACATCGTCCTCGATCGCGGCAAGCCCGGGCTGATCGCGGTGAATGCCGCGGGACGGCGCTTCGTGAACGAGGCGGTCTCATACCACGACTTCACGCGCGCGATGTACCGGGCCCACCTCGAGACGTCGAGCATTCCGGCGATGCTGATCTGCGACCGCCGCTTCCTCTGGCGATACGGCCTCGGCCTGATTCGCCCGCACACGCCCTTCCTGCGGAAGTACATCAGCGGCGGATACCTGCACCGCTCGAGGACGCTGGAAGGGCTCGCCCGGCAGATCAACGTGGACCCCGCGGGCCTCGTGGAGAGCGTGCGCCGGCACAACGCCTTCGCACGCTCAGGCGTCGACGAGGAGTTCGGCAAGGGCCAGAACGCATACGACCGCGGCACCGGCGATCCCGATCACCATCCGAACTCGTGCATCGGCCCCATCGACCGCCCGCCGTACTACGCCGTCGCGGTGGTCCCCACGCCGCTGGGCACCAGCCTCGGGCTGCTCACGAACACCAGCGCGCAGGTCATGGACGAGGCGCACGAGG
>JBAYVN010000024.1:0-31487 GCA_041674525.1 Dehalococcoidia bacterium | reverse complement strand
CGGTCGTCCCGGCGCGGCCGGCGCCAGCGGCTCGCCGCGCACCTCCGCGTTCGCCCGCCGCTCCGACTCCGCCAGCGCGGCGAGCGCGTGCACCACCGTCTCCCCGTCGCCGAGGTCGCTCCCGAAGTCGTGCTCCGTCAGGCCTTCGAGGGCGGCGAGCAGCGCGCTCCTTGAGGCGTCGAGGCGGGTGCGGAGGGCGTCGCGGAGTGCATCGTCCAGCATTGGTCTCCTCGAACGTCCTGTCCGTCACGTGCTGTCACGTGCTAGCGCGGGAACGAGTCATCCGCGAGCACCGCGTCGTGGATCGCGTCCGTAGAGAGTCGCACGGCGATCCGCGTCAGGTCGACCGGCCGGATGTCGGCGAAGGGGATGTCGATCGCACCGTCCGCCTCCAGGGCCACGTCGCGCACCTCGCGACCGAGGAGCGTGGTGCTGGGGAGCGCCTCGCGCACGGTGAGGGTGATCGAGCCGCGGATCGGGATGCGGCTGTCGTTGGTCACGGTCACCAGCAGGTGGCGATCGGCGCCGTCCGCGACGGCCCTCGCGATGCCGAGGTTGTTCGGCTGGTCCGGCTCCACGATCCCGCTCCACCCGTTGTTGTCCGTATTCGTTTCGCGGCTGGCGGGCTCGGTCTGCACGCGCAGGGAGACGCGTGCGCGCAGCTGCACGTACTCACCGGGGACGATCGCCTCGATGCGCTCTCCGGCGCGCAGTGGCTCACCAGCCTTCGTCTCGATGCGGACAGGCGTGCCGTCGTTCACGGCGACGAGGATCGGGGTGGGCAGATCACCGGGGCCGTCGTTTACCACCACGGCTACGAGCCGGTTGTTGCGGCTGGCTGCGGCGTCGATGCGAAGGTCCGGGAGGTCCACAGTGCTGGCCGGTGACGACGGCGGCGTGGCCAGGGTGCCGCTGTTCGCGATCACCGGGAGCCGGTTGACCTCGCGCAGGCCGTCGACGGCGTCGGCGGGCACCCAGCCGACCACGTCGGGCGCGCTCTGGAGCCGCACGGCGAGCCATGTCCCGTCGAGCGAACGTCCCAGCGCCTCCACGCCCGTCCCGGCGGAGAGGCGCGTCACGATCGCGGTGTCCGGCGCGGCGCCCGAGCGCAGCTCCACGGCGCGGCGCGCGACCAGCGTCGTGGTGGCCGGGGTGGAGGCGGCGGGCAGCGGCAACGTCAGGTGCACACCGCTGCGCCGGGCGATCAGCACGGCGCCCCCGGCACTCGCGGTCGCGACCACGATCACCAGGATCACGATTCCCATGATCCGGATGATGTTCCGGTCGTTCGTCGGCGGCGGTTCCAGGGTCACGCTAACCCCCGGTGCCCACCAGCAGGACGCGGCGCGCGTTATTGGAATCGCTCGCCTCCTGCACGGTGTTGCGACGGTCGACCTCGATCAGCACGAGGCCGGTCTGACGCACGAAGACGCCGGTGGCGACCGCCGCTGTGCGGCCGGGAGCGAGCGGCGACTGGCTGAGATCCACGTCCACGGCGCCCAGCAGGGTGCCCTCGGCGCTGGTGATCTGGAGATCGGTCCGTCCGCCGAACGTGCCCGGACCGGCGTTGGTGATCCGCACCGTCAACGCGCCGCTCGACTGCACCTCGGCGCTGCTCACGCTGAGGTCGGGTAGCCCCTGCTGCTCGCCCGGGCCGTCGCCCGCGGCACCGGCGGCCGCCTCGGGCACGCTCGGCAGGTCGCGGAGGTCGGGTAGGGACGCCGCCCGGGCGTTGGCGCGCGGCACCCAGCCCTCGATGCTGGAGGCGGGCGGGTAGACCACGCGGAGCCAGTCGCCCTCCTCGGTGCGGCCGGTGAGGCGGGCGCTGCGGCCCTCGGGGATGATCGCGACGAGGTCGGAGGCGCGCGTCGGGCGGGAGTACGCGTTCGTCGTCAGCGCCAGCACCACCGACGCGGTGGCCGGGGATGGCGGACCGCCAGCCGCTCCCTGGCGCGCCGCCCGGCGCAGCGGCCCAACGAGCAGCAGCAGGAGCACGGCCGCCGCGATCACGGCCAGACCGGCGAGCAGGGGAACGCGCGAGACGAGGATGGCCCGACCTCCCGCTTCGCCCGGCGCGCGTGCGCCATGATCGCTGGCCCTGCGGGGTCCGAGCCTACGCGGTCGCGGGCCCCGCCGCGAGGCCCAGGGTGCGCGCCCGCTGCAGGGCGTAGCCGTCCGTCATTCCCGAGACGTAGTCGGCGGCGCGCCGCCACGGCGGATCCTCGGCCAGCGACCAACCCGGGATGCGGTCCGGATGAACGACATAGTAATGAAAGAGCGCCTCCACCACGTCCTGCCCGCGTCGCGCCTCGCGCAGTGTCGACTCGTCCAGGTAGACGCGCTGGAACATGAACTCGCGGAGCGTGTCCGTTGCCTCCAGCACCCGCTCACCGAGCTGGATCGTCGGGTGGTCCGTCTCGAACGTCTCCGCGGAGGCCAGCACGCAGTCGGTGACCAGCGTGGCGATGCGCTCGGAGTGCGTCGGCCCCAGCACCCGGTGCACCTGCGCTGGCAGCACGCCCTCCGAGAGCAGGCCGGCGCGGATGGCATCCTGGATGTCGTGGTTCAGGTAGGCGATGGAGTCTGCCAGCTTCACGATCTGGCCCTCCAGCGTGGAGGAGAATCCCCAGGCCTCCGCAGCGACGGACTCCCGCGTCTTGGAGTGCTTCAGGATGCCCTCGCGGGTCTCCGCGGTGAGATTGAGGCCGCGGCCGCCCTCCTCCAGCAGCTCCACGATGCGCAACGACTGCTCGTTATGCCGAAAGCCGCCGGGCAGGAGGCGGGCCAGGGTCTCCTCGCCCGCGTGTCCGAACGGGGTGTGGCCCAGGTCGTGGCCCCAGGCGATCGCCTCGGTCAGGTCCTCGTTGAGGTTCAGGGCGCGGGCGATCGTACGCGCGACCTGCTGGACCTCGATCGTGTGGGTCATCCGCGTGACCACGTGATCCGAATCCGGGTGCACGAAGACCTGGGTCTTGTGCTTCAACCGCCTGAACGCGCGGGTGTGGATGATGCGGTCGCGGTCGACCTGGAAGGCGAGCCGCAGCGGGTCCGGCGCCTCCGGACGCGCCCGCCCGGCAGACGTGGCCTCGCGGGCGGCGAGGGGCGAGAGGGCGGCCTCGTGTGCCTCGAGCGGTGCGCGGAAGCGGGCGAGGGACTGCTCCACGGCCATGATCGCAGTGTGCGCCAACCGGGAGCGGCAGGCCACCGGATCGCGTGCTGCCGGTCCGGCGATGGCTGGGGCGCAACGGGAATCGCCCGTATACTGACGCAGTTGACGCACCCGCGGGCGGGGGGCCCCCTGCGGGGAGCGTGCACGAGTTCCCCCATGGCCAGGTCGATGACCGGCGGCGCGCTCGGCGCGCCGGAGGCTGCGGCATTGGTCGCAGGAATGGAAGGCACACCCATGACCACCGCATCCAAGCCCGCCGCCGAGCAGCAGTTCACGGACGGCATGGTGCACTTCTTCGGCGACGGCGGTGGCCAGAACTCGCACGCGCTGCGCGACCTCCTGGGCGGGAAGGGCGCCGGCCTGGCGGAGATGAGCAGCCTCGGCATCCCGGTGCCGCCCGGCTTCACGATCACCACGGAGGTCTGCAACGCCTTCTACGCCATGGGGCGGAAGTTCCCGGAGGGCCTCGCCGAGCTGGTGGCGAAGAACCTGAAGCTCGTCGAGGAGCGCGTGGGTACGAGGTTCGGCGACCCCTCCAACCCGCTCCTGGTGTCGGTGCGGTCCGGCGCGCGCGTCTCGATGCCCGGGATGATGGACACGATCCTCAATCTCGGGCTGAACGACGCTACCGCCGAGGGGCTCGCGGCACGCTCCGGCAACGCGCGGTTCGCATACGACTCGTACCGCCGCTTCGTGCAGATGTACGGCGACGTGGTGCTGGGCGTCGGCAAGGCGTCCGAGACGGACCACGACCCCTTCGAGGTGCTGCTGAACGCGAAGAAGCGCGATCGCGGCGCCACCATCGACACCGACCTCGACGCAGCGGCGCTCAAGGAGCTCGTTGCGGAGTTCAAGGCGCTGGTGCTGGAGCGCACCGGCAAGCCGTTCCCGGACGACCCGAACGAGCAGTTGTGGGGCGCGATCGGTGCTGTGTTCAACTCGTGGGACACGCCGCGCGCGGTGGTCTACCGCCAGATGCACGGCTACCCGGACACGTGGGGCACCGCCGTCAACGTGCAGGCGATGGTCTTCGGCAACCTGGGCGACGACTGCGCCACTGGTGTGCTCTTCACGCGCGACCCCTCCGCCGGCGACCGCTACATCTTCGGTGAGTTCCTGGTGAACGCGCAGGGCGAGGACGTGGTCGCCGGGACGCGCACGCCTCAGCCGATCACGCGCGCCGCGCGCCGCGCGGACGGTCCGCCGTCGCTGGAGGAGTCGATGCCCGCGGCGTACGCGGAGCTCGCGCGGGCCTGCGCCACGCTGGAGCACCACTTCCGCGACATGCAGGACATCGAGTTCACGATCCAGCAGGGCCGCCTGTGGGTGCTGCAGACGCGCGGGGGCAAGCGCTCCGGTCGCGCGATGGTGAAGATCGCCGTCGACATGGTGGACGAGGGGCTGCTCACCGCCGACGAGGCCGTGCTGCGACTGGACCCCGAGCAACTGAACGAGTTGCTGCACCCCGTGTTCCGCCCGGGCACGGAGCGCGAGGTGATCGCGACCGGCCTTGCCGCGTCCCCGGGCGCCGCCGTGGGCAAAGTCGTCTTCACCCCCGGCGACGCTGTGCAGTGGGCGGAGCGCGGCGAGGACGTCATCCTCGTGCGGGACGAGACCAGCCCTGAGGACATCGAGGGCATGAAGGACGCGCAGGCGATCCTCACGGCGCGCGGCGGCATGACCTCGCACGCGGCGGTGGTCGCGCGCGGGATGGGCAAGTGCTGCATCACGGGCTGCGGGTCGCTCCAGATCGACTACGCGCATCGGGAGTTCACCGTGAACGTCCCGGGGCAGGGCGACCTGGTCGTGCGCGAGGGCGACGTGCTGAGCGTCGACGGATCCACCGGCGAGGTGATGCTCGGCGCGCTCCCGCTCGCCGAGGCGCTGTTCCCGCCGGAGTACGACCGCCTGATGGCCTGGGTGGACGACGCGCGCAGCCTGCGCGTCCGCGCCAACGCCGACACGCCCGAGGACGCCGAGCGCGCCCGCGCCTTTGGCGCAGAGGGCATCGGCCTCTGCCGGACCGAGCACATGTTCTTCGGCGCGGACCGCATCCTCGCGGTGCGCGAGATGATCCTGTCGCAGACGGAGGCAGAGCGCCGCACGGCACTGTCGAAGATCCTGCCGTTCCAGCGCTCGGACTTCCACGGCATCCTGAAGGCGATGGCCGGACTGCCGGTCACCATTCGCCTGCTGGACCCGCCGCTGCACGAGTTCCTTCCGCACACCCCGGCGGAGATCGCGGAGCTCGCCCAGTCGCTTCACCTCCGCACGGCGGACGTGGAGCGGCGCGTCGAGAGCCTGCGCGAGTTCAACCCGATGCTCGGCCACCGCGGCGTGCGACTGGCGATCACCTTCCCCGAGATCTACGAGGTGCAGGTGCGCGCGATCATGGAGGCCGCCTGCGACCTCCACCGCGAGGGCATCGAGGTCGCGCCGGAGATCATGATCCCGATCGTCGGCATCGAGGGCGAGCTCGAGGAGCTCCGCCGCCTCACCGAGCAGACGGCGGAGCAGGTGATCGCGGAGCGCGGGGCGAAGATCCCGTACACCGTCGGCACGATGATCGAGCTGCCGCGCGCGTGCGTGATCGCTGATCGCATCGCCCGGCATGCGGACTTCTTCTCGTTCGGCACCAACGACCTGACTCAGACGACCTTCGGCCTGTCGCGCGACGACGCCGGGCGATTCCTGCCGGTGTACATCAGGCGCCACGTGCTGGAGCGTGACCCGTTCGTCGAGCTCGACCGCGAGGGCGTCGGCGGGTTGATGCGGATGGCGATCGAGAAGGGGCGCGGCGTGAAGCGCGACCTGAAGATCGGGATCTGCGGGGAGCACGGCGGCAACCCGCCGTCCGTCGCCTTCTGCCACGAGGTGGGCCTGAACTACGTCTCGTGCAGCCCGTACCGCGTGCCGATCGCTCGCCTCGCGGCCGCTCAGGCGGCGCTGGCATCGCGATAGGCCGGCGCCGCGTCGTTCACGCGGTGCCACGCGGCCGGGCCCCCGGGCGGTACGCCGCGGTCGTCGGGGTCGCGGCGCTGCTGGCGCTCGCCGCGCTCCTCGGGTGGGTGGTGAGGCCACCCGCCACCGGCGCGCAGGCCGGGGTGATCCCGGTCGCCGTGGTCATCGATCGCGACGGGCATGTGCTCCCCATCGCGGGGCTCCACCCGGAGACGCACGCGGGCTGCCCGCCCACCGGGGCTCCGGCGGGACTCGCGCACTACCACCCGCGGTCCGGCGCGACCGCCCTGGCCCTCGACCTGACCGAGGTGCCCGACCCCGACCCGCAGGGGTGCGGCTTCGGCCTGATCCCCGGCGGATTCCCGAACAGCATCGCCGAACGCCAGGTGGAGGTGCCGGCCGCCGTCTTCGCCGCGTGGTCGGCGAGGTACGGTGAGACGATCGAAGCAGACCCGGCCGCCGCCGAGGCAGACGACAGCGGCCGCCTCTCGCGGTTCCTCGTGGTGTTCGCGATCGCGCTGGCGGTGGGGGGCATGTTGGGCGTGGCGGCGTATCGCGGCGGACCGCCGCGCAGGCCCGCGCCAGTGCGTTCCGGGTGGGGGACGTACGGTAGCGGCGGCCGCCTGGACGCCAGGCACGCAGGGATGTTCACGCCCCCCGGCACACCAGTGCCCGCGCCGCGTGAGGATGGAGTGCCGGGGGACGGCCCCCACTCCGAGGAGCCCCCGGGCGCCGGCGGCGCCCCTACTCTACCGTGACCGTCTTCGCGAGGTTGCGCGGCTGGTCCACGTCCGCACCTCGACGGGTGGCGATGTAGTACGCGAGCAACTGCAGCGGGACCACGGTCACGATCGGCGCGAGCATCGGGTCGACCGCGGGAAGCTCGATGAGATCGTTCGCCAGGCCCGCGAGGCTGCGGTCGCCCTGGGAGACCACGGCGATCACCGGACCGCGCCGCGCGCGCACCTGCTCGATGTTGGACCGCATCTTGTCGAACACCTCGTCGCGCGGCGCGATGGCCAGCGTCGGCATGTGCTCGTCGATCAGGGCGATCGGACCGTGCTTCATCTCGCCGGCGGCGTAGCCCTCGGCGTGGATGTACGAGACTTCCTTGAGCTTGAGCGCGCCTTCGAGGGCGATCGGATAGCCGAGGCCGCGACCGAGGAAGAGGAAGTCGTCGTTGCTGGCGTAGCGGCTCGCGATCTCCTCGATCTGTGGCGCGAGGCTCAGCACCTCGCCGATTGCGGCCGGGAGGTGCAGCGCGGCCTCGATCTGCTGCGCCTCCACCGCGCCGTCCAGCGTGCCGCGCAGCCGTCCGAGGACCAGCGCGAGGCCGTGGAGCAGGAGCATGGAGGCGACCATGGTCTTCGTGCTGGCGACGGCGATCTCCGGTCCGACGCGCAGCAGGATCGTGCCGTCCGCCACGCGCGTGGTCTGCGCGCCCGGCGTGTTGCAGAGCGTGATCTGCAGGCACCCGGCGCGCCGCGCCTCGTCCATCGCGGCCAGCGTGTCCACCGTCTCGCCGGACTGCGCGATGGAGACGACCAGGGTGTTCGCGTCCAGGACCGGCTGGCGGTAGCGGAACTCCGCGGAGTTGTCGACCTCCGCCGGGAGCCGCGCGAAGCGTTCGAAGTAATGACGCCCGACCATCGCCGCGTGCATCGATGTGCCCATGCCGACCAGCACCACGCGCGTCAGCGAGCGCGCGACGGCGGCGTCCAGCGGCAGCCCCTCGAACTCCACACGCGCGGGGCGGGTCAGGTAGCGCCCGCGTACCGCATCCAGCGCGGCATCGGGCTGCTCGAATATCTCCTTCAGCATGAAGTGCTTGTACGGGCCCTTCACGGCCGCCACCGGGTCGTACGGGAGCAACTCGACGCGCTTCGTGATCGCAGCGCCCGCGGCGTCGGCGTACATGACGCTGTCCGCACGCACATCGGCGAACTCGCCGGGCTCCATGAACGTCACGCGCCGGGTGTACGGCAGCAGCGCACCCAGGTCCGAGGCGATCAGGTGCTCGCCGTCCCCGACGCCGACGACGATGCCCCCAGCGTTGCCCACGCGCGCGGCGACGATGCGTCCCGGCTCATGTCGCGAGATCGCGACGATCGAGTAGGCGCCCTGCGCCTCCGTAACCACGGCACGGAGCGCGTCCAGCAGGTCCTCGCCGCGTTCGATGCGGGTCGCCAGCATGTGCGCGAGGACCTCGGTGTCGGTGTCGGAGAGGAACGGGCCACGCGCGTACCGCACGCGGAGATCCTCGAAGTTCTCCACGATGCCGTTGTGGACCACGGCGACGGTGCCGTCCGGATCGAGGTGCGGGTGCGCGTTGCGATCGCTGGGCTCGCCGTGCGTGGCCCAGCGCGTGTGGCCGATGCCGGCGATCGCGGGCGGGAGCGTGCCCTCGACGCGCTGGAGGAGCGCGTCGAGCTTGCCGGTCGCGCGGGCGACGAAGAGCCCGTGCCGGGCGTCGAACAGGGCGACGCCCGCGGAGTCATAGCCGCGGTACTCGAGGCGACGCAGGCCATCGAGGACGATCGGTCCTGCCGGACGGTGCCCGGTGTAGCCGACGATGCCACACATGAGGTGCTCCTGATCGCCCGCCTCAGCCAGTGTACGCAGCCCCCGGCGACGGACGCTAGGGCGCCGGCTCCGGCTCCGGCTCCGGCTCATCTTCGCGCGGCGCCCGCGCGGGGCGCTCGCGCACCTCGCGGTGGACGACCACGGTCCCCTCGGTGCCGGCGCCGTACGCGCCGCGGTGATCCTCCGGGAGCATGGCGGCGATGCGGCGCATCAGCGAGTCGGTGGCGACCTCCGGCGAGTCGCCGCCGCGCGAGGGCTCCACGATGATCAACGGCTCCCCGAACTCGACGCGGATCTTCGGCCGGGCGCCTCGCAGCCACGCCACGAAGACCCCGGGGAGGGGCACATTGCTCCCGGTGATCGCCACTGGCACCACGAGTGCGTGGGACATCTGGGCGACCACCACGGAGCCGGGAAGGGCCGGGCGCAGCTCCGTCGCCGACCCGAGCCGCGTGCCCCGGGTCCCCTCGGGGAACATCAGCACGGCCTCGCCGCGGCGCAGGATGTTGCGCGCGACGCGCAGCGCGCCCATGTCGGCGGAGAAACGCCGCACGGGGAACGCGCCGTAGAGGTGGAAGAACCAGCCGATCAGCGGCACCTCGAAGATCTCGCGCTTCGCCATCGGGTGCAGGCGGCGACCGGCAAGCGCGGAGACCAGCGGTGGGTCGAGCAGGTGCACGTGGTTCGCCACGAGGATCACCGGGCCCTCGCGCGGCACGTGCTCGCGCCCGACGACCTCGACACGCGTCAGGGAGTACACCAGCAGGCGCGTGAGGGCCATGCTGGCGGAGTAGACGATCCAGGAGAGACGGGCGCGCATGGGTGCCAGTCTAGCGTGTGCGGACCGCCTCGCGTACGTCGCCGCGAGCGTTGACCGTGCTGACCCCGGTCAGCGCGGGGGGTTGAGCCTGCGGTAGAGCTCGGCGCATTGCGTCACGACCTCGTCGATGCCGATCGCGTCGGTGTCGATGATCAGCGCGCCCTCGGCGGCCTGCTCGCGGCGGACCGCACGGTGCCCGGTGTTGTCCAGCTCGTCGCGCCGCCGCGTCGCGGCGAGGACGGACTCGAAGGTGGACGGGCGACCCTCCACCTGCTCCTCGCCCAGGCGGCGCCGGGCGCGCACCTCCGTGGAGGCGTCCAGGAAGATCTTCGTGCGCGCCTCCACGAGCACCCGCGTGCCGATGTCGCGGCCGGCCATGACCACCGGCTCGCGCGTGGCGATCGCGCGCTGGCGGCGCACCAGCTCGTTGCGCACGTCCTCGATGCGCGAGATCAGTGAGACGGTCTGCTCGATGAGCGGGCTGCGCAGCTTCGGCGTCACGTCGACGCCGGTGAGCAGGATGCGCGGGTCGTTTGGCTCGGGCCAGCGCACGTCGAGGTCGATGTGCCGCAGCAGGTGCACGACGCCGGCCTCGTCGTCGGGGGGGATGCCCGCCTCGAGCACGGACAGCGTGCAGGCGCGGTACATCAGCCCGGTATCGAAGAATCCGAGGTGCAGCAGATCGGCCAGTGCGCGCCCGACCACGCTCTTGCCGGAGGCTGTAGGCCCATCGATCGCGATGCTGCGCTGGAGAGCGTCGTCGGTGATGGTGATCCTCCGCCCCGAATGCCGGGTTCGCGGATCATAGGCAGGGAGGATCGCTGGCGCTAGACCTCGTTCTGGTCGCCGAGGCCGACGAGGCTCTGGAGCGCTGCCAGCTCCTCCGGCGTGACGGGGCGGGAGAGCCCCGGCGGGAGATCGTCCAGGCTGACGGGGCCGAACCTCGTGCGGCGCAGGCGCGAGACGTGGTGGCCCACGGCCTCCAGCATGCGGCGCACCTGGCGGTTGCGCCCCTCGTGGATCGCGATGCTCAGACGCGTGGGCGGCGACGCTCCCGGCAGCCGCTCAACGGCGGCCGGCGCGGTGACGCCGTCCTCCAGCATCACGCCGTGACGCAGTCGCTCCAGCGCGGCGTCCGCGACGATCCCGTCGACCGTCGCCTCGTACGTCTTCAGCACCTCGTAGCGCGGGTGGGTGAGGCGGTGGGCGAGCTCGCCGCTGGTCGTGAGCAGCAGCAGCCCCGAGGTGTCGCGGTCGAGGCGGCCCACGTAGCGCAGGTGCGGCGGCGGGTTGACGAGGATGTCGAAGACCGTCTGGCGGCCCCGATCGTCGACGGCGGTGACCACGATCCCGGCTGGTTTGTTGAGCACGATGGTGACGTCGTCCGGTTCGATGCGGATCGGCTCGCCGTCGACCTCGATGCGCTGCGCGTCCGGATCGGCGCGGGTGCCGAGGATGGCGATGGTCCCGTCCACGGTGACGCGGCCCGCCGCGATCACCTGCTCCGCGCTGCGGCGGCTGCCGAAGCCGGCGCGGGCGAGGAGCTTCTGGAGACGTTCTGCTGGCACGGTGTGGCTCGCGCTAGGCGCGGCGGCGGATCCGCTCGATCACGGTCACCTCGGTCACCACGGTGCGGATCACGGCCTCCGGTCCTCGCCGGTTCGACATGGCGCCCAGGTGCTCGGCTGCGCCGAGGGCGATCTCGCGCACCGCGCGCTCGGCTGCCAGCGTGGCGACGAGCGCTGCCGCGGAGCCGGCGATCACGGGCAACGCGCGCCGCACCACCGCGTTCCGCGCGCGCTCGACGCGAGTCGCCGGAAGCGCGGGACGAACCGGAACGGGATGGAGAACGGTCATCGGCTTCTCTCCGGGGTGCTGACAGTCGCGCAAGCGTACAGCGAAGACGTGACGCGGCGCCACCGCCGGAACGCGCATCGCCGCCCGCTCGCCGCTACTCGCCGCGCGCACGGCGAACCTCGACGTCCGCCGTCAGGTCCAGCGGCGGCACCGCCGTGCCCCGCGCATCCCCGATGCGGCCGGGCAGCGCGCGCATGCGCCCGTCCGCGAAGGCCTGCAGCGCGGACACCAGCAGCGGTGCTTCGTGCGCCATCTGCGCCTCGCGAATGCACGTGAACAGCGCGCTCGCCTCGATCGCCGCGTCGTCCAGCGCGGACGGGTCGCCCAGCGTGACCCACAGCGTGTCCCACTCGCCCCCGCGAATGGAGTACCGGCAGAACGCGGCGACCGGCCCCGCGTCCACCTCGGGGATGGCGAGGTGCACCATCGCTCCGCTCTCGCTCGCGCCGCCTCGGATCAGCTGCAGGATGACCTCGCGCCAGGTGCCGGCGGGACCGTGCGGCAGCGCGGGATGCAGGTTGAGGATCGCGTGCTGCGACACGAAGGGCGGCGTGAAGATCAGCATGTAGCCGGCCAGCACGCCCACCTCCGCACCGTGCGGATCGACGAGCCGTGCCACCTCGGCGTCGTAGGCCAGGCGCCACTCCGGGAGCGGCTCGTTCGGCCGGGAGCGCGCACCGCCGTGCTCGTGGCGGAAGCGCACGGAGGAGAGCGTGACCAGCGGCGCGCCACAGTCGCGCACGAGGTCGAAGAAGGCATCGGTGGCCACGTCCTCGCCCGGTTCGCGGTTGCAGAAGACGTGGGCGAAGCGAGCGTCCAGGGTGCCGGCGGCGATCGCGTTGCGCACCGCGAGGAACATGTTGCGCGATCCCGCGCCGCGAGCCGTGGTGTACCAGCCGACCGCCAGCGTCATGCGCCGCCCGCGCCCTGGCGCAGCGTCTCGATGCGCTGCTCGACCGCGCCGAGGAGCGCCTGGCAGCGCTGGGAAAGACGCATCCCCTCCTCGTACAGCGCGAGCGATTGCTCCAGCGTGAGCCCGCCCGCCTCCAGTTGCTGCGATACGGACTCCAGCCGGGCGAAGAGCGTCTCGAAGCCCTCCTCGGCGAGGTCGAGGCTCGCCTGCGCCGCGCCGGCGGCGTCGTCACCGCCGGAGTTCGATGTGCGTGGTTCGCGCGCCATGATCACGACTCTACACGCGCGGCACGGTTGCCGTCGCTCCAGCGCACCTCGATCGCATCGCCGCGCGCCACCGAGGACGCGCGCGGCACCGGCGTGCCGTCCGCGGTCGAGACGAGGGCATAGCCACGAAGCAGCGTCGCCTCGGGTGACAGCGCGTGCAGGCGGTTCACCGAGCCGGCGATGCGCTCGCGCGCCTCGGAGGTGGTGCGCAGCAAATGGTGGCGGAGGGAGTCGGCGTGCAGCGCGACGCGACGATGCAGGGGCGCGGTGTCGGGCAGGCGGCGAGCCATGCCCTGCGAGGCACGTCCCACCACCTCCCGCGCCACGGCGATGGTGCGCGTCATCCGCACGTCCTGCCGCGCGCGCAGGGCGTCGACCTGCCGGGCGACGTCGAGGCGGTCGGGCGCCACCATCTCGGCGGCTGCGGAGGGCGTGGGTGCGCGCACGTCCGCGACCAGGTCGGCGAGCGTCACGTCCTTCTCGTGCCCGACGGCGGAGACGACGGGGATCGGACAGCCGAAGATCGCCCGCACCACGGGCTCCTCGTTGAACGCGGAGAGATCGTCGTTCGCGCCGCCGCCGCGGCCCACGATCAGCACGTCCGGCCAGCGATCCGGGCGCGCGCCGTGCGGTGCGATCTCGCGCACCGCCTCCGCCACGGAGACCGCGGCCTCCTCGCCCTGCACGATCGCCGGGCGGAAGCGGATCGTCGCCAGCGGCCAGCGCCGGGCGAGCACGGTGGTGATGTCGTGGATCGCCGCCCCGCGGGCGCTGGTCACCACGCCGATGCTGCGAGGGAACCTCGGCAGCGCTCGCTTGCGCGCGGGGTCGAACAGCCCTTCCGCCTCGAAGCGCGCCCGGCGGCGCTCGAACTCCGCCTGCTGGGCGCCGACGCCGGCGGGCTGCACGAAGTCCACGAGCAGCTGCACGTCGCCGCGGAGCTCGTACACCGTGACCGCACCGTGGGCGATCAGCGAGGCGCCGTTCGCCACGAGGTTGCGCTGGCCCATGTTGGAGTTGCGGAAGAAGACGCAGCGCAGCTGCCCGCCCGCATCCTTTAGCGTGAAGTACAGGTGCCCCGAGGAAGCCGCGGTGAGGTTGGCGACCTCGCCGCCAACCCACAGGTCGGACAGCACCTGGTCGCGCCCCAGCAGCTCCTTCAGGTAGCGAACCACCTGCCAGACGGGACGAACCTCGGCCGCCACGTGCGCCTCCGCCCAGCCGCCGGGTGCCTACGCGGTCTTCGTGCGCTCGAGGTAGCGGCCGTCGGCTGTGGAGACCTTGATCGTGTCGCCGGGGTTCATGAACAGCGGCACGTTCACGACCAGGCCCGTCTCCAGCGTTGCGGGCTTCGTCGCGCCGGTGGCGGTGTCGCCCTTCACGCCCGGCTCCGACGAGGTGATCACCAGCTCCACCGCGGCCGGGAGCTCGATGCCGAGCGCCTCGTCGCCGAAGAGCACCACCTGCGCTTCGTCGCTCTCCTTGAGGTAGGGCAGCGCGTCGGCGACGACCCGCGTGGGGATCTGGAGCTGCTCGTACGTCTCCACGTTCATGAACGTGTGGTTGTCCGCGTCGCCGTACAGGTACTGCATGCGCCGGCGCTCCACGCGCGCGGCGACCAGCTTGTCGCCGGCGTTGAAGGTGCGCTCCGTGATGTGCCCGGCGCGCAGATCGCGCAGCTTCACGCGGTACACGGCCGACTTCTTGGTCTTGACGTGCTGGACTTCCTCGATGCGGTACAGGCCGCCGTCCAGCTCGACCGAGGCGCCCTTCTTGAACTCCGACGTTGAGATCATGGTCAGGCCCCTCTCGTGAGATCGAGCTTCGGCGCGGTGGAGATCGTCCGCAGCCGGCCGTTCTCCATCACGCACTGGTCTTCAATGCGCACCCCGCCCCAGCCGGGGATGTAGATGCCCGGCTCCACGGTCACCACGTGCCCGTCCCTGAGCACGTGCTCGGACGCCGGTGCGAGGCGCGGATCCTCGTGGATGTCGAGGCCGACGCCGTGGCCGAGGCCGTGACCGAAATGCTCCGCGTGCCCGGCGCGCCCGATCACCTCGGCGGCGATCGCGTGCGCCTGCGCGCCGGTCATCCCGGCCTCGATGCGCTCCTCCGCCATGGTCTGCGCGGTCAGTACGATGTCATACACGCGCGTAAAGCGCTCGTCCGGAGCACCCAGGAAGATGGTACGCGTCAGGTCGGAGCAATAGCCATCCACCACGACGCCGAGATCCATCACGACCCCGGTGCCCGGCTCCAGCGGCGCATCCGACGCGCGCCAGTGCGGGAGCGACCCGTGCGCGCCGCCGGCGATGATCGTCCCGAAGGACAGATCCTCCGCGCCATGCCGCAGCGCGTACTCCTGCACCAGCCAGGCGAGATCCCGCTCGGTCATCCCCGGGGCGGCATGATCCGCCGCATGGCCGAACGCGGCGTCGCCCAGCCGGACGGCTCGCGTCAGGGCGTCGAGCTCCTCCGGCTCCTTCACCATGCGCAGATCCTCGATCGCGCGGGGGGCCGGGACGAGGACCGGCCGCGATGACGCGGGGAGCTCGGCGACGGCGCGTGTCCAGCTGTCCAGCGCCGCGACCGTCATGTGCGCGGGCTCGAATCCGACCCGCACGCCCGCGAGCCCCTCGAGGATCCCGGGGGCGATGCCGGTGTTTGCGCCGGTGACGCGCACGAGCGAGTAGTCCGGGCACTCGCGTCCCACCTGCTCCCAGTACCGGGAATCGGTGGCGAAGCGCGCCTCCGCGCGGGTGACCAGCGCGACCCCGGCGCTGCCCGTGAAGCCGCTGATCCACCGCCGGTTGGAGGGCGTGGTGACCAGCAGGGCATCGATGGCGAGCGCGTCGAAGCGCTCCCGCAGGCGATCGATGCGTCCGGCGTGCCTCACTCCGCCGTGCCCTCGGTCAGCCGGCCGTGCAGCAGGTCGAGCGCCGCAAGGTAGCCGCGGAAGCCGAACCCGGCCAGGCATCCCCACACGTACGGCGACAGGTAGGAGTGATGCCGGAACGGCTCCCGCTTGAAGACGTTGGACAGGTGCACTTCCACGGTGGGGATACCCGTCGCGGCGATCGCGTCCGGGATCGCGACCGAGGTGTGCGTGTACCCGGCCGCGTTGATGATCAGCCCGTCCCAGTCGCGGTGCGCCTGGATGGTGTCCACGAGCTCACCCTCGTGGTTGCTCTGCGCGAACGCCACCTCGATGCCCAGTTCCTGCGCACGGTTGCGCACGAGGATCTCGATGTCGGCCAGGGTCTCGCGGCCGTAGATCTCCGGCTCGCGCGTGCCGAGCATGTTCAGGTTCGGTCCGTTGAGCACCAGGACGCGCATGCCGCACCTCCGAGCATCCTCGTTCGTGGGCCATGATCGTAGCGGACGCGCGCGCCGGGGTCAGCGGCGGGCCTCAGGCGCTCCCGCGGCGGCGCTCCACATCCCGTGCGCGCTCCAGCGCGTCGCCCACGGCCCCCGCGTGCTGGCGATGCGCGACCGCGGTGTAGATCTGCGTGGTGTCCGGCGAGGAGTGGCCCAGCAGGTGCTGCACCACGCGCAGGTCCGCGCCGCCCTCGATCAGGTGCGTGGCGAAGGAGTGGCGAAGGAGGTGCGGGTGGACCCCCTGGCGCAGCGCCGCCTGCGTCCCGGCGTTGCGCACGATCGTCTGGATCGAGCGCGCCGTGAGACGCCCCCCGCCGCGGTTCAGGAACAGCGCCGCCTGCGCCCCCGTCGCAAGGCGCGGGCGGGAGCCGTCGAGGTAGGCACGGATCGCCTCGCGCGCCGGCTCCCCGTAGAGGCAGATGCGCGTCTTGTCGCCCTTGCCCGTCACCCGCACCTGCAGGTTCGTCAGGTCCAGGTCGCGCACGTCGAGCTTCGCCGCCTCGCTGACGCGCAGCCCGGCGCCCCAGAGCAGCTCCAGGATCGCCCGGTCACGCAGGCCCCCGTCTGTGTCCGCGTCGGGAGCGTTCACCAGCCGCTGCGCCTCCTCGACGTCGAGGAAGTGCGGGAGCCGCCGCGTCTTCTTCGGATAGCGCAGGCGGAGCATGGAGTCGCCGGGCTCCGCGCGCAGCTCCGTGCCGTTGGCATCGAGCCAGGCGTACCAGCCGCGGACGGTCGTCGCCCGCCGCCGGATCGAGGCCTCCGCGAGTTCCGCGTCCTGCAGGTGGGCGATGTACGCACGCCCGAGGGACCGCCCGGCGGCGTCGTACGCGACCCCCTTCGGGGCCAGGAACCGCAGGTAGTCCTCGAGGTCGGTGCGGTAGTTGCGAACGGTGTACTGCGAGCGCCGTCGCACCCCGGCGATGTCCGCGAGGTAGCGCTCGAGCGCCGCCGCTGCAGCAGCCTCGATCTCCGGCAGTGGCGCGGGCTCGGTCTTCTGGCGGGCGGTGCGCGACATCAGCGTTCCTCGGACATCCCCGCCCGAGAATGACATAAGCAGCATATCAGCGGACAACGAGCACTGCTACGACGATTCCGACGGCCACTCGTCTCGCAGCAGGCCGAAATAGACACGATCGACTCGTTCGCCTCGCCGGATCAGGTGGCGCCGCAGGACTCCCTCGCGCGTCATTCCCAACTTCGCGAGGACACGCAGGGACGACGCATTCCGAGGATCCACACGCGCATAGATTCTCTCTAGGCCAAGGCACTCGAAGCCGTACTGGATCACGGCCGTGGCCGCTTCGGTGGCGAAGCCAAGACCCCACTGGGCGCGAGCGATCTCGTATCCAACAATGGCGGTCATGTCGGACCATTCTGGTCGGAGCGTGATCGATCCGATCAGCAGTCCTTCGCGAAGGATGGCGAACCTCTGGCAATCAGTCCACTGGGTCGTGACCGCTCGCTCGATGCGCCTGCGGGCGCTATCGATCGTTGCGGGCTCGCCGTCCATTGCGAACAACGCGAACTCTTCATCTTTCGAGTATTGAAACAGCGCGTCGGCATCGTTGAGCTGGAATGGCCGGAGCGTGAGCCGGGCGGTTTCGATGACCTTCGGCGCGAACGTCCTCATCTGCTCCCCGTTTGTCGGTCGGACAGGGCTAACTCGCTCGCCGCGTCTTCGAGGCGCTGCGCGCCGTCTTCGAGGTGCGGCGGGCGGGGGCGCGCTTCGCGGCGGCCTTCGCAGCAGCCTTCGGCGCGCGCGGGTCCTGGCCCTCGGAGCGCAGCTTCTCCTCGCGGGCGGCGATGAGGTCGAGGGCGTCCTCGAGCGTCAGTGACTTCGGATCGCGGCCCTTTGGCAGCGAGGCGTTCACGACGCCGTCCGTGACGTACGGGCCGAACTTGCCGCTGCGCACGGTGATCGACGCCTTGCCGTCCGGGTGCTCGCCCAGCTCGGAGAGCACGCTCTGCGCGACCCGGCGCCCGAACTGCCGAGGCTGCGCGAGGACCTTCACCGCCTCGTCCAGGGTCATCGTCTTCATCGCGAAGTGGCCGCCCTCGATGCTGCGGCTCTCCTTGCCGGCGCGCACGTAGGGGCCGTTCGGACCGTCCTGTACCGTCACGTCCTCGCCGCTGTCCGGGTGCTTGCCGAGCGTCTTCGGGAACGAGAGCAGCATCAGCGCGTCGTCCAGGGTGATCGACTCCATAGTCATGTCGTCCCAGAGCGAGGCGCGGCGAGGCTTCTCCTTGCTCCCGCGCGGCGGATCGTCGCCGAGCTGGACGTACGGACCGTACCGCCCGGTCTTCAGGTACACCGGCTCGCCGGTCTGCGGGTCCGCGCCGAGGAGGTGGTCGCCCAGGCGCTCCTCGTGGAGCAGGCGCATCGCGTCCTCCACGGTGACCTCGTCGGGCGGGATGCTGTCGGGGAGCGAGGCGCGCTCCTCGCTGTCGCCGACCTGGAGGTACGGCCCGTACCGCCCGACGCGCACGGCGATCTCGCGGCCATCGGTGTCGGTCCCGATCGGCACCGAGGAGACGGCGCGGGCGTCAATGGCCTCCCAGCCGCGGTCGATCGTCGCGTGCAGGCCGTCGTGCGCCAGCGGCTCCGAGGGCGGCGCGTCCGGGTCGCCGAAATAGAGGGTGCGCAGCCAGGCTTTCGGGTCTCGCTCCCCCTCGGCGATCTCGTCGAGGCGCTCCTCCATGCGCGCGGTGAAGCCGAGGTCGACGAGATCGGGGAAGTGCTGCTCCAGCAGGTTCACCACGGCGAACGCGACAAACGTCGGGACCAGCGCACTCCCGCGCTTCCACACGTACCCGCGATCCTGGACCGTCTGCAGGATCGACGCGTACGTCGACGGGCGGCCGATGCCGCGCTCCTCAAGCTCACGGATCAGGCTCGCCTCGGTCCAGCGGGCCGGCGGCTGGGTCTCGTGGCCCTTCGCCTCGAGGGTGCGCGGGTCCAGCTCCTGCCCGACGCGCAGGGGCGGGAGCAGTCGCTCCTGGTCCTCGATCTCGGCGTCAGGGTCGTCGGACCCTTCCACGTAGGCGCGGAGGAAGCCGGGGAAGGTGATCACCTTCCCGGCGGTCTGGAAGACGGCCGCGCCCTCGGCGCCCGCATCCGCGGTGAGGCGCACCTGCGTGCGCAGGCCGGTGGCGTCCTTCATCTGCGAGGCCACGGTGCGCTTCCACACCAGCTCGTAGAGCCGCAGCGCGTCCGCGTCCAGCTCGTTACGGAGGCTCTCGGGCGTGCGGAAGATGTCGCCCGCGGGGCGGATCGCCTCGTGCGCCTCCTGGGCGGCCTTACCGCTCGCGTACCGGCGAGGCTCCGCCGGCACGGTGGCCTCGCCGTACAGCGAGGCAGCCTGCCGTCGCGCGGCGTCCAGCGCCTGCTGCGACAGGTTGGTGCTGTCCGTGCGCATGTAGGTGATGTAGCCGTTCTCGTACAGGCGCTGCGCCACCTGCATCGTCCGCTGCGCGGTGTACCGGAGCTTGCGGGCGGCTTCCTGCTGGATCGTCGAGGTGATGAACGGCGCGGGCGGGCGCTGCGTGAACGGGCGCTCGTTGACCTCGGCCACCATGAACGTAGATGTGCGCAGGTGCCCGGCGACCGCGCCGGCGGCCGGCTCGTCCAGGAGGCGGGTGTTGTCGCCGCTGAGGCGACCGGTCTCCGGGTCGAAGTCGCGGCCGCTGGCCACGCGCCGGCCGCCGAGCTCGACCAGGTGCGCCGCCACGGACGTGTCGTCGCCGCGCTCCCGCGTGGCCAGCGTCGCGTCCACGTCCCAGTAGGACGCGGTGTGGAAGCGCATCCGGGCGCGTTCGCGGTCCACGATCAGGCGCACGGCCACGGACTGCACTCGCCCGGCAGCCAGCCTCGGCGCCACCTTCTTCCACAGCACGGGGGAGATCTCGTACCCGAAGAGCCGGTCGAGGATGCGCCGCGCCTCCTGCGCTCGCACCAGGTCGAAGTCCACCTCGCGGGGGCTGGCGATCGCCGCCTCGATGGCGGCGCGGGTGATCTCGTGGAACACCATGCGCCGCACCGGGACGCGGGGCTTGAGCACCTGCAGCAGGTGCCAGGCGATGGCCTCGCCCTCGCGGTCCTCGTCCGTCGCGAGGTAGACCTCGTCCGCGTCCTTCAGGAGCGCGCGGAGCTTCTTCACCTGCTCGGCCTTGTCCGGGGGGACGACGTACAGCGGCTCGAAGTTCGCCTCCACGTTCACGCCGAGGCGCGCCCAGGGCTCCTTCTTGTACTCCTTCGGGATCTGCGCCGCCGACGAGGGCAGGTCGCGGATGTGCCCGATCGAGGACTCGACCATGTAATCCGGCCCCAGGTACTGCGAGATCGTGCGCGCCTTCGCGGGTGACTCGACGATCACGAGGCGGCGCCCGGTGCCCGGGGTGCGGGCGCGGGTCGCTGCGCGACGGCGCGGGGTGCCGGTCGTGTCGGTCGTCCCGTTCGTCTCGGTCGTCATCGTGGTGTCCCGTGGGTGTCCGTCACGCTGTACTCGGGGCTCTCTTCGCGCACTCGCACAAACTGCATCCCGCCCAGATCGCGGACGAGACCCTTCAATTCCAAGAGTGCGAGCGTACCGGACGCAACCGAGGGTGCCAAACCGCTCATGCGGGCGACGAGGTCGATGTGCTGTGGGTCGCGGGTCAGGACCCGCATCAACGCGCGCTCATCCGGGCTCTCCGGCGGCGCCGCGCGGCCGAAGTCCATCTGCGCACCGAGCTGCGTCAGGTTCAGGGCCTCGAGGATGTCGTTCGCGGAGGCGACGGGGGTCGCCCCGTCGCGGATCAGGCTGAGCGGCCCGCGTGACTGCGGCGAGAAGATCGATCCCGGGACGGCAAAGAGCTCGCGGTTCTGCTCCGTCGCGAACTTCGCGGTGATCATCGCGCCGGACTGGTAGTCGCCCTCGACCACCAGGGTGCCCAGCGAGACGCCCGAGAGGATGCGGTTGCGTCGAGGGAAGAAGTCCGCGCGGGGCTTGGTGCCCAACGGGTAGTCGGTCAGCAGGGCGCCGCGCTCGGCGATCTCGTCCGCCAGGTGCCGGTTCTCCGGCGGGTACACCGTGTCCAGCCCGTTCGCCAGCGCGGCGACGGTTCTTCCGCCGCTGTCCAGTGCCGTGCGGTGGGCAATCGTGTCAACCCCCCTCGCGAGGCCGGAGACGACGGTCACGCCGGTGGCCGCGAGCCCGCGCGCGAACTCGGCCGTGGCCTGCCGGCCGTACGCCGTCGCCCCGCGTGTGCCCACCACCGCGACGCTCCACTCGTCCTCGGCCCGCCACTCGCCGCGCGCGTAGAGCAGCGGCGGGGCGTCGTCGATCTCCCCGAGGCGGCTCGGGTACGGCGCGTGTCCCGCGGCGAGCACGGTCACCCCGGCGCGTTCGAGGCGTTCCATCTCCCCATCGGGATCGATCTCCTGCTGCGCCCGGCGCACCTCGGAGGCCGTCCGCGCGTCCAGCCCGGCCGCCGCGAGGTCGGTGAGACCCGCATGCCAAGCCTCCTCCATGTCGCTGAAGAAGCGATCCAGGAGGCCGAAGCGCATGCTCCCCAGCCGGTGAACCCGGTGGAGGGCGACGCGGTACTTCAGATCGGCGGGAGCGTGGTCGATCACGGGCGGTAGGTTAGGCCCTGAACCGCCCAGCGGGCCAGCGAGGCGCGGCGGGGTGGTCCTACCCTGCCTCCACCGCGGCGCTGTTCACGGCGGTGCCCGGGGGCAGCCGCAGCACGCGCACGCGCTTGATCCGCCGGCCCACGATCGTGAGGACGCGGAACTCCAGGTGCGGGACCTCCTCGTCGTCCGCGTCGATGGCGCGTGCGACCACCTCGTCGCCCGGGACTGCGAGTCTCCCCAGCGAGGTCACGATGAGCCCGCCGACCGTGTCGACGTCCTCGACGACGATCTCCGACTCGAAGAGGTGGTTCAGCTCGTCGATCGTCAGGCTGCCGTCGACGATCGCCTCCGCCGGGGAGAGTTGCTCCACCTCGGCGGGAGGTACGTCGTACTCGTCGGTGATCTCGCCCACGATCTCCTCGATGAGGTCCTCGACGGTGATCACCCCGGAGGTGCCCCCGTATTCGTCCACGGCGATCGCCAGGTGCACCTGCGCGCGACGCAGGTCCGTCAGCAGCTCGTCGGCGCGCCGCGTCTCGGGCACGAGGTACGGCGGCCGCGCGACGTCCACGAGCAGCGGAGTGACGTTCCCGCTGGAGACATAACCCAGGAGGTCCTTTGCGTAGATCACGCCGACCACGTGATCCAGGGTCTCCTCGTACAGCGGGATGCGGCTGAAGCCGCTGGTCGCCACGATCTTCATCGCGTCGCTGAAGCTGGCGGTCACCGGGAGCGCCGTGACGTCCGTGCGGGGCGTCATCAGCTCGCGGGCGGAGTGGTTCGAGAGCTCGAGGACGGCGCGCATCATGCGCCGCTCCTCCAGCATCGCGTCGTCTTCCTCGTCCGTGGCCTCCAGTAGGCCGATTAGCTCTTCGGCGGGGTCCATCTCGTCGACAGGATCCCGCCGGCCGAGCGCGCGCAGCACCAGGGTCACCGGGAGCGCGACGAACACCGCGACGGGTGTCAGCGCCAGTTGCAGGACACGCACGGGGGCATCCAGGCGCCGGGCCACCCCGTCCGGGTCCGCACGCGCGAAGCGGCGCGCCGCGGCGCGGATCGTCCCCGCACCGCCGATCACCGAGAGCGCGACGATCACC
Source organism: Dehalococcoidia bacterium (assembly GCA_041674525.1). Lineage (GTDB taxonomy): Bacteria > Chloroflexota > Dehalococcoidia > UBA2979 > UBA2979 > SHYQ01. The sequence goes on along the minus strand of JBAYVN010000024.1, from coordinate 8,829 downwards.
TCGGGGACCCTCAGCACCCCGGTGACGAGCGCCAGCGCGCCCAGCGTCCCGCCGACCGTGACGGCCGTGAGTCCGGTGCGCAGCGCGCGCCGCAACGCCTGCCGGACGGCCACGTAGTCGCGCAGCAGGCTGCTTAGCCCCGCGTGGTCCTCGCGTCGCAGGCGCCGCCGGGTGAGGGCGATGGCGGCCGCCTCGGCGGCGGCGAGGACCGCGAGCAGCGCGGCGCTGCTCAGCACGACTGCGGTGGGAACGAGGAGTCTGGTATCCAAGTGCACTCGACGCAGCCCGCGGCTACGCCGGGTGACCTCCTTCTCCTGCGCCGGTCCCCCGGGGGAGGGGGCGTGCCGGGACGCCGAGGACGGTCGCGCCCTCTGCCACGTCGTCCACGACCACCGCGCCCGCACCGGTCCGGGCACCCCGGCCCAGCGTCACCGGCGCGACCATCACCGTGTCGCTCCCCAGGTGGACGCCGTCCCCGATCACCGTGCGGTGCTTCAGCTGGCCGTCGTAATTGGCGGTGATCGACCCCGCGCCCACGTTCACGTCCGCTCCCACGTCCGCGTCGCCGATATACGAGAAGTGCCCGACCGCCGTGCGCTCGCCGATTCGGGACGCCTTCACCTCGGCGTAGTTGCCGAGGTGCACGTCGCGCTCGATCGTGGAGCCCGGCCGCACGTGGCAGTACGGGCCCACGGTCACGCCGTCCCCGATCGTCGAGCCCTCAAGCGTGGAGCCGCCGATCTCGCACCGCTCGCCGATCAGCATGTCGCGCAGGATCGCGTTTGGTCCGATGCGGCAGCCGCCGCCGATGCGCGTGACGCCGGTGACGTGCGTGCCCGGGAGGATGACCGTGTCGCCGGCGATCTCGACGCCCGCGTCGATGTAGATCGAGGGTGGATCCATCAACGTCACGCCGTCGCGCATCAGCCGTTCGCGGATGCGGTCGCGCAGGATGCGATCGGCCTGCGCCAGCTGCACGCGGTCGCCGACCTGGGCGACCTCGATGGCCTCCGTGACCTGGTAGGCCTCCACCCCGCCGCGTGCGACGGCGTGCGCGACGAGGTCGCCGAGCGAGTCGGTGCTGGAGTTCGGGCGGAGCGCGGCGAGGGTCTCCCAGAGCCACCGCGCGTCCGCGGCGTACAGCCCCGCGTTGACCTCGGGCTGCCCGCGCATGGCGCCCGTCAGGTCGCGCTCGCGGATGATTCCCCGCACCTCGCCGTTGCGCCGCAGGATCCGGCCGAAGCCGTGGGGATCCGTCAGGTACGCCGTGAGGAAGGTCAGCACGCGCGACTCGCCGAGGTGGCGGCCAGCCAGCTCGCGCAGCGTGCGCGTGCTGATCAGTGGCATGTCCGCGCGGAGGATCAGGACGCGGTCGTGGTCGCCCGCGGCGGCGCGGGCGCGCAGCGCCGCGTTTGCGGGATCCTCGGCGTCCCGCGCGTCCACGACCTCGACGCCGTCCCCCACGATGTCCGCGAGCGCGGCCCGTGGCATCCCCGCGACGATCACGATGCGCGGGCAGCCCGCCTCGCGCAGGAGGTCGCACACCAGACGGACCATGGGCACCCCCGCGACCGGGTGGAGCACGGCCGGGGTCGCGGACTGCATGCGCAGCGAGTCGCCCGGGGCGAGCACCAGAGCTGCCCAGCCGGCCAGCGAGGTGACCGCGGTCGTTTTGGGCGAGGAGAGCGGAGTCGCGCCGGGCGCACGGCTGGTCATGGGGGCAGAGCGCCGTCCTACGCTCGGGACGGCCTGAAATTGACCGCCTATGGGGGCCATTCTACACTCGGGCCTCAGTCGACCTCCAGCATGCGGACGTCCCCGAAAAGAGCACGCCATCGTGACCATCGACGAGCTGCGGCGAGCGTTTCTCGCGTTCTTCGAGGCCCGTGGTCACCGCCGCATCCCGTCATCCTCGCTCGTCCCCCACAGTGATCCGACGCTCCTGTTCACGACCGCGGGCATGGTGCAGTTCAAGCCGTACTTCATGGGCCTCGAGGAGCCGCCGGCCACCCGCCTGACCTCGATCCAGCGCTGCTTCCGCACCACCGACGTCGAGACCGTGGGCGACGAGAACCACCTGACGCTGTTCGAGATGCTCGGCAACTTCTCGGTGGGGGACTACTTCAAGTCCGAGGCCATCTCCTGGGCGTGGGAGTTCCTGACCGGCGTCCTGCACATCCCGGCGGACCGCCTCTGGACCACCGTCTTCACGGACGATGACGAGGCGGCCGCGCACTGGGCCGCCCTCGGCGTGCCGGCGGCGCGCATCCTGCGCTATACTGCAGAGCAGGGGAACTGGTGGGGCCCCCCGGGCGACACCGGCCCGATGGGCCCGTGCTCCGAGATGCACTACGACTGGGGCAAGACCCCGGGCTGCCCGACCTGCGCCAGCAACACGTGCCACCCGGACATCGGCTGCGGGCGGTTCCTCGAGATCTGGAACCTCGTCTTCATGACCTACTTCCGCGAGGAGGACGGATCGCGCACCAATCTCCCGGCGGCGAACATCGACACCGGCGCGGGGCTGGAGCGCGTGGCCTCCGTGGTGCAGCAGGTGCGCGCCGTCTACGAGACGGACGAGCTGCGCGGCGTGCTGGCCGCCGCCGAGCGTGTCACCGGGCGCGTCTACGACCCCGAGGAGCAGCCGGAGGCCGCCCGCGGGCTCCGCGCCATCACCGAGCACGCCCGCGCGCTCGCCTTCCTCGTCACGGACGGGGTGCTGCCCAGCAACGAGGGGCGCGGCTACGTCCTGCGGCGACTGCTGCGCCGCGCGGTCTACTTCGGTCACCGCCTCGGCGTGCGCGAGCCGTTCCTGGAGCGCGTCGTGGACGCCGCGATCGATCACTCGATGGCCGCGCACCCGCAGATCGCGGAGCAGCGCGACTTCATCTGCCGCATCGCCCGGATCGAGGAGGCGCGCTTCCAGGCCACCCTCGACCGTGGGCTCGCGCTGCTCGACGAGATCGTCGTGCGCGAGCGGGCCACGAGGCGCATCTCCGGCCGCGACATGTTCGTCCTGTACGACACCCACGGACTGCCCCCGGAGCTCACCGTCGAGGTCGCACAGGGACTCGGCTACGAGGTGGATCGCGCGGGCTTCGATGCGGAGATGGCGCAGCAGCGCGAGCGGTCGAAGGGCGAGGAGACCTTCGGCGGCGTGCACGATGACCGCGCGATGCGCTACGCCGCGATCGCCATTCCCACGGAATTCGTCGGCTATGCGGTGACCGAGGCGAAAACCTCAGCGGTCCACCTCGTGCGGCACGTCCCGTCCCACCTGAACCCGCACGACGCCAGCGTGACCGAGCTGCACGAGGGCGACGAGGGCGAGATCGTGCTCGCGATCACGCCGTTCTACCCGGAGGGCGGTGGCCAGGTCGGCGACCACGGCGAGATCATCTGCGATGCGGGTCGTTTCCGCGTGGAGGACACGCACCGCTACGGCGAGACGATCGTGCACGTCGGACGCGTAGTCGCCGGCTCGATTCCGGCCGGCGCGCGCGTGACGGCGCTGGTGGATGTCGCGCGGCGGCAGGACACCGCGCGCAACCACACCGGTACGCACCTGCTGCACGCGGCACTCCGCAGCGTCCTGGGCACGCACGTCCGGCAGGCCGGGTCCTACGTCGGTCCCGACCGCCTGCGCTTCGACTACACCCACCCCGAGGCGCCGTCCGAAGAGCAGCTCACCGACATCCAGCGCATCGTGAACTCGAAGGTGCGCGCGGACATCGAGAGCGCGACCTTCGAGCTGGACTACGACGAGGCGATCGCGCGCGGGGCGATCGCGTTCTTCGAGGATCGCTACACGGCACGCGTGCGGATGGTGGAGTACTGCGACTCGCGCGGGCACGCCCCCGGCGATCACACCATGGAGTGCTACAGCCGCGAGCTCTGCGGCGGCACGCACCTCCACTCGACGGGCCAGCTGGGGATGCTGCTGATCGTCTCCGACACCAGCATCGGCGCGGGCCTCCGCCGCATCGAGGCCGTCACCGGTGTCGAGGCGGAGCGCTACGTGGAGGAGCGCGCGGGGATGGTGAGCGCGCTCTCGCGGCGCTTCCGGACGCCTCCGGCGCAGATCCCGGAGCGCATCTCGGCGCTGGAGGAGCAGCTGGCGACGGAGCGCCGCCGCCTGGAGGAGGTGGAACGCCGGGCCTCGGCCGGGACCGCCGATGGACTCACGGACCGCGCCGAGCTCATCGGCGGCGTGCGCGTGCTGGTGGCGCGCGTGCAGGTGGAGTCCACGGATGCGCTGCGTCCAATGGTGGATCGACTGCGCGATCGCCTGGGCTCCGCGTTCATCGCGCTCGGCGCCGAGGTCGATGGCCGCCCGAACTTCATCACCGCCGCCACGGACGACGTGGTGGCGCGCGGCCTGAGCGCCGTCGACATCGTGCGCATCGCGGCGGGCATCGCCGGCGGCGGCGGCGGCGGCCGCCCACAGCTCGCGCAGGCCGGTGGCCGCGACGCCTCCCGCATCGACGAGGCGCTGGCCGCGGCCCGGCAGGCGGTGACCGACCGCCTGTCCTCGTAGCCACGGTCGAAACGCCATGTGCAGGTCCGCATGAGATGGCTCGCCGTCGACGCCGGGATGGCGCGCGTCGGCCTCGCGATCTGCGACCCCGATGAGCGGCTCGCTGTCCCCCTGGAGGTGATCCCTGCGGGCATCGCCTTCCCGGCGATCCGCACGATCGTCGCGCGCGACGGGGTCGAGGGCGTCGTCCTCGGCATCGCGCTCACCCCGCGCGGGCGGGAGGAGGGGGCGGCGCAGATGGCGCGCCGCCTGGGCGAGCGCATCGAACGCAGCCTCGGATTGCCGGTAGAGTACGAGGATGAGCAGTACACCTCGGTGGAAGCCGAACGCCTCGGCGGCACGCGTCGCCCCGCAGACGACATCGCCGCGGTGCTGATCCTGGAGCAGTTCCTCGCGCGTCGGAGAGCGCAGGCCAGCGCCCGGGGGCGCCAGGGAAGCGACGGCGATATCGAGGTCGGCGATGTCGAGGTATAGCGTGCGCACGCGCGCGGCCGCCTCGCTCGCGATCTACAGCGCGCTGATCCTCATCGGGCTCGCGCTCGCGCTCCGCGGCGTGCCGGACGTGCTCGCCAGCGGCATCCACGATCGCCTGCCGCCCCGCAGCGCCGTCCCCGCCAACGGGTCGATGACGATCGAACTGCCGCAGGGGGCGAGCGCGGAGCAGATCGTGCAGCAGCTGGAGCGCGTGGGTGTGATCACGGACGGCAAGGCGCTCCGCGCGCTCCTCGACTTCGCCGCGCTGTCCTCGAAGCTGCAGGCGGGACGCTACCGCCTCACCACGGACATGCCGCCCGCGGAGATCGTGCGCGTGCTGGCCTCCGGACCGAACCGCCCGCAGGTGATCACCCTGCGCGAGGGCCTGCGCAACGAGGAGATCGGGGACACGCTGCAGAAGGAGGGCATCGCCAGCCGCGACGACTGGGATGCCGCACTGGCTGCGCCGCATCAGGCGGCGTTCCTGGAGAGCCGGCCCGCGGGCGCGAGCCTGCTGGGCTACCTGCTCCCGGCGACGTATGCCTTCGACGGGACGACCACCGCATCGAGCCTGGCGCAGTCCATGCTCGACGCGTTCGGCAAGCAGGTCACCCCCGAGATGATCGCGAAGGGGAGCGCCCGGGGGATGACGCTGCACGAGGTCGTCACGCTGGCCTCGATCGTGGAGCGCGAGGCGGCTTCCGCGAGCGAGCGGCCGCTGATCGCGGCGGTCTTCCTGAACCGCCTCGCGGATGACGTCCCGCTGCAGGCGGACCCCACGGTGCAATTCGCCGTCTCGCGGGTCCCGGGGAACGAGGCGCGCTTCGGGTACTGGAAGCCACGCCTGACCGTCGCGGACCTCGCGGTTGACTCGCCGTACAACACGTACCTCAACCGGGGGCTCCCGCCCGGGCCGATCGCGAACCCGGGGATCGAGTCTATCCGCGCCGTGATCAACCCCGCGGGCGTGGACTACCTCTACTTCGTCGCCTCGCCGGCCTGCGACGGGACGCACCTGTTCGCCTCCACGCTCCCCGCGCACAACGCGAACGTGGAGCGGTTCAACGCATCCAGCTGCGCGAAGGGCAACTGAGCATGACCCGGACCATCGCGCTGCTCGGGCATCCTGTGTCGCACTCGATCTCGCCACGCTTCCAGCAGGCGGCGCTCGACGCCCTCGGCGTGGACGCGCGGTACGAGGCATGGGACACGGCGCCCGAGGATCTCCCGGCAGCGATCGAGCGCCTGCGCTCGGGCGACCTGCTGGGGGCGAACGTCACCGTGCCGCACAAGGTCGCCGCGATGCGCCTGGTGGACCGCCCGGACGCGATGGCGGAGCGGGTGGGCGCGCTGAACACGATCATCAACCGCGAGGGCCTGCTGCACGCCACGAACACGGACGTCGCCGGCATCGTGAACGCGCTCCGCGAGGCGGGAGTGGACGCGGCGGGGCGGGACGTGGTGCTCATCGGCGCGGGGGGCGCGGCGCGCGCGGTGGTGGTGGCCATGCGCAGCGCCGGCGCGGCGCGGCTGACGATCGCCAACCGCACGATCGGCAACGCGCAGGCGCTCGCCGTAGTGGGCGGTCCCGCGCTGGACATGCGCTACGCGCCGCTGGACACGGAGGACCCGGTCTACCGCCGCGCGGTGCAGGGCGCGCAGATCGTCATCCAGTCCACCTCGATGGGGATGCTGCACGGACCGGCCGAGGGCACGACGCCCGTCCCTGCCGAGCTCTTCTCGCCGGGGCAGGTGGCATTCGACCTGGTCTACGTCCCAGAGGAGACGCCGTTCCTGAGAGCCGCGGCGGCCGCCGGCGCCACCACGGTGGGGGGACTGATGATGCTCATCCATCAGGGCGCCGAGGCCTTCCGGCTGTGGCTCGGGCAGGACCCACCGATCGAGGTGATGGTGCGCGCGGCGCGGCAGGCGCTGGCGGAGCGCGCGTAGCGCTACCCGGCCGCCCCCTCGACGGGCGCGGCGGGGCAGTCGACACTGGGACGGCGCCTTCGGCCGCCGTCGGCGTCCCGGGGAAACGCAGGGAGCGTCGCATGGGACTGGGCCTCGGCATCGCCTTCGTCGCCGCGATCTTCATCGTCGTGGGCTTCATGGTGTTCCAGGCGCAGTTCGCCGCGCGCCACTGGCGGCGCGTGATCGCCGCGGGCGACCTCGAGGCCCTCGGCGAGCTGCTCGACCAGACGTTCGAGGCGTGGCGGAACGGCCGCCCTCCGCGGGGCATGGCCCCCGCCGACTGGCGCGCGCTGCACACCGCGGCGCTGCTCGCGGCGGACCGTGAGCGCGCCCGCGTGTCGCTCCTGGTGGAGCCGGACGTCCGCGTGGTGGAGGGGCGGCGCGTGGAGGTGGGCACGGCCCAGGAGGTCGCGCGGCGAGCGGCGGTGCGCATGGTGGAGCGCCTGATGTACGAGGTGCCCCACGTCTCCTTCACCGCCGTCCAGGTGGACGTGCACACGGAGTACCGTTCCGCGGATGGCACGATCGTCAGCCCCTGCCTGCTGACCACCCGGGCCACGCGCGCGGTAGCCTCGTGGTCCGACTGGGAGCGAGGAGACGCGTCCGAGATGCTGGCGGAATGGGACACGCGCGAGGCGGCCGCTGGCGCGCCCGTCGACCCCTCGGTCGACGCGGTGCTGGACGACTGCGACGCCGGCTCGACCGCCGTCCTTCGCGCCGATGGCCGCGTCGACGGGGAGCGCGGCGACAGGGAGAGGCACGTATGACCGAGTTCCGCTGGCTCACCGCAGGCGAGTCGCACGGCAAGGGCCTCGCGGCCATCGTCGAGGGCGTCCCCGCCGGCCTGGCGATGAGCGAGGACATCATCGCGGCCGACCTGTCGCGACGCCAGGGCGGCTACGGCCGCGGCCGCCGTCAGCAGATCGAGACGGACCGCGCCGAATTGCTCTCCGGCGTCCGCCACGGCAAGACCATGGGATCCCCGATCGCGATGACCATCGTGAACCGCGACTTCGAGAATCAGGGATGGCGCGTCCGCATGGCGACCGAGCCCGTCGAGGAGGAAGTGGAGCGCGTGACGCTTCTGCGCCCCGGGCACGCCGACCTCGCCGGCACGCAGAAGTACGGCTTCGACGACGTCCGTCCGATCCTCGAGCGATCGAGCGCGCGCGAGACCACGGCGCGGGTGGCGGTAGGCGCCATCGCGCGGGCGCTGATCGGGACCATCGGCATCACGGTGCACTCGCACACGCTGTCTGTGGGCCCGGTGCGCGCGCAGGTGCCGGATCGCATCGACTGGAACGCCGTGGATGCCTCCCCGATGCGCGTCGCCGACCGCTCCGTGGAGCAGGCGATGATCGACGAGGTGGACCGCACGCGCGAGGCCCTGGACACGGTGGGCGGGATCTTCGAGGTGCGCGCCTCGGGCGTGCCGTTCGGACTCGGGAGTCACGTCCACTGGGACCGCAAGCTGGACGGCCGCCTGGCGCAGGCGGTGATGTCAATCAACGCGGTGAAGGCCGTGGAGATCGGCGAGGGGATCGCCGGCGCGGGGATGCGCGGGTCGCAGGTGCAGGACATCATCCTCCCCGCCTCCGCGTGGGAGCGCCGCAAGTGGGAACGGGCGACGAACCGCGCGGGCGGCCTGGAGGCCGGGATGACCAACGGGGAGGAGATCGTGGTCCGCGGGTTCCTCAAGCCGATCTCCACCGTCCCCCAGCGCATGCCCACGGCCGACCTCCTCACGGGCGAGGAGACCACGTCGTTCTACGAGCGTTCGGACATCGCCGTGGTGCCGGCGGGTGGCGTCATCGGCGAGGCGATGGTCGCGATCGTCCTCGCGCAGG
>JBAYVN010000023.1:0-32035 GCA_041674525.1 Dehalococcoidia bacterium | reverse complement strand
GCGCATCCGCAACGCTGCGGCCGCGCGCCACGACGACGTCCGGATCCCGGCGTCGAAGGTGAAGCGCGCGGTGGCGGAGGTCCTCAAGCAAGAGGGCTTCGTCAAGAACGTGATGGTGTCTGAAGAGGGCGCACGCACGATTCTCAAGGTGGACCTGACGTACGGCGACGACCGCCGTGCGTTGCTGACCGGGATTCGGCGCGTGTCGCGCCCCGGCCTGCGGGTCTACGTCAACCAGCGCGAAATCCCGCGGGTCTTCGGTGGCCTGGGAGTCGCGATCATGAGCACGTCGCAGGGCGTCATGTCGGGTCGCGAGGCCTGGCGGCGCAAGATCGGCGGCGAAGTGCTCTGCTACGTCTGGTAGAGCGGGCAGGTAACAGCATGTCGCGCGTAGGTAAGCTGCCAATTCCCGTCCCCGCCGGCGTCACGGTCTCCGTGGCGGATGGCGTCTGCACGGTCAAGGGGCCGAAGGGCACCCTGGTGCAGGACGTGCACGAGCACATCCGCGTCTCCGTGACGGACAGCGAGGTCGTGGTGACCCGCCCGGACGACCGGCCGGACACCAGGGCGCTGCACGGACTGACCCGCGCCCTGATCGGCAACATGGTCACAGGCGTGACCGCGGGCTTCCGCAAGTCGCTGGAGCTGCAGGGCACGGGATACCGCGCCGCGCTGCAGGGCTCCCACCTGGTGCTGACCGTGGGCTACTCCCACCCCGTGGAGATGCCGCCGCTGGAAGGCGCGGCGTTCACGGTGGAGACCAACACCCTGCTGCACATCGACGGGATCGACAAACAGGTGGTCGGGCAGCAGGCGGCGCTGGTGCGTCGTGTGCGCCCGCCGGAGCCATACCACGGCAAGGGCATCCGCTACCGCGGCGAGCGCGTGAAGCTCAAGGCCGGGAAGGCGAAGGGCAAGTAATGTCCACCAAGCAGACCACCCGCGCCGCCCGCGTCCGCCGGCACACCCGTGTCCGCCGCCGCGTGGCCGGCACCGCGGCGCAGCCGCGCCTCGCCGTGTACCGCTCCAACCAGCACATCTACGCCCAGATCATCGATGACGATGCCGGGCGCACGCTGGCCGCCGCCTCGGACGTAGAGACGGCGCTCCGGGGCGATGGTTCCAAGAGCGACCGGGCGCGCCAGGTAGGCGCGCTGGTCGCCCAGCGAGTGAAGCAGCAGGGGATCACCTCGGTCGTGTTCGACCGCGGCGGGTTCCGCTACGCGGGGCGCGTGCAGGCGCTCGCGGATGCCGCTCGCGAAGAAGGGCTGGTGTTCTAATGGTCTCTCAGCGAGGCGGCGGTCCGGGCGGTCCGGGTCGCGGCGGCCGCGGTGGCGGTCCCGGCGGCCCGGGTGGTCCCGGCGGTCGAGACCAGGGCCGAGGCGGTCCGCGCCGGGATCGGCGTCGTGACGAAGAGGACGCCCCCGAGTTCATCGAGAAGGTCGTCTACATCAACCGTGTCGCCACGGTGGTGAAGGGCGGTCGCCGCTTCTCGTTCACCGCCATCGTCGTTGTCGGTGACGGAGCGGGGCGGGTCGGCTTCGGCATGGGCCGTGCCAACGAGGTTCCCGAGGCGATCCGCAAGGGCGGCGTTATCGCCCGCCGGACGATGTTCAAGGTGACGATGCGCGACACCACCATCTCGCACGACCTCACCACGTCGTTCAAGGCGTCGCGCGTCATCATGCGCCCCGCTGCGCCGGGCACCGGCCTCATCGCCGGAGGCGCGGTGCGCGCCGTGATGGAGGCCGCGGGCATCAGCGACGTGCTGACGAAGACGCACGGCTCCACCAACCCCATCAACGTCGTGCGCGCCACCATCGACGGTCTGCGCCGGCTGCAGGATCCGCGTGCAGCGCGCGAGCGCCGGCTCGCGGTGGCCGCGGCGAACGCGTAGGAACTGAACATGGCGACCACGCTGCGCATTACCTGGGTGAAGTCCGCGATCGGGTACGCGAAGAACCAGAAGGACACGGTGCGCAGGCTGGGGCTGCGCCGGTTGAACCACACGGTGGAGCACCCGGACCGCGCCGACATCCGCGGGATGATTCACAAGGTCGAGCACCTGGTCAAGGTCGAGGAGGTCCGCTAGATGGACCAGCACACTCTCCGGCAGTCCGCCGGGGCGAAGCAGGCGCGCAAGCGTGTCGGCCGCGGCCCGGGGTCCGGCACCGGCACCACCGCAGGGCGCGGCCGCAAGGGCCAGCGCGCGCGTGGCTCCGTCCGCACCGGCTTCGAGGGCGGCCAGATTCCGCTGGTTCGGCGCGTCCCGCACCTGCGCGGCTTCAAGAACTTCACCCGCGTGGAGTTCCAGGCGGTGAACCTGGGCACGCTCGCCGAGCGCTTCCCGGCCGGCTCCACCGTGGACGCGCAGGCGCTGGCCAGCGCGCGCCTGATCGATGACGTGGAGGCGCCGTTCAAGGTCCTCGGTCGCGGCGAGCTCGGGCACGCCCTCACCGTGAAGGCGCCGCGGCTGTCGGATGCGGCGAAGTCCGCGATCACCGCGGCGGGCGGCTCCTTCGAGGAGCTGGCGCCGGCGGATCGCACCCCGCGCGATCGCATCCACCGCCGGAAGGCTGGGAACTAGCCGATGGCCTTCGGGACCACGCAGACGACGAGCGGCCGGCCGCGCCTCCTGCAGGCGGCGATCGACGCGTACCAGCAGCCGGACGTGAGGGCCAAGTTGCTCTTCGCGCTCGGCGCGCTGATCGTGTTCCGCTTCGTCGCTCACGTCCCGGTGCCCGGAGTGAATCCGGAGCAGCTGAAGCAGACGTTCGACTCGAACGCGATCCTCGGCTTCCTCAACATCTTCTCGGGCGGTGCGCTCCAGAACATGTCCGTCGCCGCGCTGGGCGTCTATCCCTACATCACCGCGACCATCGTCATGCAGCTGGCGACGCCGCTGATCCCGCGGCTGCAGGCGCTCTCCCAGGAGGGTGAGGCCGGGCGCGAGCGGTTGCAGATGTACAGCCACTGGATGACCGTCCCGCTGGCCCTGTTCCAGGGCTACGCACAGCTCACGCTGATCTCACAGCTGGGCGGCGTGAGCGCGGTCGGGTTCACCGGCGGACGCGCCCTGCCGACCATCGCCACGCTCTTCTCGCTGGTCGCCGGGACCATGTTCCTGGTGTGGCTGGGGGAGCTGATCTCGGAGCGCGGCATCGGCAACGGCGTGTCGCTGCTGATCCTCGGCGGCATCGTCTCGGGTGTGCCTGCCATGTTCGGGCAGGGCGTGCTGACGGGCGCTCAGGCGCTGGGCGGGATCATCCTGCTGGTGGTGATCGCGGTCGCGGTGGTGTGGCTGATCGTGCTGTTCCAGGAGGCCCAGCGGCGCGTTCCCGTGCAGTACGCGCGATCGCAGTTCCGGGGCGGGCGGTTGTACCGCCAGCAGGGGCAGTCGCATATCCCGCTGCGCGTGAACAGCGCGGGCATGATCCCGCTGATCTTCGCCACCTCCATCATGATCTTCCCGCCGCTGGCCTCGCAGTTCGTCTCGCGCACGGTGGACGTCGGCTGGCTGAAGAGCACCGCGACCTTCTTCGAGGGCATGCTCTCGCCGACGGGGCTGGTGTACTGGGCCGGGACGTTCATCCTGGTGGTCGGATTCACGTTCTTCTACACCATGGTCGTGTTTTCGCAGCAGAACCTGGCGGAGAACCTGCAGCGGCAGGGTGGCTTCATCCCCGGCATCCGGCCGGGCCGCCCGACGCAGGAGTACATCACGCGGGTGCTGGTGCGGATCACGTGGGGCGGCGCGCTGTTCCTCGGCTTCGTCGCCGTGCTGCCGTTCCTCGCGACGCGGCTGACGGACGTGCAGGCGCTGCAGATCAGCGCCGCCGGCCTGCTGATCGTCGTGGGCGTGGTGATCGACACGATGCGCCAGATCGAAGCGCAGATGATGATGCGCAATTACGAGGGGTTCATCTCCTGATGCGACTGATCCTTCTCGGGCTCCCCGGTGTCGGCAAGGGCACGCAGGCGAAGGTGCTCGCCCAGCGCCAGGGGCTGCTCCACATTTCCACCGGCGACATGTTCCGCGAGGCCGCCTCGGCCGGCACGGAGCTGGGCAAGCGCGCGCAGGAGTTCATGTCCGCCGGCGCCCTCGTCCCGGACGAGGTGACTATCGGCATGCTGCTGGAGCGAATCGCGAAGCCGGACGCCGCGAAGGGGCTGATGCTGGACGGCTTCCCGCGCACCATCCCGCAGGCGGAGGCGCTCGACCGTGCGCTCGCCGGGCAGGGCGGGAAGATCGATGCGGTCCTGTACATCCAGGTGCCGGAATCGGAACTGGTCGCTCGGCTGACCGGCCGCTGGTCCTGCGGCAACTGCGGGGCGATCTACCACATGCAGAGCAAGCCCCCGAAGGCCGCCGGCGTGTGCGACGAGTGCGGCGGGGCGCTGAGCCAGCGTGCGGACGACCAGCCGGCCACGGTGAACGCCCGGCTGGAGACGAACCGCACCTGGACCGAGGCGCTGGCGGAGTACTACGGCAAGCAGGGGAAGCTCCGCGCCATCGACGGCACGGGTAGCCCGGACGACATCACGGCACGCCTCGAGGGCGCGCTGGCGATGGTGTCGTAAGGGACCCCGGAGGCGTACAATAGAATGTCTGTCGAGTTGAAGTCGGCTGCCGCCCTGGACGTGATGCGCGAATGCGGGCGCATCAATGCCGAGGTGCGCGCGCTGCTCATCCGGGCGGTGCGCCCCGGCGTCACCGGCATCGAGCTCGACACGCTGGCGAAGCAGGCGATCGCCGACCGGGGAGCGCTGCCCACCTTCGTGGGCTACGCGCCCCGCGGCAAGCCCCCGTACCCGGGGGCGATCTGCTACTCGGTTAACGAGCAACTGGTGCACGGCATCCCGACCGCGCGAGCGCTGAAGGAGGGGGACATCGTCTCGATCGACCTGGGTGTGACCTACAAGGGCTACGTGACCGACGCCGCGGTGACCGTGGCGGTCGGCGCTGTGCCCGAGGGCACGCTTGAGTTGATGAAGGCGACGGAGGAATCGCTCTGGGCTGGCATCGACGCCGCACGGGTGGGCAACCGCCTGGGCGACATTTCGTGCGCCATCGGCGCCTGCGCGAACGGCTACGGCATCGTGCAGGGGTACGGCGGGCACGGCGTGGGGCGCCAGATGCACATGGAGCCGCACATCCCGAACTTCGGGCGTGCCGGCACGGGCATCCGGTTGCAGGCCGGCATGGTGCTGGCGCTGGAGCCGATGTTCGCCATGGGTAACCCGGCCACGGAGGAAACCAGCGACGGGTGGACGGTCGTCATGTCGGACGGACGCCTGTCGGCGCACTTTGAAGAGACGGTGGCAATCACCGGGGATGGCCCGGAGGTCTTGACCCGCATCGCCTAGCGATGCGGGCAGCACCATGGTCAGAGGACGACGGCCATCACGAGGCGGCGGTGCCAGCGGGCCCCGCGAGCCGAAGGAAAAGAAGGAGGTCATCGAGGTAGAAGGGGTGATCCGCGAAGCACGCCCGAACGCCATGTTCGATGTGGAACTGGCGAACGGACATCACGTGCTGGCGGGCATCTCCGGCCGGATGCGCATGAACTACATCCGCATCCTCCTCGGTGACCGCGTGCTGGTGGAGTTGAGCCCGTACGACCTGAGTCGCGGGCGCATCACGTACCGCTTCCGCTAGCGCGGAGCGCGGAAGCGAGCAGGAGAAGACGCCATGAAGGTGTCAGCATCGGTGAAGAAGCGCTGCGACAAGTGCCAGATCATCCGCCGGCATGGTCACGTCCGCGTGATCTGCGAGACGGCCAAGCACAAGCAGCGGCAAGGGTAGGGGCGCACCATGGCACGCATCGCAGGCGTCGACATCCCGAACGACAAGCAGGTCGCGTTCTCGCTGCCCTACATCTACGGCGTCGGTCGCGTGACCGCGCTGAGGGTGTGTCAGCAGACCAACGTCAACCCGGCCACGAAGGCGCGGGACCTGACGGACGACGAGGTGGCGCGGCTGCGCGCCGTCATCGAGGGTGAGCTGGTGGTGGAAGGTGACCTGCGCCGCAACGTGCGCAGCAACATCCAGCGCCTGATCGAGATCAACTGCTACCGCGGTCAGCGGCACCGCCGCGGGCTGCCGGTCCGCGGCCAGCGGACCAAGACGAACGCGCGCACGCGGCGCGGTGTTCGTCGCACGGTGGCCGGCAAGAAGAAGGCCACGAAGTAACAGGCCGCAGCGGGGTCGCGCGGGTGCGCGGCCCACGAGTAGGGACGAATCCGGATGGGTCGAGCACGACAGCAGGCGGCGGCCACGCGAGCACGGCGGCGCGAGCGGAAGAACATTCCGCGCGGGCGCGCGTTCGTAACCTCCACGTTCAACAACACCATCGTCACGATCACGGACCCCAACGGGAACGTGCTCGCCTGGGGATCCGGCGGCGTCGTCGGCTTCAAGGGCTCCCGCAAGAGCACGCCGTACGCGGCGCAGCTCTCCGCGGAGAAGGCCGCACAGGTGGCGATGGAAAACGGCATGCGCGAGGTGGACGTCTCCGTGAAGGGGCCCGGCCCCGGCCGGGAGGCCGCCGTGCGCGCGCTGTCCTCGGCCGGTCTGCGCGTGACCGCCATCCGAGACGTCACCCCCATCCCGCACAACGGCTGCCGCTCTCGCCGGCGCCCCCGGAACTAGGAGGACAGATGGCACGCTACATCGGTCCGAAGTGTCGAAAGTGCCGCCGCTACGGGGTCTCCCTGTGCGGCTCCGCGAAGTGCGCGATCATCCGCCGGCCCAACCCGCCGGGACCGCGCGCTCTGCGCCGCCGCAAGATCTCCGATCGCGGCCAGCAGCTCATCGAGAAGCAGAAGGTGCGCTTCGCGTACGGCATCATGGAGACGCAGTTCCAGCGCTACTACGAGCGCGCGGCGAACCGTCCCGGCGTCACCGGCAACAACCTTATGCAGCAGCTGGAAGAGCGGCTGGACAACGTGGTGTTCCGCGCCGGCTTCGGCCGCACGCGGGCGCAGGCGCGCCAGCTGGTCAATCACGGCCTGATCGCCGTGGACGGCCGGAAGCTCTCCATTCCCAGCGCGCGCGTGCGCATCGGCCAGGAGATCAGCCTCACCGATCGCGGCAAGCGCAGCGAGTACGGGAAGATCCTGGTGGAGGAGATCCGCAGCCGGGACGTGCCGGGGTGGCTGGAGATCGACCGCGCCGCGCTGAAGGCGCGCGTGGCCACGGCGCCCGGCCCCGGTGACTGGGAGCCGCATTTCAACCCGAACGCCGTCGTCGAGTACTACTCACGATAGCGTTCGCACCGGAACACACTCGTCGATCCCCGGAATGGGATCACCAGACGAGGGGGGTGACTTTGACCGATCTACTGTTGCCTGAGATCCGCGTCGAGGCCGAGGAGACGGACTACGTCCACCTCGTCGCGGAGCCGCTCGAACCGGGCTTTGGCACCACGCTGGGCAACGCGCTGCGGCGCGTGTTGCTGTCCTCGCTCCCCGGCGCCGCGATCACGTCCGTCCGCATCGAGGGCGTGGAGCACGAGTTCTCCACCGTCCCGGGGATGAAGGAAGACGTCACCGAGTTCCTCCTCAACCTGAAGGAAGTGCGCCTCCGCGCCTTCGCAGACCGCCCCGCGCGCCTCTTCCTGGAGGTCTCGGGCGACGGCGAGATCACGGCCGGGCAGATCCAGGCCACGGCCGACTACGAGATCGTGAACCCGGATCAGCACCTCGCCACGCTGGACGGCAAGGACGCCTCGCTCATCGTCGACCTCAACGTCGAGAGCGGCCGCGGCTACCTGCCCGCCACCGTGTCGGAGGGGCTGCCGATCGGCGTGATCCCCGTGGACGCGCTGTTCACCCCGGTGCGCCGCGTGAACTACCGCGTCTCAAACACGCGCGTCGGCCAGGCCACCAACTACGACCGGTTGGACCTCGAGGTGTGGACGGACGGCACGGTGGACGGGGAGACCGCAGTCTCGCTCGCCGCAGAGCTCGTCCGCGAGCAGATGTACCCGTTCCAGCTCCTCGGCCGCCCGGAAGCGGCGGAGGAGCCGGTGCGTGCCGCAGAGGTGGCGCCGTTCGAGGGCTATGACATGCCCATCGAGCAGCTGGATCTCTCCGTGCGTGCGTACAACTGCCTGAAGCGCTCCGGCCTGATGACCGTCGGCGCCGTGCTGGAGAAGTCGGAAGAGGAGCTCCTCGCACTCCGCAACTTCGGCGAGAAGTCCTACTTCGAACTCAAGGAGAAGCTGGTGAACTCCGGGTTCCCGGCGCCGCGCGTGGAATCGCGCCGCGCCGCGGGCGAGCCCGAGCCCGCACCGGCCGCGGCGCCCGCCGCTTCCCTGCGCGAAGACACGGAGGTGGGCGCGCTGGGCGCCGCTCTGATGGAAGCGCTCAAGGAAGCCGGGCGGGACAAGGAATAGGGAGAGTCCGCCGATGCGACACGCGAAGGCTGGCCGCCGCTTTGACATGCCGACCTCCCAGAGGTTGCATATGTTCCGCACGATCACGCAGGCCGTGATCCGTGATGGCGGCGTCCACACCACGCAGGCCCGGGCCAAGGAAGTGCAGCCGATGGTCGATCGCATGATCACCCTCGGCAAGGCAAACACCGTGCACGCCCGCCGGCAGGCGTTCACCGTGCTCAACGACCTGCACCTGGTGAAGCGCCTGTTCGACGACCTGGCGCCGAAGTACGCCGAGCGGCCCGGCGGGTACACGCGGGTCATCAAGCTCGGGCAGCGCAAGGGCGATGCCTCGCTGGTCGCGCGGCTGGAGCTCGTCTAGCCGCCGGGCTGGAGCTCGGGATGAACGAGGAGCGGCGGCGGATCGCCCTGCTCCTGGAGTACGACGGGACGGCGTTCGCGGGCAGCCAGTGGCAGCCCCACGAGCGGACCGTGCAGGAGGTGCTGGAGGCGGCCCGGCGGGAGTTCACCGGCGAGCGCGCCGAGGCGGGGAACCGCATCGGGTTCGCCGGGCGCACGGATTCCGGCGTGCACGCATGGGGTCAGGTGGCGGCGCTGAGCACGCAGGCTCGGCACAGCCCCGCCACCTGGCGCGATGCGCTCAACCACTTCCTCCCGGAGGACGTGGCGGTGCGCGCGGCGGCGGCGGTCGCGGTCACGTTCGACCCTCGGCGGGACGCCGAGGCGCGGCGGTACCGCTACCGGATCGAGGACGGCCGGGGACGGTCGCCGCTGACGCGGCGGCAGGCCTGGCAGGTGGAGCGTCCACTGGACATCTCCGCCATGGCAGAGGCGATGGCGCTGCTGCCGACCGTGGAGCGGGACTGGGCGGCCTTTGGTGGCCCTGTCCCGGAGCACTACTCGACGGTGCGGACGCTGCTGCACGCGAGCGTGGAGCGAGGCGAGCCGGCGGGCGGGTGGTGGTCCGGCATCACGGTGGAGATGGAGGCCGATGGCTTCCTCCCCCACCAGGTGCGGCGGACGATCGGAGCGCTGGAGCGCGTGGGATCGGGACGGCTCGACCCGCACGCGTTCGCGGCGTTGGTGGACGGACCCCCGGCGAGTGCCGGGCCGGCCGCGCCACCGCAGGGGCTGACACTGGTCGCGGTGCGGTATCCGCCCGGGACGGTCGACTGGAACCGGGAGACCGAACCCGGCGATTGGGACGAGAGATGACGACGAAGACCTTCCGCCTGAGTGGCAACAACCTGGACCGCCGATGGCACGTCATCGACGCGTCCGGCCGGCCGCTGGGTCGCATCGCCAGCGAGGCGGCGCAGATCCTCCTGGGCAAGCACAAGCCGACGTACGAGCCGCACCTGGCGATGGGTGACTACGTCGTCATCGTCAACGCGGCGCTGGTGGAGCTGACCGGCGAGAAGACGCGCCAGAAGGTGTACTACCGGCACTCGGGCTACCCGGGCGGGCTCAAGGAGCGCTCCTACATCGACCAGATGGCTCGCGACCCCGGGCGCGTGGTGGAGAAGGCGATCAAGGGCATGCTCCCCCACAACGTGCGCGGCCGCGAGCTGTTCCGGCACCTGAAGGTGTACTCGGGTGCCGAGCACCCGCACGAGGCGCAGCTGCGCGCCGGCACGGGCGACCGCGCCCGCAAGACCGCGGCGAAGGCTGCCGCGCAGAACGACGCTGGGGAGTAACCGATGACGAGCGAGCACTACCACTACGGACTGGGCCGGCGGAAGAGCGCCGTTGCGCGCGTCCGCCTCTACCCCGGTAACGGCAACGTGATCATCAACGGCAAGCCGTTCGAGACCGTCATCCCGCGCGGCTCCTCGCGCCAGGAGATGCTTCGTCCCCTCGCCGTCACGGAGCGCCTGAACGCGTTCAACGTGCAGGTGAAGGTCGAGGGCGGCGGCATCGAGGGCTGGGCCGGCGCGATTCGCCACGGCATCGCCCGCGCGCTGGTGGTCGCGGACGAGGGCAACCGCCGCACGCTCCGCCAGTTCGGCCTGCTCACGCGTGACCCGCGCGTGAAGGAGCGCAAGAAGCCCGGTCTGAAGCGCGCGCGCAAGGCGCCTCAGTTCACTAAGCGCTAGTCGCTCCGGGCGATCGGGAACAATCAGCGACGGCCCCGCGATACGCGGGGCCGTCCTGTGTCAGAATCCAGGCGATGGACACGATTCTCTTCGACCTGGACGACACCCTGACGGACGCGAACGGCTTCGCGTCCGGTGTGCTCACCGCGGCCGCCGCGCGCCACGGCTTCGTGCTCGATCCCGCCGCGGTGGGCGCGCACCCCGGCGCGCCGTACGTGCCCCTGCTCTGCGCCGAGCTGGGCGTGGATCGGCCGATCGCCGAGGCGATCTACGCGGACTACGTCGCACGGTACCGGGACGAGATGTCCGCCGATCTGCACGAGCGCCCCGGCGCGGGCGAGGTGCTGCGGGTGATCGCGGCACGCGGCGCGCGGCTCGCGCTGGTGACGAACAAGCTCGAGGTACTCGCCCGCGAGATACTCCAGCAGTTCGGGTGGGCGTCGCTGTTCAGTGCGGTCATCGGTCAGGACACGTGCGCGTACCACAAGCCGCAGCCCCAGATCATCCACTTCGCGCTGGACGCCCTCGGCGGCCGCGTCGAGGATGCCACGTTCGTCGGTGACACACCGCCGGACATGCAGTGCGGGCGCGAGGCAGGGGTCCCGAGGGTGATCGGGCTCCTCGGGACGACCGCCGCCGCTGCGCTGACCGAGGCGGGAGCGACGCGAATCGCGCGCGACCTGGCGGAGGTACGGCGACTCCTCGCGCCGGAGACGGTGCTCTAGCCGCGGCTCCTACGGAGGTTGGTGACACCGAGTGGTGCCCTCGGTGCAGGCGTTGGGCGGCCCATCCCTGCGCCTCCCGGCGCGGGAGGGGTTGAGCACGAAGGGGCGCAGCCCCTTCGTGAAACGCGGCCAACCGAAACGCGTCTGTTTGCGCTCCCCGCGGGGGGCTGCTCCTCGCCGACAGCTCGGCGGAAGTGTCTACAACGTCCGTGGGAGAGTGGCCGCTAGCCCTCGGACATGCGCGACTTGAGGGTCTCCAGCACCTCGATCGGCAACGGGTCGATGCCCTGCAGCATCGCCATGTAGTACGAGGTCCACGAGGCGAGGGACGTTGCGCGGACGATCGCCTCCAGGGGCGTGTCGCCACCCGCGTCCAGCACGTGCACCCGGGCCCCGGACTCCGTCATCAGGCGCTCGGTCTCCGTCACGCGCCGCCGGTCGCGCGGATGCACCGCGGGGGCGTCGAGGATGATCGGGACGAGGGCGTGGGGCATGCCGGCGGGGCTCCCCAGCGCCTGCAGGGTGTTGTGGTTGAACTCCGGGAGCGCCGCGCTGAACGCCCACTGCTTCGCGTTCTCGCTGACCTCCGAGGCGAAGCGTCGAGCGGCGACCTCCAGGAAGTCCGCGCCAATCACCACCGGGAGGCGCTTGCCGACCGCGATCGCCAGTGCCTTCGCCTCGTTCATCGGCGCGGCCAGGCCGTACCGCTCCGTCGCCTCGCCGAGGGCGGCGATGGCGCCCTCCACCTCTGCGTCGCTGACATCGATGGCGCCGAGGCGGGTGAGGAGGCCGAGGATCGTGAAGAGGCCGAAGCCGAGCGCCGTGCGTGGCGGGCCGCCCCATGCGTAGGAGATCAGCGGCACGCCGCGCTCATTCGCGATCGTCGCCAGGCGGCCGCCGGTGGTGAGAGCGATCCGCATGCCGGGCGTGGACAGGGTCGACTCGAAGGCGGTGAGCGTCTCCTCGGTGTTGCCGGAGAAGGAGCACCCCACGACCAGGGCGTGCTCGTCCAGCGCCGGGACCTGGTAGTGGCGCAGCACCTCCACAGGCACGCGTCCGTGCAGCCGCGCGAGGGTCGCGACGATGTCCGCGCCGATCGCGGATCCGCCGACGCCCAGCAACACGACGCGCGAGGGCGTGTGGAACATGGCGGGCAGCGCGCATGACCGGCCCAGCGCCCACGCCTCGCGGGACTGTGCCGGCAGGCGCTCGAGCAGCTCATGGAAGGCCGAGGGATCGCAACGCGCGATCACCTGTGGGGACTCCAGGATGGGATGGTCGCCGCCGCTCCAGGCCGTGGTCATAGGGTCACTCCCGCGATCTCCTGGCCGGCGGTCAGCGCCTCGTGCACCAGGTCGGTGGTCGGCATCTCGGCGTAGATCCGGAGCAATGGCTCCGTCCCGGAGAAGCGCATGAGCAGCCACCAGCCGCCCTCCAGGTGGAAGCGGTAGCCGTCCACCTCGTCGCGCGACTCCACGCGGAGCCCGGCGATCTCCGCCGGGGCGCTCGCCTGCACGCGCGCCTCGATGGCGTCACGCTCCTCGGTGCGCACGGTGATGTCCACGCGGTCGTACTGGTGCGGACCCACGCGCTCGTAGAGCTCGGCCAGCAGCTCGGAGGGACGCTTCCCCGACTTCGCCATGAAGTCGAGGATGCACAGCGCCGAGAGCAGGCCGTCGCGCTCGGGGACATGCCCGCGGAAGGCGTAGCCTCCGGACTCCTCGCCCGCGATCATGCCGTCGGACTCCATCATCTTCGGGCCCAGGAACTTGAACCCCACCGGCGTCTCGAACACCGGGCAGCCGTACAGCTCGCCGAGGCGATCGACCATCTTCGTCATCGTCACGGAGCGCACGATCGGTCCGCGCTCGCCGCGCACCTCCAGGAAGTAGTAGACGAGGAGCGCGAACGTCTGGAGCTGGGTGATGAAGCGCCCGTGCTCATCGATCAGTCCGAAGCGATCGCCATCGCCGTCTGTCGCGAGGCCCACGTCGTACCCGTCGCCGGCGATCAGCGCCATCGCCTCGGCCAGGTTCGGCGCGATCGGCTCGGGAGCGCGAATGCCGGGGAACGAAGGGTTCCGCTCGCCATGGATCTCGTGCACCGACGTGACGCCGTCCGCCAGCGTGCGGGCGATCCAGCCCTGTGCGGCGCCGAACATCGAGTCGATGAGGACGTGGAAGCCGGCCGCGCGGATCTGATCGATGTCGACGAACGCGCTGATCGCCTTGAGGTACGCGTTGCGGATGTCGATGCGCTCCACGGCGCCCTGTGCCTCGGCCTCGGCCAGCGGGCTGTATGCAACGCGGGCGCTCGCGGCGATCGCCGGGATCGCGTTCTCGATCGCGGTGGTGACCTCGGGCGGCGCGGATCCGCCGAACCACGGCTTCACCTTGAAGCCGTTCCACCGCGCGGGGTTGTGGCTGGCGGTGATCATCACGCCGCCGCCGGCGCGGCGCTCACGCACCGCGAAGGAGAGCGCGGGCGTGGGAAGGAACGAGGACGAGAGCGCGACCTTGATGTCGTTGGCGGCCATCACCTCCGCGACGGCGCCGGCGAACGACCCGGAGAGGAACCGCGTGTCGTACCCGACCACGACGCCGTTCGCCGCCTGCCGGTCGCGCTTCAGCCACTCCGCGGTGGCCTGCGCGACCAGTCGCACGTTCTCGAACGTGAAGTCGTCCGCGATCACGGCGCGCCAACCGTCCGTGCCGAAGCGGATGTCCGTCACGGCTCTGCTCCCGCGGCGATCGCTGTCGCCGGCTCCACGGACGCCCCCACGAGGCGCGCGCCCGGTGCGATGGTGGCGTCGTGCGCGATCACGGAGTCGGTCACCTCGGCACCGGCGCCGATGATCGCGCCGGTCGCGATCGTGGAGCCGCGGACGCTGGCGCCTGCCTCGACCGTCACGCCGTCCCAGAGCACGCTGGCGGTCACCAGCGCCCCGTCGGCGACGCGTGACCCGCCGCCGATCACGGCCGGGCCCTGGATGCGCGCGCCGGGCGCGATCGACGCGCCGTCGCCCACCAGCACGCCGTCCGCCGGCGGCGGCGAGGGCAGCCGCGCCGGCACCGCCCCCCGCACGAGGTCGAGGTTCACGCGCAGCAGCGATGCCGGATTGCCGACGTCCGCCCAGTAGCCCGCATGCGAGTAGCCGTATACGGGACGCCCCTGCTCGCAGACGCGGGGGAAGAGCTCGTCCTCCACGCGGTTGAAGCGGGTGGGGTCCATGTCCGCCAGCAGCGAGGGCTCGAACAGCCACGACCCGGAGTTCACCAAGCGTGAGGGCGCCTGATCGCGCGGGGGCTTCTCCACGAACCGGCGGATGCGGCCCGTTCCGTCCATGTCGGCGACGCCGAAGGGCGACGGGTCGTCCACCTCGAAGAGCGAGATCGACAACTCGGCGCCTCGCGCGCGGTGGGCCGCGAGCATGGCGGTGAGGTCGAGGTCGGTGACGATGTCTCCGTTGCAGACGAGGAAGGTCTCAGTCCAGCCCCCCGCGATCATCGCGATGGCGCCGCCGGAGCCCAGCGGGGTGTCCTCGTACGCATATTCGAGCGCCAGGCCGAGGCGCTCGCCGCGTCCGAACGACTGCTGGATGGCCTCGGCGCGGTGAGTCAGCGCGAGCGTGATCTGGTCGAACCCGTGGCTGCGCAGGTGCAGCAGTAGGTGGTCGAGGAGGGGACGGTTCAGCAGGGGAACGAGGGGCTTCGGCGTCCGCCACGTGAGCGGGCGCATCCGCGTACCCTCGCCGCCAGCCAGCACGATCGCGCGCATGGGTCGATCCTACGCGGGCTTCTCGCGCCCGTCCAAGCGACGGGCACGAGGGCCGTACGCGGGGTTCGATCCGGCCTAGCGCAGGCCGGCTGAGGCGCGGAGGGCGTCCACTACGTCCAGGCGCTCCCAGGGGAGGTCCAGGTCGTCCCGGCCGAAGTGCCCGTAGGAGGCGGTCTGCAGGTAGATCGGCCGCCGCAGGTCGAAGCGCTTCACGATTGCCGCCGGGCGCATGTCGAAGTGCTGCTGGATCAGCCGCCCGAGCTCCTGCTCGTCGATCTTCGCGGTGCCGAACGTCTCGAAGGCGATCGAGGTGGGGTGCGCGACGCCGATGGCGTACGAGACCTGCACCTCGAAGCGGTCGGCGAGGCCGGCCGCGACCACGTTCTTCGCCAGGTGACGCGCGGCGTAGGCGGCCGAGCGGTCCACCTTCGAGGGGTCCTTCCCGCTGAACGCGCCGCCGCCGTGGCGCGCCACGCCGCCGTACGTGTCCACGATGATCTTGCGCCCGGTGAGGCCCGCGTCGCCCATCGGCCCGCCGACGACGAAGCGGCCGGTGGGGTTCACGTAGATGCGAGTCGCCTCGTCCATCAGCTCCGGGGGGCAGACGGGGCGGATCACCAGTTCCTCGATCTGGCGGCGGAGGGTCTCCTCGTCGACGTCGGGGTCGTGCTGGGTGGCGATGACCACCGCCTCCAGGCGGCGCGGGACGCCGTAGGCGTACTCCACCGTCACCTGCGACTTGCCGTCTGGCCGCAGCCACTTCAGCCCGTGGCTCTTGCGCACCTCCGCGAGGCGGCGTGTCAGGCGATGCGCCAGCGAGATGGTGAGCGGCATGTACTCGGGCGTCTCGTTGCACGCGAAGCCGATCATCATGCCCTGGTCGCCTGCGCCCGCCAGGTCGAACTCCTCGACCTCTCCGGAGGACTCCCGCGCCTCGAGCGCGCGGTCCACCCCCTGGGCGATGTCCGGCGACTGGCCCTTCAGCGACACGAGCACGCCGCAGCTCGCCGCGTCGAACCCCATGTCGCTGCTGTTGTAGCCGATGTCAGCGACGGTCTTGCGGACGATCTCCTCGAGGTTGACGTACGACTCGGTCGTCACCTCCCCGAAGATCCAGATGGAGCCGGTGGTCGTCGCGGTCTCGCACGCCACGCGGGAGTTGGGGTCCGCGGCGAGCATGGCGTCCAGAACGGCGTCCGAGATCTGATCGCACAGCTTGTCGGGGTGGCCTTCAGTCACGGACTCGCTGGTGAACATCAGCGAGGGGTTGCTCATGAACGAGGTGCTCAATCGATCCTCCAACGGTTCGGCCTGGTGCCCGGTGCCCTGCGTGCTGCTCGATACCTGCTCGGTGCCTACTCGGTGCCCAGCTCCCACGAGTTCAGGTACCGCTCTTGTTCCTCGGTCAGCGTGTCGATGCGCACGCCCATCGCGTCCAGCTTCAGCCGCGCGATCTCGTCGTCGATCACGCGCGGGACGTCGTACACAGCGTTGCTGAGCGAGGCGTGGTTCTGCACCATGTACTCGGCGCACAGCGCCTGGTTGGCGAACGACATGTCCATCACGGAGGCGGGGTGCCCCTCGGCGGCGCCGAGGTTCACCAGCCGGCCTTCGGCCAGCACCACCAGCGCGCGCCCGTCGGTCAGCCGGTACTCTTCCACGAACGGGCGCAGGCCGCGCCTGCTCTCGGACATCTCCGCCAGGACCTTCAGGTTGATCTCGGCGTCGAAGTGGCCGGAGTTCGCCATCACGGCGCCGCTCTTCATCACCTCGAAGGACGGGCGGTCCAGGACGTTCACGTCGCCGGTGACGGTGACGAAGATGTCGCCGATCGGCGCGGCCTGGGCGATGGGCATGACCTGGAAGCCGTCCATCACGGCCTCCAGCCCGCGCAGCGGGTCCACCTCGGTCACGATCACCTGTGCGCCGAGGCCACGAGCGCGCATCGCGACGCCCTTGCCGCACCAGCCGTAGCCGCAGACGACGAAGTTCTTGCCCGCGAGCAGGATGTTGGTCGCGCGCGTGATGCCGTCCAGCGTGGACTGGCCGGTGCCGTAGCGGTTGTCGAAGAAGTGCTTGGTGTTCGCCTCGTTGACGGCGATGATCGGGTACGCCAGCTGGCCCTGTGCGGCGAGCGCCTTCAGGCGGATCACGCCCGTCGTCGTCTCCTCGGTACCGCCGACGATGTCCGAGAGCAGGTCACGCCGGGTCTTGTGGATCAGGGCAACCACGTCAGCGCCGTCGTCCATCGTGATCTGCGGGCGGTGGAGGACGGCGGCTTCCAGGTGCTGGTTGTAGATGGCGGTCGTCTCGCCCTTGATGGCGAACGTCGGGATGCCGTACTCCACCATCAGCGCCGCGGCCACCTCGTCCTGCGTGGACAGCGGGTTCGAGGCGGTGAGACGGATGTCCGCACCCCCGTCGCGCAGCGCCAGCATCAGGTTCGCCGTCTCGCTGGTGACGTGCAGACACGCCGTCACGCGGATCCCCTTCAGCGGCTGCTCTTTCGCGAAGCGTTCGCGGATCTGCCGGATCACCGGCATCTCGCGGGCCGCCCATTCGATGCGCGCCACGCCCTCGCGCGCGAGTGCGGCGTTCTTGATGTCGCCGCCGTGTCTCGTCGTCATCCTCGGTCCTCTCCGAGCCCGCCCGCGGCGTGCTCCCATGCGTCTACGGCCTCGATCTCCGGGCCGTAGGCCGCGCCGCGAGCGCGTGCCCGGCGGCGCCGAAGCGCCGGCCCGATCCCCAGCAAGTCCCGTCGTTCCAGCCGCGCCTCGATCACCGGTGCGCCCGGCTGGTAGCCCAGTCGCGTGTACGCCGCCAGCGCCGGCGTGTTCCCCGGGTCCACGGTGAGCGCCACCTCGGCGCACCCGCGCTCCAGGAGCTCGTGCGTCACCGCCGAGGTGACCCGTGTCGCCAGTCCCAGGCCGCGGTACGCGGCGTCCGTGAAGACGTTGCCGACGATGGCGATCCCCTGGTTCGGCGCGACGATGTGCGTCCCGGCCACCGAGACCAGGCGGTCGCCATCGAACATCCCGTAGTACACGGCGCGCTCGACGGTGTCGGAGGTGTAGTGGCTCGGCCCGCCCTCCGTCGCGTACAGCGCGTTGATCCTCGATGCGTCACGTCCGCGCAGCCGGCGCACGCTGGCCTCCACCGGGCGGAAGGTCGCGGCGGAGATCGACATCCGCATCATGCTCAACGTGTCCCGCACGTGGTAGGCCTCGCGCAGCACCGGCATGTGCTCGGGCGACGCGGTCGACAGGTACGAGCGACGCGCACCCGGGTGCAGCGAGACGATCGCGGCCACGCCGGCGGGTGCGCCCACCGTGACGGTGGTGGCCCCCAGCGCGCCCGCGTGCATGACGATCCCGGTGCCCTGCCGGCCCTCGGCGACCCAGAACGAGGCCCACTCGAAGAGTCCCCACTCCAGGTGTCCCAGGGCGTACGCGGAGAAGGGGCGATCGTTCGCCAGCCAGCGCTCCAGCTCGCGCCAGTCGCGAGACTGGCGGACCAGGTACTCGGGGCTGGCAGCGTGCGGGCCGGACGCGTGGCGCGGCAGAGTGTCGGTCACCGGCGGCCCAGTCCGTTCTCCCTCACCGGGCCGCCATGCTCCATCCGGGGCGGCCCGCGTGATGCCACATCGTAACCGCTGGCGTCGTAAGAAACCCGTTCACGCGCCTCACCGGGTCCCTCGTGCGCAGACGAGTCCGAGGCTCCGCGGGCCTGCGCGCCACGCCCGCAGTGCGCTCACACGATCGAGTCACCCTTCGCCCGATTGCAGGGCCCGCACAGGATCTGGATGTTGTCCGCCACGTTGCTCCCGCCGCGCGAGAACGGGATGACGTGGTCGAACTGGAGCTCGTGCTCGGAACCGCAGCGCACGCACCGTCCCTCGTCACGCTGCCAGACGGCCGCCCGCGTTTCGTCAGCGATTCGTTCGCGGCGGCCGCGCTCGGCGTCCTCCTCGGCGGCACGGATCTTGCGCAGCCGGTCGAGCCGCGCATCCTGCCGGCGCTCACGGTCCCACGCGAGGAGCGCCACCGCCTCGGCGTCCATGCCATCCTCGGCCCAGTAGAACGTCCCGCCGAGGCTCCACAGGCGGCGCGCGCCGTCCTGACCGACCGTGACCGGCGCGGTGGCACGCTTCGCCTGCTCCCACGCCTCACGGCCCAGGATGAAGCGGTCCGTGCGGCCGAACCACAGCCAGACTTCCTTCAGGGCCCCGAACAGACCCCGGCGCTCCTCCACCCGGATGCTGGCGCGCTGCAGGCTCACCGTCGCGCACGTCCGCCGCAGGCCGGGCTAGGGGGCGGCCCGGCGATCCCGGCCGAACGGGTCGCCGGCCAGCGACTCCGTGTGCAGGACGCAGCGCCACGATTCCGCCTCCCGGCGCCACACGGAGGTCTCGAACGCATCCAGTGCGACGGGGGCCCCATCCACCGTGAGCTCCTCGTGCACGCGATACGCGACGATCGAGGTGTCCGCATCCACGTCGAGGAACTGCGGGTCATCGATCGCGTACTCGATCAGGCGCCAGGTCGCGGTGGCGAGCATCTGTGAGAGGATGGCGGGCGTGATCAGGCCGGTGCCGGAGGCCCCCGCCACAATGCACTCCGGCGCCGTCAGCCGCGCTCCAGCCTCGCCGTCCCCGGACCGCATCGCATCCCAGTACGTCCGCTCCAGCGCCATGATCTCGTCCGCGTGCACCGATGCCATCGCCACGCCCTTCGCTGTCCCGCTCGCGTGTCGGGGAGCACCGTAGCATGAAGCGAACGGATGTTCCACGGTGAGCGGCCGTGATGGGCGGCGTTCCTCGCGACAGGGGGGCGCATCCGCTAGCATCCGAGTGTGCCTACACCAATCGACCCGTTCACCGCGATCGCGCCCTTCTACGACCTCGATTTCGAGGACTACTACGACGACGTGTCGTTCTACCAGAGCCTCGCCGAGTACCACGGGGACACCGTGCTGGAGCTCGGATGCGGCACCGGCCGCGTCGCTGTCCCCCTCGCGCAGTCGGGCGTGCGTGTCACCGGCGTGGACATCAACGCGGCGATGCTGGCGATCGCGAAGCAGCGCATGGGCGCCCGCCGGGGGCTGACGCTCCGCCGCGGCGACATGACGAAGTTGGACCTGAAGCGGACCTTCGCGCTCGTCACGGTGCCCCTCGGCGGCGTCCAGCACCTCGCCAGCGTGGAGGCGTTCGCGGATGCGATTGCCACCATCGCCCGCCACCTCGCGCCGGGCGGCGTGGCCGTCGTGGACATCGAGGCCCCGCACCGCGACGACTGGGACCCGACGCCGCAGCCGCTGGTGGAGCACTGGACCAAGCCCTGGCCGGGCGGCGGGCTGGTGACGAAGCTGGTCTCCGTGGAGTCCCGGCCCTCCGAGAGCATGAAGGACATCACGTGGCACTTCGACGTCGCGTCGCGCACCGGCACGCTGCGCCGGGTGACCACGGCGTTCACGTTCCGCACGATCACCCTGCCGGAGGTGACGCTGGCGGGCCGCCTCGCGGGGCTGCGCACCGTGGCCACGTTCGGCGACTACGAGTTCACACCCTTCGGCGACTTCTCGGAGCGCATGATCGTGCTCCTCCAGCATGCCGGCGAGCCCTTGCCGCCGTACTCGACGCCGCCGTACTCGACGATGGCCGACGTCGACGCCGGGTGACCGCGGCATGATCGCGCTGGACGCGATGGGCGGCGACCTGGGGCCGCGCGAGACCGTGGGCGGCGCGCTGATCGCCGCCGCGGAGGGCATCGAGGTCACGCTGGTCGGTGACGAGGCCACGCTGCGCGCGGAGCTGACGCGCCGCAACGCGAACCCGCCGACCCTGCACATCCGCCACGCTTCGGATGTGGTGGCCATGGGCGATCACGCCGCGAAGGAAGCCCGTCGCGCGCGCGAGACGTCGATGTACGTCGGCACCGGGATGGTCCGGCACCACGAGGCCGACGCCTTCGTCACCATCGGCAACACGGGCGCGGCCATGGCCACGGGCCTCGTCGTCC
Organism: Dehalococcoidia bacterium; assembly: GCA_041674525.1. Taxonomy (GTDB): domain Bacteria; phylum Chloroflexota; class Dehalococcoidia; order UBA2979; family UBA2979; genus SHYQ01. Next base: position 11,018 of record JBAYVN010000023.1, on the reverse strand, counting down.
TGGGCCGCCTGCACGGCGTGGAGCGCCCGGCGCTGAGTGCGGTGTTGCCAGGTCAGGGCGGCCCGGTGATGCTGCTGGATGTCGGCGCGAATGCTGACGCCCGCTCGTCGCACCTCGTCCAGTTCGCGCACCTCGGCGCGGCGTACATGCGATCCGTGCACGACATCCAGCAGCCGCGCGTCGCGATCCTCTCGATCGGTGAGGAGCCGTCGAAGGGGTCGATGCTCGTCGTGGAGGCGCACCAGGCGCTGGCCGCAGAGCCGGGCCTGCGCTTCATCGGCAACCTGGAGAGCCGCGACATCCTCTCCGGCCACGCCGATGTGATCGTCACGGACGGCTTCACCGGCAACGTGGTCCTGAAGCTCGCCGAGGGCCTCGTGCAGCTGCTGTTCGATGAAATGCGTGCGGCGGCGCGCTCCTCGTGGCGATCGAAGATCGGGGGCGCGCTGCTCCTCCCCGCCCTGCGCGGCGTGAGGGCGCGCCTGGATTACCGGCGCTACGGGGCGGTGCCGCTGCTGGGCGTGGATGGCGCGGTCTTCGTGGGCCACGGGCGCAGCGATGAGGCCGCGGTGGCCAGCGCCGTCCGCTCGGCGCACCACGCGGTCGAGCAGGGGATGATGACTGCGCTCCGCGCCGCGATCGCGGAGGGTCGTGCGCCGCGTGGTGAGGTCAGTTCGCCCGCGCCCGAGGCTCCCACCGGTGACGCGGGCGCCGAAGATGCCCGTGCCGGTGGTCCCGGCGCGTGATCTAGCGGGTCTCCCCGGGCACCGGCAGGGGAGACAGCGCGCCCACCGTGGAGGGGTCCGCGCCCACGCCGCCCGCTGCAGGGGCGAATCGCCACCACAATCGCATGGCGTCGCGCAGCGCCACGATCTGCTCCTCGGCGCTGCGCCCCGAGACGCATTCCGCGAGGTGACTGTCCAGCACCACGGCGCCGACCGTGTCGATGCTGGAGCGCACCGCCATCAGCTGGGTGACCACGTCCTCGCAGGAGCGCTGGTCGTCCAGCATGCGGGCAATGCCGCGCACCTGGCCCTCGATGCGGCGCAGGCGGGCGATCAGCTGGTCGTTGGCGTTGGCCATGGCGCACCTCGTCTCCGCCGGCCCGGGGAGGGCGGGGGAGCGGTTGACATACCCGGTAGGGGTATATACGATGTTACCCGTCCCGCAGATCCGGTGTCAACGGCTCGAAAGCCACCGCCCGGCACCCGGCCATGCGCTCGCCACCACGGCGTGGGCAGTCTGCGGAGACTATGGACGGTCGAGCAAGCATCAAGCATGCAGAGATGCGCGTCGCGACGGGCGCGCCCGCGCAGAGAGCGCGTAGAGGGAAGGAACGGCAGCATGGCTCACCCCACGGACACCTCGGACGCCACGTTCGAGCAGGACGTGCTCAAGAGCGACCAGCCGGTGCTGGTGGACTTCTGGGCTCCCTGGTGTGGTCCCTGCCGCATGGTGGCCCCGGTGGTGGAGGAACTCTCCAGCGACTACGACGGTCGCGTGAAGTTCGTGAAGCTGAACACCGACGAGAACCCCGCGGTCTCCGGCAAGTACGGCATCCGCTCGATCCCGACGCTGCTCATCTTCAAGGGCGGCCAGGCGGTTGGGCAGGTCGTCGGCTTCCGCCCGAAGAGCGACCTGGCGAAGCACCTCGAGGCCGCCCTGGCGTAGCCTCGGGCTGCGCAGCCTCGGGGTCGGAGCGCACTCGATCGGGATGCCCGGGATGCCCGGCCATGCCCAGGGATGCACAGACGGGGCGGCCCTAAGGCCGCCCCGTGTTGCGTCTCCGGCACCCCGCAGCGCGCTAGCCGCCGCCCAGGGGGATGGTCCGCGGGCCGGGCGGATCGTCGTCGCCGCCGGGCTCCCCGGCGCCGTCCACGGCGCGCCGCCCCTTGCCCACGAAGCGCCCCTGCTTCTCCTCCAGGCGGCCCAGGGCGCGCCCCTTGTCCGGGTGCGGGTCAGTGCGCAGCCCGTAGGCCTCGCGGCCCTCGTGGTCCTCTGGCAGGTATTCGGTGATGGGAAGACCTTCCGCATCGCAGAAGAGCAGTCAGTGGCAGTACTTCCACCGCTGCATCTCCTCGCACGGGCAGATCCAGACCTTCCGCTCGATCTCCGCCTGCTTGTCCTCGAAGAACATGCACGGGCACAGCGGGCGCCCGACCTCGTCGATGTTCTTGGCGAGGCCGATGACGAGGAAGTCCGTGATCTCGCGCTGCGGGTGGAGGTAGGAGCCGGACTTCTCCGCGAAGTTGGCGACGAACTTCTCCATCTTCGCCAGGTTCTCTGGCGAGACGCGCGCGCGATCCTCGTCGGTGGGTCCACCCATGCTCATGGCGGGGGCTCCTGTCCGTCTCCCAGTCTCTCCGCGCGGAGGGCGCGAGGCAACCCCGCGGGGCTATGCGGGGGGCGGGCCGGAGCCCCGGGTGTCGCCCGTGTCTCCCAGCCGCCGCATCACCATGATCGCGACCACCACCGCGAACGCCGTCGGCACGCCCCCGATGAGCATCGGGATCAGGGTCGCCTCGATCCCCGGTCGGGCGAGCTCGGACACGCCGAGGCTGCCGCTGGGGTGGATGGTGCACAGCAGCGCCGGGGCGTTCAGGAGCGCCGCGTCCACGAGGATGCGCGCGGTGGTCCCCGGGGGGATTGAGGCCAGGCCGACGCGGTGGACCACCACGTCGTTGTTGGCGATCGCCAGCGTGTCGCCGCGGTGCAGTGACAGCGTGGAGGGGATCACGTCCACCGTCTCGCCCCGCGCGATCGCGGCCGCCGTCCCCGGCGGTACATCGAGGGCGACGATTCGGGCCGGCGGTAGCAGTAGCCACCAGGCCAGCGCCACCAGCCACGACAGCGCGAGGCACGTGGCGATGGCGCCGCCATAGACGAAGGCCGCCCCGCGGAGGGGGCGGCCTTCGGAGGGGTGCTGCGTGCTGGCCTCCGCGGAGGCTGCGCGGTTCAGTGCTCGCCTCGCTACTTCACCAGGTAGAGGGTCGGGTAGAAGAAGACCCAGACCACGTCGACAAAGTGCCAGTAGATGATCACCGCGGTCACGGGCCACACCGCCGGCCCACCGGAGTAGTGACCGTCCCCGGACCGCGCCCAGATGATCAGCAGGAACAGCAGCCCCGTCACCACGTGCAGCGCGTGCATTCCGGTCATCGTGTAGAAGGCCGTCCCGTACTGCTCGTGCACCGGGAACTCCGCCGTGGCCCACTCGAAGCCAACGCCGCAGACGAACACCAGTCCGAGCAGCAGCGTCACCAGGAGCATGCCGCGTCCGCGCGCGGTGTTCCCATGCGCGAACGCGGTTTCCGCGCGGTACGCGCTGGCGGACGAGAGCAGCAGGATCGAGGTGATCCCGAGGCCCAGGATCTGGTTCAGGTGCGGGTCGCGCGCGGTCCCGCTGAGGTAGAAGCGGGACGCGGCGAACAGCGCGAACAGCGCGGCGTCCGAGAAGATAAAGAGCCAGAGGCCCAGCCGGTTGATCTTGACGCGCTCCCACGCGTGCGCCACGGGATCGGCGTGCGCCTTGCCGTGCGGTGCGGGAGCGGCTTGCGTTGCAGCAGCCATCAGTGGGCCTCCTCACCCCGCCACAGGCGGGCGATGTGCATGAAGTACGTCACGATCGCCCAGCACTTGGCGAGGGCCGCCACGCTGAGCAGTGCCACCAGCAGGACCGTGGAGTCCAGGGTCACCGCGACGATGTATTCGACGATCGTCAGCACGGCGAGGATGACGAACACGTTCAGCCCGGTGCGTTGCGCAGCGCCCTCGGCGGGGGCCTGTTGCCTGTTCAACTTGCTCATGGGTGTATCTCTGATTCCTTCCTCGGTGCTTGCGCGTGATCTGCTTACGCGCGGTCCGCCGCGCCGGTGAGACGGGCATGCGGCCGCGCACCGGGGACGCCGTACTCGTAGGCGCCTTCCTCGATCGTGGGGATCTCGTCGAAGTTGTGCGGCGGCGGCGGCGAGGACACCTGCCACTCCAGCGTGTGCGCGCCCCACGGGTTGTCTGCCGCGCGCCGCCCGCGAACCCACGAGACGACCATGTTCACGACGAAGAACAGGAACGACGACCCCAGCAGGAACCCGGACAGGGAGAGCTGGTAGTTGGTGTCCGCGTACGCCTCCGGGTAGTCAGCGACGCGCCGGTTCATGCCCTGCACGCCGACCTGGAACATCGGGATGAAGATCAACTGGAAGCCGATGAACATAAGCGTGAAGTGCACCTTGCCCAGCGTCTCGTTGAACTCGCGCCCGGTGATCTTCGGGAACCAGTAGTAGAGCGCCGCGAACAGGGCGAAGATCTCGCCGCCCATGATCGTGTAGTGGAAGTGCGCGACCACGAAGTACGTGTCGTGGAGGTGCAGGTCCGTGGGGACGTCAGCAAGGTAGATGCCGGTGAGCCCGCCGATCGTGAAGTTGAAGAGGAAGCCGAGCGCGAAGAGCATCGGCGTCCGCATCCACAGCCGGCCGGCCCAGATGGTGCCGACGGCCGACAGGAAGATCAGGCCCGTGGGGATCGAGATCATCTCGGTCAGCACCAGGAACGGCGCGTGCAGGTAGTCCGCCATGCCGGACGTGAACATGTGGTGCGCCCACACGACGCCCGACAGCGCCACGATGCCGAGCATCGCTCCGACCGCGTACTTGTACGCGTACAGCGGCTTCCTCGACATGTGCGAGAGCACCTCGAGGATGATGCCGAAGGCGGGGAGCACCATCACGTACACGGCGGGGTGGCTGTAGAACCAGAACGCGTGCTGGTACAGCAGCGCGCTGCCGCCTCCGGTGGCGCCGAAGAACGACGTGCCCAGCACGCGATCGAACAGCACCATCAGCAGCGCGGCCGCGAAACCCTGCGTGAAGAAGAAGGCGATCATCGATCCGGCGAGGCAGCCCCACACGAAGATCGGCAGGCGGCCCCAGGTCATCCCCGGCGCGCGCTCGTACACGATCGTGGCGATGAAGTTGATGCCGCTGATGATGGACACCACGCCGAAGGTGATGACGGCGAGGTTGAAGAGCACCTGGCCGGAGTTGTTCAGAACGGACAGCGGGGGGTACGCGGTCCAGCCGCTGTCCCAGCCGCCGAGCGCCAGCGCGATGATCAGCATCACGGCGACCGGCGGGACGAGCCAGTATGACAGGGCGTTCACGCGGGGGAAGGCCATGTCACGGGCGCCGATCATCAGCGGCACCACGTAGTTCCCGAACGCGCCCATGAGGATCGCCACGGCTACGGCGATCATGCCGATGCCGTGGAAGCTCATGACCGAGTTGTACTGGTTCTCGGTGAAGAGCTGCATGCCGGGCTGCATCAGCTCCCAGCGGATGAGCATCGCCGCAAGGCCGGAGAGCAGGAACAGCACCACGAACGTGACGCCGTACTGGATGCCGATCACCTTGTGGTCGTTGTTGAACTCGAAGTAGCGCGAGACGCCGGTGGGCGAGATCGCCGGGCGTCCCCCGAACCACTCGGTCGCCCAGTACTTCCAGCCGCCGACGCCGGCCAACCAGCCGAGCAGCGCGATCGGGTACCCCAGGCTCCACGACATCTCGGTGTCCCAGTACGGCAGCCCCAGGCTCATGCGGATGAGCCCGGTGGCGCCCGTGCCGATGACGAAGCCGACCGCGGCGAGAATCAGTCCCAGCAGGATGGCCATTACTTCTTCACCTTCTCGGCGACCCACTTGTCGTATTCGGCCTGCTCAACCACCCGCACGTTCAGTTGCATTCGCGAATGCAGCAGGCCGCACAATTCCGAGCACTGCACGCGGAACGCCGCGTCCGAGTGCCCGTCGCCGGTCTGCGTGGGGGTGATGTACATGTAGGTCATCTGGCCCGGGAGCGTGGTCAGCTTCTGGCGGAAGGCCGGGACCCAGAACGAGTGGAGGACATCCCCCGCCGGGGCGGTGAGGTCGAACTTCACTCGCTTGCCGACCGGCAGCACCAGCTCGTCGGCCTGGAAGCCCCCCTGCGGGTACTCCAGCGCCCACACCCAGCGCGAACCGGTGACCTTCACCTCTACGTCATGTGAACGGTCGGCGCGGATCTCGGCCAGGCCGGTCAGGCCGGGGTAGATCATCACGACGAGGCAGAGCGCCGTCGTGACGCCGACCCAGATCTTCGGGATCGCGCCGTGACCGTGGATCGGCGGGCCATCCTCGGTCGGCGCGCCCGCATTCGTGTTCTTCGCACGGAAGTGCAGCACGGAGTAGATCAGCGCGGCCATCATGAAGCCGAACACGGGCGCGCCCATGTACGTCATCAGCCGGAACGCGTGGTCGAAGAGCGTTGCTTCCTGTGCTCCGACGGTGGGGAACGGGTTCATGGCCATCGCTCCCCAGAGCGAAAGCACAGTGAACACGACCCAGAGGACGCCCGCGATCGTGAGGTGTCTGTTCAAGTTGCCGTCCCGTTTCTGTGCCGCTTCATCCTCGCGTGGTGGGGATTGCGGCTGCTGTGTCCGGCGGCCACGACGGCGCCTCGCGCCGTCCGCTCCCGCCGCCGCCCTGAGGGCCCTCCGCCCGGCCCGGAACGACGAATTCCGGTCTCAAGCCGGAACTGTAGGAACGGAATTTCTGGTGCGCATGGTGTGTCGGCACCAGGTGCCGGCTCACTACCGGGCACTACGACCTCATTCTTGACGAACGTCCCACCTTCTCTAGGACGTTGGTCGGTGGTCGCCTCGGAGGTCCCACCTAGACTCAATCTCACAGGACACAGTGGCGGCCGGCCGAATGGCCAATTCCGAGTCTGGCGAGGGTGGTGCGACTATGGTGCTCAGGATGGTCGAGGAGACGACAGCGGTGCCGGAGCCGCCGATCTCGCTGGCGGCCGTGCACGCCCTCTACGCCGTCGACCTGGATCAGCGGATCGTCTCCTGGGATGACCGGTCGTCCCAGCAGCTCCGGCCTCGTGACCAGGTCATCGGCCGCCGCTGCTACGAGGTGCTGGCCAATATCGACCCCCGCAACGCCCTGCTCTGCCGCCCGAACTGCCCGGTGATCACGCAGGCCCGCACCGGCCGTCCGGCGCAGGACTTCGACGTCTGGGCGCAGGCATCCGAGTGCTCCGGCCCGTCGCGGGTACGCGTGTCCATCCTGCTGCAGGAGGATGGCAAGGAGCGCGCACGTGTGATCCACATGGTGCGCCGCGTTGATGCCACTGGTGAGGTGCCCCTTGGTGCCCGCCTGCCGAACCAGCGCCCGTTCCACCCCACCCCCAAGCCCGGAAGCGACCCCGCGGCGTTCGCGGAGTCGCGCGTTGCCATCACACCCCGCCAGGTGGCGGCCCTGCGGCTGCTGGCCGAGGGGTGCTCGCCGGACGAGATCGCCTCCGTGATGGATGTCCGCCCGATCACCGTGAGGAACCACATCCAGGCGGCGATGGATCGGCTCGGCGCGCGCACGCGGCTGGAGGCGGTCATCCTCGCCTCCCGCGCGGGCCTGCTCGGCGACGCGGTCTAGCGCCCTCGCGGGGGCTCCACCGGGTCTCAGCGCGCTCGGCCCTGGGCCCGCTCGACGCCCCCTGACGGCCGTCGCCGTCCGCGCGGCGCCACGCGCTTCCGGGCGGGGCCGGTATCCTGCGGGACATGGACAGCAGCGCCCACCTCGTGCGCGATGTCGGGATTGCGCTCTCGCTCGCACTGGCGGGGGGCGTGGTGGCGCGCCGTCTCCGCATCTCGCCGATCATCGGATACCTCGCGGCTGGCCTGATCATCGGCCCGTTCACGCCGGGGTACCGGGCCGATCCCCGAACCCTGCAACAGCTGGCCGATGTGGGGCTGATCTTCCTGATGTTCGGCGTGGGCCTCCACTTCAACGTCAGCGAGCTGTCGGCGACGCGGCGGACGGCAGTCCCGGCGGCGCTCGCGCAAGTCCTGGTCGTGATCGTCGCCGCTGCACTCCTCGGCGGCCTCGCCGGCTTGCCTGCGTCTGAGGCCGTGGTCTTCGGGATGGCGGCGAGCATCTCGAGCACCGTGGTGCTCGTGCGCGTGCTCGAGGAGCGCGGCGTGATGGGGTCAGCCACCGGGCGCACGCTGATCGGCTGGCTGATCGTGCAGGACCTCCTGACCATCGCCATGCTGGTCTTCCTGCCGCTGCTCGCGGACGGGAGGGGCTCCGGTGGTGGGCTGGCCGGCGCCGTCGCCACCGGTGCAGGCGCGCTGGCCTTCGCGGCACTCACGCTCACTGTGGGGACCCGCCTGGTCCCGCCCGTCCTGCGTCTGGTAGGACGCACCGGCTCGCGCGAACTCTTCCTGCTCTCGGTGGTCTGCCTGTCGCTCGGGATCGCGCTGGGCGCCGAGATCGCGGGTACGTCGCTCGCACTGGGTGCCTTCCTCGCCGGGGTGACCGTGAGCGAGACAGAGGTGAGCCATCGCGCGGCGAGCGAAGTGCTGCCGCTGCGAGACGCCTTCGCGGTGCTGTTCTTCGTGTCGATCGGGATGCTCGTCAACCCGGCTTCGACCGAACTGTCTCCGGGCCTGATCGCTGCAGCATTGCTCGCCGTCATCGGAGTGAAGGGTCTGGCCAGTCTGGGAGCAGCCGTGCTCGTTCGTACGTCTGGTCGCACAGCGCTGCTGGCGATGGCCGGGCTCGCTCAGGCGGGTGAGTTCTCGTTCATCCTTGCGGAAGCCGGCCGGGTGAATGGCCTCATCTCGCCCGGCACGTACCAGGCGCTGCTGGTCGCGGCGGTCGCGTCGATCACCGTCAATCCGATGTTGGTGCATCTGGCCGAGTTGCGCGGGCGCGCGCTGCAGGATCGATCGCTGTGGCAGCGGCGGGACATCGAGCGCCCCGCGATCAGCGAGTCGCCGGCGCATCCCGCTGAGGTGGTGATCATCGGCGCCGGCCGGGTGGGGCGGCTGGCGGGTGGGGCGCTGGAGATGGTGGGTATTCCACACCACTACGTCGACGCGAGCCTGGACCAGGTGCTGTCGCTGCAGGCTGCCGGGCGTGTCGCGTACTGGGGCGACGCCGGCCAGGCGGACATCCTGCGCAGTGCCGGCGTGGCACAGGCCCGCCTGCTGCTGATCGCCGTGCCCGACCTCGAGACAGCGCGACTCGCCACCGAGCGGGCGCGTGAGTTGCGTCCGGAGATCGTCGTCGTGAGCCGGGCACACAGCCTCATCGAGTTGAACCTGCTCGCGGAGGTCGGAGCGACGGTGACGTTCATCCCCGAGTTCGAGGGAGCCGCCGCCATGATCCGCGATTCGCTGCTGCGCCTGGGCGTCGCTCCCGACGATGTCGAACGCGCCACCGATCTCAGCCGTTCGCGCGAGTACGAGCGGCACGAGGCGTAGACACCCCGGAGCGGGGGAATCGCCCGCGGCAGTTCCCCCTGCGCTCTCCTCGATCCGCGCGCCTGCAGGCCGGGCCGCTCGTGCAGACTCGCGCAAGTCTTCGAGCGCGCCGCAGCCGCGAATGAGTTCGGAGGCCTTCGAGACGCTCCGCGCGCGGTGAACTGCAACGCTTCGCTGACTCTCCTGCAATGCGATCCGGCGTTTCCGTTATTCGATGACCCCCTATGGGGTCGTTACCTTCCAGCGGATCGCTGGCGGCGACTGCCGGGTCCATCTCGCGATCAGCCGCATCTTGCGGACCCGGGCGGTGACACACCGCATCGTGCCGATGAACACGTTCATCGAAGCACCCGGAAAGGTGGTGTGCCTGACGCTGCAAGGACTACGTGCGCCATTCGCAAACCCTCACGCCGCACCAATTGCGCCTCGCTGCCCGGCAGCGAGCGGGCCATCGTACGGGCGGCCCGGTATGAGAGGAACCCCGGAATGAGAGCAACAGGGAGCGTCTGCTTGTGAACGACATCATTCGGCACTGGACCACACACAGGTGGCTGGTGCTTGCCGCCACCCTCATCGCGGCAGCCGGGCTCCTGCTGGTCACGAGCCAGCGGGCGCAGGCTGCCGCCCAGGGGTCTTCGGGCCTGACGATCAACGGTGGCGCGCCGGTCACGGTGGGAACCATCGTTGGTTACCAGTTGAACGTCACCAATAGCTCGACGAGTCCCGAGAACGTCGAGACGGTGCAGCTGACGGCGATCATGGGGTACCCGAGCTGCAGCAACATCGGCGCCACGACGATCCCGCCGTGTCAGACCGGTGGCGACCAGAACCCGGGCGTCTTCACACCGGGTGCGACGGCGACCGGGCAGGCGGGGAGCGCGTGCGACGGCTCGACGTTCACCGTCTCGGTAGCGGCATCCGGCCTGTGGACCTTCATGCCGCTCGCCCCGGCGACGTACCCGGTTCTGGGCGCGTCCAACGTGGGCGGCGCGCTCGCGTCGTGCACGATCGTGGGCACGGCGACGGTCAGCACGATGCCCGCAAGTGACTCGAACGCCGGCCTCGCCGGGACGCAGACCGCTCAGATCGGCGCAGCCACGGGCTTCGCCACGACGAGTGGGCATCCCTTCACGGCGACCGGCACGTCCGAGGTGACCGTCCAGCAGCTGACGCCGACGATCGTGACGACGATCCACGATGCGGCGCACGCTGCGGTGCTATCGGTGAGCCTCGGCACGACGGTGCACGACAGCGTGACGGTATCCGGTTCGGGCCCGACGCCGACCGGGAACGTGACGATCTCGTGGTTCACGAACGGCGAGTGCACGGGCACCGCTACGGCGACGTCGGCACCGACGGCTCTGGTGGCGGGGACTGTGGATGTGACGGCGTTCACGCAGACGCCGGCGACTGCGGGCTCGTACGCCTTCCAGGCATCGTACGCGGGCGACAGCAACTACATCGCGGGCACGAGCCCGTGTGAGCCGCTGACGATCACGGCGCTGACGCCGACGATCGTGACGACGATCCACGACGCGGCGCACGCTGCGGTGCTATCGGTGGCCCTCGGCACGACGGTGCATGACAGCGTGACGGTATCCGGTTCGGGCCCGACGCCGACCGGGAACGTGACGATCTCGTGGTTCACGAACGGCGAGTGCACGGGCACCGCTACGGCGACATCGGCACCGACGGCGCTGGTGGCGGGGACT
>JBAYVN010000022.1:0-32170 GCA_041674525.1 Dehalococcoidia bacterium | reverse complement strand
GCCGCCGTATCCGCCACTCCCGCCGCCGTATCCACCGCCGCCGCCACCGCTGCGCTGCTCACGGGGCTGCGCCTCGTTCACGCGGAGGGAACGACCGCCGAGGTCCTTGCCGTCGAGTGCCTGGATGGCCTTCTTCGCGTCATCATCGGCCATCTCGACGAAGCCAAAGCCGCGCACTCGGCCGGTCTCGCGGTCCGTCGGGAGGGCACACGAGACAACAGTTCCGTACTGCGCGAACAGCTCGGACACATCACGCTCGGTCGAATCGAAAGAAAGATTTCCAACGTAAATTCGCTGAGTCAACGTCCAACACTTCCAGCCGGAGAAATCGATACCGGCGTATTCACTCCGCCCGCAAGGGGCGGAATCGTTCATTCGCTCAGGTACCGCGGGGAAACGTGCAGGTTCGGACGTAACGTCGAGGAAGAACTGAGTACACTACTACCGTACCACGCCGGGGGCGCGTGTGCCGTCCGGGCAGCGTGTCCGTGTGACCCCTCGAAGTCTTCGAGGATGTCCCGCAGCGCCTGGAGCGTTCAGCCGCGGTCCGATCCGGTGGGGCGGGCGCGCCTCGATCCCCGGTTGAGTTGAACTTCGGTGTCGCCCGCCGCTCGGGTGGCGAGGCGCGTCATGACTTCGAGCGGCGCTTCGCCGGTGCGGGCCTGGCCGGCAGCGCCGCGATCTTCGCCCGCAACGCGGCTGCGGCGTCGGCGAGCGGCACCGCTCCCGTCGCCCAGGCCGTGACGATCTCGTCGAAGGTCGCTCGCTGGCTGGCGGTGTGCGCAGCACCCATCGCGCCGCGCTCGTACTCGCTCGGTGTTTCCATGTCGCTCCTCGTGCCCAACCGCTCCGCGCAGCTGTGCCTGCGCGCCGTCACCGGGCCGATGCCGGCTTATTCCAACGCGTCGCCCGGGTTGCTGCGCTTCAGGTCAGCCAGCGTGGACGGGGCGGTCACAGTGCGCCCGCGCACGGGTGAATGGGGGAGGCGTGTCGCATCAGGTGCCCACGGTGCGAGCGGGGTAGCTTCCGAAATGGAGAGCGCCTGACCACCGAGCCGCGTGCCCTTGACCGCCTTGAGTGCTGCGGCACCGTCGGTTGTGGCCATCTCCAGGTATGCCGTGGGTCCCTGGCGGTGCGTCATCTCGTTGATCGGGCGGCTGAAGAAGTGCACAGGACCGTGTGGAAGGAAGATCGCACGGATCTCCTGTTCGGTCGCCGCATCCGGAAGACGGTCGATCCGGATCTGCATCAGGCTGCCGCTCTCTGCAAATTCTGGAACCATCGCAACCTCCGAGGCTCTCACCTTGAGTCATGGGGTGACTCTCCGCGAGGTGTTGCACACTGAGTGGAGGCGCGCCGCGCGACCATCGGTATCCGTCCGAGGCTGCCGAAGTCCTACCAGCCAGACGGACACCTCCGCGTCACGCGGCGCGCAACGCCCGCGCGATTGCGCGGGCTCCCGTGCTACGCGCGGGGCGGTCTCGCGGCTGTGACGCGGAGCGCCTGGCCGTCCAGCTCCTGCCCGTTCACCGCGCCGATGGCCGTCGCCGCGTCTGCATGCGCCATCTCAACGTAGGCGAACATCCCCGGGGCCTTCGTGACCTTGTCGAGGGGACGCTCGAAGGACTTCACCTCGCCGTGGACGGCGAACAACTCGCGCACGCCAGCCTCGTTGGAGGCGAGGGCGAGGTTGCCGATGTGGATCTTCTGGATCCCCGTGGCGTCAATCGTCGGTTCGGTCGTCAAGACGTACTGCTTCCGGCCGAGCGGTGCCCGGCGTGCTCCGCGCGATCCATGAGGATCACGCAGTTCCGAAGTCTCAGTTCTCAGGAGGGGACGCGTAGGAGGACGCGCTCGAGGGGCTGAGGTCGCGCGTTTCGAATGCGCTGTTCCCCACGATACCACTTCTCGCCCTGATTATGTTCTGGTGAAACTCCCGGGCAGATGCTCGGTGGCCCGAACCGCGAGTAGCGGCCACGGCCGCTACTCGGTCGCCTGCGGGGCCGCGTCGTGGGTGCCGGTTTCGGCAGCCGCAACACGACGCGGGAGGCCGACCGGGTGGCGCCTCCGGGTCTGTCGTCGCCCTTCACCGGCTTCCGTCGGCACTTCGATAAATGAACGAGCGTGCGCTTCGGTTCATCATGTGGGCACCCAGGTCGACCTCAACTTGATGAGGGCGATCGATGACTGAGGACACCCACGCCGACTTCGTCGTCGTTTCGCTGACGCGGCAAGGTGCTACGAGGGCACCCCTTTCGGGGACGGCACTCCGATTCATTGGGGGCTACTCTTCGCGGTCAACCCTGGACCATGGGATCCCGATGGTGAGCGCATCGTGATCCGCGGGCGAGACTGGCGCGTCGCCTTCGCCCCGCCGGGGGTTGTTGACCCGCGGCGCGACGGCGACACCATGAAGACGACGCGATCTGTCGCTGAGATGCGCGGCGAATTCGATCCATTCATCGGGGTGTCCCTCGCGGGACTTCCCGCGCATATTCGGCTGGCCCTGTATTGGTACCACCACGCGTGGAGCCGACTGGACCTCGTCGACCGGTTTTCGGCCTTCTGGTGGTCAGCCCTGTCCTTGGTCGAAGCTGGGCACCGCCCTGGTAACCAGAAGAAACGGATCGGCCACTACGCGGCCGATTTGATCGTGCACGCGAGCTTATCGCCACAGCGATCCGCGGCGATCGACGCGGCGCTTTCTCGCGCGTACGACGTCCGCAACAGTCTCTTCCACGAGAGCAATTGGGCAGCGGTCAACGAAGCAGAGGTAACCGCCCTTGAGCGAGTCGTCTCGGATCTCATGAAGCTCGAGGTCCTTGCTCAGGGGCACTGCGGTCGTTGCCCTCCCCCGCCCCTACCCCCACCGCCCGCACCGCAAGTCGAGGGGTATCCCCGATATGCGGGCCGCGCGCGAGGGGGAATGCTCGGGGGGTGGAGGCTTGCAGATGGCGCTGGCCGACAACAAGAGGGGCACGTGGGGCACGCGGATGGACTACCACCTCCACGGCATCGACATGGCCGTCGAGGTGGCTCGCCGCCATGGCGTGAACGCCGGCCGGGCGTGGCTGACCGCGCATCGGGAGCTGCCCGAGCACGCCGAGAGCGCATGCCCGATGAAGGATGGCCCGGCGCGCTAGATGGCGCGGTAGACACCGCGGCGCTTCGAGCAGCGAGCGGTCTCCCCTGTGCCCCCCGCGCTCAGCGAGGCCCCTGCGGCCGTGCCCCGCGCAGCAGGCCCGGCAGCAGCCGCGGCGTGGTGGTCGCGTAGCGCTCGTACTCGGGGAACTCGGCGGCGATCACGCGTTCCTCCACGCGCGCGCGCGCGCTCTGTACGGCGACGACGCCGCACCAGGCCGCGCTCGCGGCCCACGAGATGTTCGGCAGCAGGACGCCGGCGAGCGCCAGGATCTCCCCGGCGTAGATCGGGTGGCGGACGACCCGGTACGGTCCGCGGGTCACCAGCCCTCGCGCTTCGGGGAGCACGCCGAAGCACCGCCCCAGGGCGATGATCCCCGCGAGCGCCCAGCCAGTCCCGGCGGCGGCGAGGGCCAGCCCGATGATCTCGAGGGCCGGGGACGCGCGGTCGGTTCCCGCCGCCGTCGCGACGGCTGCCCCGAGCGGCGCCCCGAACACCGCCACCGTGCCGATCAGGCTCCAGCCGGTCCCGCGCGAGCGGTGTCGCATGAGGAACGAGACGCCGAAGACGATCCAGAGCGCGGCCGTGACGGACGAGAAGGCGAGCGCGGTCCAGTCCTTGCCCCCCGCGTGGGCCGCCCGCGCCGCGAGCAGCACACATGTCGCGTATCCGATGGACACGAGCGCCGGGACGACACGCTCGGCGAGCGCATGGACGGTGCGCTCGTACATCCCCTCAGCCGGCATCCCCACAGCCGGCGCCCCGGACTCCACCGGCCTCGACATGGCATCCTCCCGAGCACCGCGATCCGACCGTCCTCGCGACGGGTCATGAAGGCGGCTTCTGAAGACAAAGAGTCCCCGCGGACGCCATTCCTTACTCGTCGCTGCCCGCGGGCGAGAGGAAAGTCCTGCGACCTCGAGGTCACGGGCGCCGAGTCCGCGCTGTGCGCGCGGAACGTCCGCGGGGAACGGGAGATGGGGAGAGAGACGCAGCAAACGCACGCAGCGGCGCGGGGCACGACGGTGCACGGGTAGGTGCCGGGAACGGAGGTCAGCGGGCCGGGGCTGCGCCCTGCTTCTCGGGCGCCACATCGTCAGCCTGCGGCACGCGATCGGTGTCCTTCGCGCGCCCCACACGGCGCCGATACTCCGCGAGCATGCGCTCCAGATGCGGGTCCTTCAGCATCGGCATTCCCCTTCCGGGCTCCTGGCGGTGGACCCAGCGTACCACATGTTTATGTCGCTAAGGAAGGGGCCGCGCTCGGGCGTCGACGGCGGGGCGCCCGGTGGCGATCGCCCGCCGGGCGCCCCGGTTGCCGAGTCCGGACGGGGGCTACTCCTCCATCTCCCGGGGCTCCGTCTCCCGCGGCGGAGGCACCACCTCGGAGCGCGGCGGCCAGGCCTGGCCGAGCTTCTCGAAGCCGAACTCACGGCGGAGCGCGTGCAGCCGCTCGATGAGCGCCCGTTGGCGGCTCCATGGGAGATCGGACAACACGAACCGCTGCTTCCCGGCGCGATCCGCCTCGCGCTTGTTCTCCCCGAGGTCGAGCTTGCGGATCGACTCGCGGACCTGCCCGTCCGTCAGGGTGATGTCCTGGACGCCGGTCATCGGCTCCCAGCCGGGGTCGAAGAACCAGCGGCAGGCCTCCTGCACCACGCGCGCGCAGAGGTCGGCGAAGAGCTGGTCGCTCTCCGCCAGCGCGTGGTAGAAGCGGTGATTCACCGGGTCGAACGCGATCGTCGTCAGGTGCTCGCGGACGGGACCCAGCCGGTATTCGGGATCGTCGGTGCCCCGGATCATGTAGCGCACGGTGGGCGCCTGCGGGCTCACCACCTCGCGGATGCGATACCGCTGCGGAGGCTCGTTCGCCGGGTACCCGCCCGGGTCATTCCGCGGATCGATGTCTAGAAGTCCCATGCTTCCTCCCGGCGCTGCTGGGGGCAGATGGTGTCAGGCGACCGCACCTCGTCAGGATCGATGTACGGGCGTTCCCGCGTCCGTTCCGGCAACGGAGTCTTCGTGGTTGTCCTGGTCACTGGCATCGTCGTCTCCAATCAACGTGCGCCAGATCGCCTCGACGAGGTCGAGGACCGGTGTCCCATCCGGCAACTTTCCTTCCCGCGGATCCGTGTCCGTGAGCAGCGTGTCGAGCGCGCGGATCTGGGTGCGGGTGAGGGAGAACATCAGCGGATCGGTGCGGCCGAATGCGGCACGCACAAACAGCAGTCGCAGCGCTTCTGCGTCTGCCTGTGAAACGAGCCCCGTGTCTCGCCACGACCGCTCGTTGCAGAGGTACGCGATGTGCTGGCAGGCGGCGTGGCTCAACATCAGGAGCATTCGGCCTCCCATCCCGATCGCCCACGATCTGGCGGCGATGCGATCGGCGACGGCCTTCTCGTCGGTGCACGGGCGCCTGGCCCGCCGACCCCCGGGATCTGGTCTTCCGGGGGCCTCACGTACACCAACGACGATCGCGAGAACGGTGTTGCGCTGGAGTCTCCGATCTCGCGCTTTCGATCCGAAGATTCGAACACTCCTCGCGCGCCTGCGACGCCGTTGTGCAGCGCGAGATTCGGCGGGTAATGCTCGCAGCCGCGCGCGTCGATCGGAAGTTGAGATTGACGGGCACGGCGCGCCATGCGTGTGCGATGGCGCGTCGCCCATGATCGGTTCAACCTCGACAGCGGCGCCATCCGGCTCACGCCGCGCTTCGGTTCAACCGCTGTCGAGGCCCTTTCGCGCGTGCGGACGTCATGCGCACCACCGCGTCGCGCTGTTCCGAAGGCCGCGCCGATGGGCAGCCGGTCAGGCGCCTCGCGCGCCGCTCGTGGCTCACCCCCGCGACGGTGTTACCGGCCAGCCGTGCGCGATGAGCCTCGCGATGGCGTTGCGACCGGCGTCGGCGTCGCGACTGGTGGGGGTGTCGCCACCGGCGCCGCCCGCTCCCCGGCCTGACCCACCTGCACCGTCTGGTACGCGATCACCTGCTCGTACGCGACCTGCTCGTATGCCATCGGCTGTCCGGCCTGCGCGAGGCCCGCGAGGTCGACGTGCACGACGCGCAGCGAGTATTCGCCGGCGGGAAGCGCGCTGACGTCCCAGCTGGCCAGCACGAGCCCGCCCCCGAGCTGCTGCATGCCGGGCAGCGTGATCCAGGATGCCGGCGACGCGCCCGCACCCCACTCGATGCGGTACGAGGAAGCGCGAGCCCCGGACGCCGGGGGCCGCACGACCACGGCGACCACCCCGCTCACCACCGCACGCACCGCCGGGGACACGAAGGCGGCCGTACCAACCGTGACGAGCGGCGGGTCGGGGAAGTACGGTCCGAGGCCGCCGGTCCCCAGCTGTTCGGGCGGGACCTGGACGCGGCCGTTCACGCAGATGCGGTTGTTCACGTCCGGCTGTGAGCCGCGCGCGAAGAGCCCCTGCTGGACGGCGCCGCATCCCACGATCGGTCCGCGCGACCGATCGAAGACCCGCACCGGCACCGACACCACGTCCGGCGGCCGCGCGAAGGGCGTCGCTGGCACCTCGTACGCCTTGAGGACCGCGTTCTGCAGGTCACGCACACTGAAGCCCACGGCGTTCGCGCCGCCGTTGCGATCGGTCCACGTGCTGCGGTCGGCGTTCCCGACCCAGCCGCCGGTGACCACCTCCGGCGTGTACATGAACTGCCAGTTCGCCAGCGTGCGATCGAGTGCGGGCGCCTGCTGCGTGCCGGTCTTCACGGCCACCGGGCGCCCATCGAAGAGCTGGAAGGCGGGGAAGTCGCAGCCCCAGATCAGCGAGCGGTTCTTGCAGTCCGAGATGATGTTGGTGACCAGGTATGCGTCGCCTGCGGGCACGACCTGCTTCGACTGCGGCGCGTACCGGAAGCGCTCACGCCCCGACGCGTCGCGCACCTCGAGGATCGACGCAGGATCGAGCACGCGCATGCCGTCCGAGGTCGAGGACAGGGATGGCGTGCCGATCATGGTTCCGGCACGCGCGAGCGTCGAGTATGCGTACGCGAGGTCGACCAGTGTGATGTTCGCGCCGCCCGTCGCGATCGAGGGCCCGTACTGGCCCGGATCCCCGAGGGTGGTCACGCCGACCGCGCGCGCGGTGTCGATCACGGTCTTCACGCCGGCCGCCGCGGCCGCGCGGTTGGCGGCGCAGTTCAGCGAGTTGCCGAGCGCCACCCGGACGGGAATCGGCCCGACGGTGCGCCCGACGATCGGCGGGTTCTCGCACCGGTAGCCGTCGGGCGTGACGAAGGGCGCGTCCCAGATGATCGAGTCCGGTCCGTAGCCGCGCGCCATGAAGAGCGACAGGTACACGAACGGCTTGAACGCCGATCCGGGCTGGAGCACGGCAGTGGCGAAGTTGTTCCCGCCCTGGATGGCGGGCGTCGGGTCGTCGTAGCTGCGGCTCCCCACCATCACGAGGATCTCGCCGGTCTGCGCGTCCATGCTCACCAGCGATCCGTTGTGCACGCCGACCGGATCGCCATACGTCGCCAGGTGCCGCTCGAGGATGGCGCTCGCCTGTTCCTGGAGGGGCATGTCCAGCGTGGTGGTGACGGACAGGCCGCACGTCTGGAAGCAGTGCTCACCGAAGCGCTGGATCAGCTCCTGCCGCACGAACTCCACGAACCACGGCGCGCGCAGCGGAAGCGACTCGTCGAGTTGCTGCACGTGCAGGGGCTGGGCGGCGGCGGCGCTCGCCTGCTCCGGCGTGACGACGCCGTGCCGCACCATGAGGTCGAGCACGGCCGCCTGCCGCTGCTTTGCCGCGAGCGGGTGCAGGTACGGCGAGTTCTGGGACGGGGACTGCGGGATCCCGGCCAGCATTGCCGCCTGCGCCATGTCGAGGTCCTTCGCGGGCACGCCGAAGTAGCCCTGCGCCGCGCTCTCGATGCCGTCGTACATGCCACCGTAGTTCACGACGTTCAGGTACCACTCGAGGATCTGTTCCTTGCTGTAGCGCCGGTCGATCTCGAGGGCGTAGAGCGCCTCGCGCAGCTTCCGCTCCGGCGACCGGTCGTGGCGCTCGTGAGGCGCGAGCAGCGCCAGCTTCGCCAACTGCTGGGTGATCCCGCTGCCGCCGCGCCCGGTGAAGGGCCCGCCGCTCTGGCGGATGTTGTCCATGGCGGCGTGGAGCGTGGCGCGGAAGTCGATGCCGGGGTTCGTCCAGAAGGAGGCGTCCTCGGTGGAAACGGTCGCGGCGACGAGGGCGGGACTGACGTCGGCGAGGCGTACGGGGAGCTGGATGCCGCCGGCGGCATTGGGGAAGCGATAGAGCAACGTGCCGTGGCGATCATAGATCTGCGCGCCGCCATAGTTGGCGAGCGCGGAGAGCGCGCTGGCGTCCGGTGTCTGGAGCCGCGCCTTCAGATCGGTGTAGTAGCGATAGCCCGCCGCACCCGCCAGCAGAGCAGCGGCCACCGGCGCGGCGGCGAGCGTGAGCAGCAGATACCGGGGCCACCGCCAGGGGCGGAGCGGGCGGCTGTGGCGGAGGCGAGCGCGCGCCCTGCGCCATCGCCAGCTGTGGCGCGTCATGCTCCGCTGCGGACCGCGCGCGCCCTGGTGCGCAGACGTATCCCGCGTGGACATGCTGTCCATCCGTCCCGTGAGCCGTGCCCTGCAACGTGCAACTGAACCTAGCCCGGGGTTGCGGTCAGCCGCATAACGCCCATGCGCGCGGCATCGCAGTTTCGCGATCAGCGATGCGCGTCGCAGATGCTCCGTCCGCTCCTTCGCGGGCGCTGGTCCGATTCCCGCTGGAGGACATCGCTATTCCGCATCCGACGATGTCGATAACTTCGCCGGGTGGACTCCTGCGCGTGGATAACATCTCCGATTCCGCAATGGATTTGAGAGAACACCATTTGAGAGAAGCGGCCCGCGGGCTGTGCGCTAGGGCCCGGCTCGCCTCGCGCCGGCACGGCAGAGGGGACGGTCTCCCGCCCCCTCCACGTGGCTACCCGTGCCCGGCCGCACTGTCCGACGTCTGTTGGACCTGGCTCGGCCGTCTACCGCTTGTTCCCGCGGATGCTGACGCCCTTCGCTTCATGGTCAGTCGCCTTCTCTGAATGCGACTGCGCCCGCTGGCTGGCGTTCGACTGACTGGCGCTCGAGTTCGCGTCGAGGCACTTCGAGCGCTCGTCATCGTCATCGCTGAGCTTCACTCCGCGGTCAGAGTCATGAGCGCGCGCGGCGCCGTGGGCAAAGCTTCCGAATTCTTTCTGGCAGAAGTCGTCACGGTTCATGCCCGCAGCCGCCGCCCGGTCCAGGAGTGCCTGGAACGGAGGAGCCATCCGCTTGTGCTCTCGCCCCTCGTAGGATCCGCGCGCGATCGCGTTGCACAGTCCGTGGAGACCCGGGAGCGACACCTCGCCGTCCCCGGTCCCCGCGGCGTTGATCGTGATCGACAGCGCCTGCGTGTCGCCGTGGGCCGCGCTATCCGCGACCTGCACCGTGAAGCTCATCGTGCCGATGGTTGTCGGCGTGCCGCTGATGACACCCGTCGAGGTGTTGAGCGTCAGCCCCACCGGCAGTCCGCCGGCGATCACGGACCACGTGTACGGCATCGTGCCGCCCGTGGCGGCCAGCGTCTGCGAGTACGCGGTCCCCACCTGCCCTGCGGGAAGCGAGGCGGTGGTGATGGTGAGCGTGCCCGCGGCGTTGACCATGATCGACAGCGCCTGCGTGGTGGTGTGGGCCGCGCTATCGGCGACCTGCACCGTGAACGCGGACGGGCCGGCAGTCGTCGGCGTGCCGCTGATGACACCCGTCGAGGTGTTGAGCGACAGTCCTGCCGGCAGTCCGCCGGCGATCACGGACCACGTGTACGGCATCGTGCCGCCCGTGGCGGCCAGCGTCCGCGAGTACGCGACCCTCACCTGCCCCGCCGTGAGCGAGGCGGTGGTGACGGCGAGCGTGCCCGCGGCGTTGACCGTGATCGACAGCGCCTGCGTGTCGGTGTGCGCCGCGCTATCGGCGACCTGCACCGTGAAGCTCATCGTGCCGATGGTTGTCGGCATGCCGCTGATGACACCTGTCGAGGTGTTGAGCGACAGTCCCGCCGGCAGTCCGCCGGCGATCACGGACCACGTGTACGGCATCGTACCGCCCGTGGCGGTCAGCGTCTGCGAGTAGGCGATCCCCACCTGGCCGTTCGCCAGCGGCATCGTGGTGCCGACGAGCGTGCCCGCGGCGTTGACCATGATCGACAGCGCCTGCGTGTCGGTGTGGGCCGCGCTATCGGCGACCTGCACCGTGAACGCAGACGCGCCGGCGGTCGTCGGCGTGCCGCTGATGAACCCCGTCGAGGTGTTCAGTGTCAGGCCCGCCGGCAGTCCGCCGGCGATCGCGGACCACGTGTACGGCAGCGTGCCGCCCGTGGCCGTCAGCGACTGGCCATAGACCACGCCCACCTGACCGGCAGGTAGCGTCGGCGAGGTCACATCGAGCGTGCCCGACGTGCCCACGGTAATCGCCAGCGCCTGTGTGCTGGTGGTGCTGGTGGCATCGGTCACCTGCACAGTGAAGGCGGAGGTCCCGGCAGTCGTCGGCGTACCGCTGATGACGCCGGTCGAGGCGTTCAGCGATAGGCCGGGCGGCAGCGCGCCGATCGTGACCTGGTACGTATACGGACTCGTCCCGCCGGACGAGGTGATCGTCTGCGAGTACGCGACGCCGACCGTGCCCTGCGGGAGCGACATCGTGCTGATCGTCAGCGCGGCCGCACTGAACGGGAGCGCGATCAGCAGCGCCAGCGCCGAGGTAACGGCGAGCGCCGAACGGTATTTCCAGAATCTAAGCATGCGCGTTCTGCTCCTTTGCTGTTCGTGCATGGCCCCACGGGCGAGGCCGCGCGAATCACGGCACGGCCATGGGGGGCCCCATGCGAGGTACGGGTGGCACAGGTACCAACGCGGGGGCGGCCGTCCGCGTGGAGGCCGTGGCCCGGCTTCGCGGCGTTTGTGATGGATCCGGATCGAGGCAGGCCGACACGTAGATTCAGCGCGGTACGGCAGGCAGACGTCGCCGCACTCGGGTCTTCTGCAGCCGGGTTTCTTGCAGTCGGGTCCCTGTGATTCGGGCCTCGGTCATCGTCTCGGCCCGGCGGCGGCACATGGTGGGGTGGGGCCTCAGCGGCGGACGCGAGGTCGGACGGGGACGTGTTGGGCTGCGCGTGTTGCGCCGCGGGCCAGGGGCCCCGACGACCGTGCGAATCGGCGTGCCACGCGCCCCCTGGAGCCACCGGGCACGGACGCGGGCACGGCTGCCGGCCGCCGGGGATCGCTCGGGACGAGCGCAGCGTGGCGGTGGCGGGTGGATGTGCGAAGATAACGCGGCCAGCCCGTCGCGCCCCGTCTGCCCACAGCCCCCGCCGAAAGCCATCGATGCCCAGCGGTACCCGTCGAGCGCTCCTGGTCCCCTTCCTCGGTGTGCTCCTGCTCTGTGGCTGGGTGTACCTCGCGCTGGACCGCCACCATCTGAGCGAGCTCTCGGCGCGGGCCAGCGTCTGGCTGGTGCTGCTGGCCGCGTCATGCTCGTTCGCGTCGTACCTGCTGATCTGCCTCGCGCTCCTGCTGATCGGGCGCACCCTCGGATTGCGACGGGTGCCGGCGCCGATGTTCCTGCTGGTGACGTTTGTTTCACTGACGCTCAACCACGTGATCTCGCTGGGCGTGGCGGGCTACTCGGCGCGCGTGCTTCTGCTCCGCCGGGGTGGCGAGGCGCCCGGCACCGTGCTCGCGGCGTCGCTCCTGCACTCGTACCTCACCACGCTGGTCATGGTCGGTCTCCTGCCGATCGGTCTCGCGGCGATCGCGGTGTCCAGCACCGTGCCGCCCGCGGGGACCGCGGCGCTGCGCGTGGCGATGATGGTGAGCGTGGTGACCGTGGCGGGAATGACCGTCGGCCTCGTCTCGCGGCGCGCCCGCCTCGCCTTCCTCGGACTCGTCGGACGGATCGCCGGTCTGTTCCCGCTGCCCCACGCGACAGGCATCGCGCGCGCCCTAGTCGACATCGACATCGGGCTGGCGACGGCGGCGCGGTCGGTGCGCGAGCGACCGGCCTCGGCGCTGGCGCCGATGGCGCTCGTGCTGCTGGACTGGACGGCCGTGCTGTTCGCGTTCTGGCTCTGCCTGGAGGCCGTCGGGGTGCCGGTGGGACCCCCGGTGCTCATCGCGGGCTTCGCGATCGGCATGAACGCGGGGGTGGTGTCGCTGGTGCCGGGCGGCGTCGGGGTGCAGGAGGGGTCGCAGGCCGGCGTGCTGGCGTTGTTCGGCGTCCCCTTCGGCACGGCCCTGCTGGCGTCCGTGCTCTTCCGGTTCATCTACTACCTCGTGCCGTTCCTCGTCTCCCTGCCCCTGTACTACGTCATCCTCCGGCCGATGGTGCCACCGGCCGAGGACGCCGTTCCTCCGCTCAGCGCTCCGTAAGCGCCCATAGGCGCCCAGAGCAGCCAGACCTCGCGCGCCCCTCCTGCACCCGGCCTTCCCGCGAGCTCGCGCCTGGCTGGCACGATCGTGCGTTGCCGGCGCCACTCGCGGCCCCGCCACCTGCCCGCCGTCGCTCCTGCGACCGCTACGACATTCTGCGTTAACCTGACGCATAGACACTGTGGCTACTGTTGAAACCCTTGGGACCCTTTGCTTTGATCAACGAGATGGAGAGCGCAGCCCCATGACGACGACTGCTGGCGAGTATCGAGTCATCGGCCAGAGCCCGATTCGCCCTGACGGGATCGACAAGGTCACCGGGCACGCGAACTTCGGCGCGGACATCAAGCTTCCGGGGATGGCTTACGCGCGGCTGAAGACCAGCCCGCACGCGCACGCCATCATCAAGAAGATCGACTGCTCGAGGGCGCTCGCCCTCCCCGGCGTGCTGGCCGTGATTACAGGCCAGGACTTCCCCCACCCGGATGACTCGCAGGTCCCCTCCGGCCCTGGCCGGGTGGCCCGGCGCTATCTCATCGGTAACTTCATGGCGATCGACAAGGTCGTCTTCTTCGGGCACCCGGTGGCTGCCGTCGCGGCGACCAGCTGGCACGTGGCCGAGGACGCCCTGGACCTCATCGACGTGGAGTACGAGGTGCTGCCGCCGGTGATGACCGCGTACGACGCGATCAAGCCGGGCGCGCCGATCCTCCACCCGCAGATCCGGACGCAAGAGCCGCTGGGCTCCGTGCAGGGCGAGGCGGACGAGAACGGGCTCGCCGAGGTCGGCGCGATGATCGGCGCGAGCGACGCGCCCTCGAACGTGGCGTCGCACCTGCAGTCCACGCTGGGCGACGTGGCCGCCGGCTTCGCGCAGGCCGACGTCATCGTGGAAGGGGAGTTCCACAACGACACCGCGCACCAGGGCTACCTGGAGCCGCACACGGCGACGGCGGAGTGGAGTCCGGACGGGAGCCTGGCGATCTGGAGCAGCTCGCAGGGCATCTTCGCCGCCGTGCGCGACCCGCTGGCGACGATCCTCGAGATGCCGCCGAGTCTGATCCGCGTGACGCCGATGGAGATCGGCGGCGGCTTCGGCGGCAAGAACCGCATCTACTGCGAGCCGATCGCGGCGCTGCTGGCCAGGCAGGCCGGGCGCCCCGTTCAGCTCACCATGACCCGGCAGGAAGTGATCCAGGCCAGCGGACCGGCGGCCGGCGTGTATACGTGGTGCAAGATCGGCGCGAAGAAGGACGGCACGCTGGTGGCCGCGCAGACGCGCATGTACTACGAGGCCGGTGGCTTCCCCGGCGCGCCGGTGGGCGGCGGTCTGAACACTTCCTTCGCCGCGTACAACATCCCCAACGTGCGCCTGGACGGCTACGACATCCTGGTCAACCGCCCGCGCAACGCGGCGTACCGCGCGCCCGGCGCGCCGGGCCCGAACTTCGCGATCGAGTCGCTCATCGACGAGCTCGCGATCAAGCTCGACATCGAGCCGATGGAACTGCGTCTGAAGAACGCCGCCGTCGAGGGCACGCAGCGCCCGAACGGCACGAAGGTGGGCGTCGCCGGCAACGTGGAAGTCATGCGCGCGGTGGTCGAGAGCCAACACTACCGCTCCGAGCTGAGCGGCCCCTATCGCGGTCGCGGCATCGCGATGGGGTTCTGGGGCGCGAACTCCGGCACACATAGCGTGAACGCCACGGTGAACGCGGACGGCCGCGTGATCCTCAGCTCCGGCTCGATCGACATCGGCGGGCTGCGGGCCGTGGAAGCGCAGGTGATGGCCGAGGTCCTCGGCATCCCGTACGAGGACGTCTCGCCGCGCTACGTGGACACGGACTCGATCGGCTTCTCCGGCCTGACGGCGGGGAGCGGCACCGGCTCCGGCATCTCGGCGAGCGTGCTGAAGGCCGGCGCGCAGATCAAGCAGCGGCTGATCGAGCGTGCGGCGGCGATCTGGGGGGTGGATTCCACCGCCGTGGAGTACGACACCCGGACGGGCACCGTGAGCACCGCATCCGGCGAGGCTCGCTCGATGACGTTCAAGGAGCTGGCGGGTCGCCAGCAGTCGACCGGCGGGTACATCAGCGGCCACGTCGACCTCGGCGGCGCGACGGGCGCGGCGACCTACGGCGGCCACATCGTGGACATCGAGGTGGATCCGGAGACCGGCAAGGTCACGATCCTGCGTTACACCTGCGTGCAGGACGTCGGCAAGGCGCTGCACCCCGCGTACGTCGAGGGACAGATGCAGGGCGGCGCAGTGCAGGGCATCGGCATGGCGCTGAGCGAGGAGTACGTGTACGACGCCCAGGGCGTCATGCGCAACGGCAGCCTCCTGGACTACCGCATGCCTACCGCCCTCGACACGCCGAACATCGAGACGATCCTGGTGGAGGTTCCGCACCCCGGCCACCCGCTGGGCGTGCGGGGCGTGGGCGAGTGCGCGATCGTGCCCCCGCTGGCGGCGATCGCCAACGCGATCTACGACGCGCTGGGGGTGCGGATGCACGAGCTGCCGGCGACGCCGCGGGTGATCCTCGATCACCTGCTGGCGGCGGAGGGCGGCGCTGAGGCGGCGTCGTAGCGAGGCGCTCGGACGTTCGACGGCCTGTTCGACACACCGGGGGCCAGCGATCGCGGCCCCCGGCTGCGTGTGCCCGGCAGCCAGGCTCACCCGGGACACCGCGAGCCGGGAGCGGCGACCGCGCACGGGGCGAGGTCGTGCCGTCGATCAGGCTCGCCGGCACGCATGGCGGTCGGTGCGGCTCTGGGGCGCCTCATCGACGCACGAGCGACACCGCCAGCCAGACCAGGCGCGGTGATCGAGGTGATCAGGGCGCGGCATGACATTCATATGCCTTCCGATACCTGCACAGTGCCGGTTGATGCAATGTGACGTGTCGGCGCGCCCTGGCGCGCCGACACATTGCGCAAGAACGCCTGAAGGGAACGACGCATGACCAGCAACCGGAGTAGCAGCACGGCCGGGATTCGGCAACTCGGGAGGATGGCGGCGGGCGTGTTGATCGGCGCGTCGCTGCTCGCCGGCCTCGCGAGCGCCACCCCCGCATCCGCGCAGACCACGCCCGCGGCGTGCCCTGCCGACCTGAAGATCACGGTCGCGCCACCGGCCACGCCAACGTCCACCACGGTGACGGCGACGATCACGCCGGCGTTGAACATCAAGCCAGCGACAGCGGCAGATCCGCAGTCGTTCCACATCCATTACTTCGTCGACGTCGATCCCACGAAGACCCTGAAGGCGGGAACGCCGATCCCGACGGGCGATCCGAAGATCATCCACTCGGCTAGCACCACGCAGGACGTCGGGGCTCTCGCGGCCGGACCGCACACGGTGTGGGTGGTCGTCGGGCAGGTCTCGCACCAGGCGTGCGGCGGCGCCGACGGGAACATCGTCACCGGCAGCACGACGTTCAGCGTGCCGGCGCAGGCGGCTCCCGCTCAGCCGACCGCGGCGGCGCCTGCCCCCGCAAAGTCCGGCACCGGTGGGGTGGCGCAGGCGCGGCCGGATGCCACGGTGCCCCTGGTCCTCGGCGGTATCGCGCTGCTGGCGATCGCCGGGGCGCGCTCGCTGACGGGGCGCCGCCGCTAGCCCACCGGGCGCGCGCAGACGTTGTGCGGAGAGGGTGCCTGCCCAGGCTGGCACCCTCCCGTCTGTGCCCCGACGCCCGCCGGTGGTGCGGTCAGCGCGCGGGTGGATCACCCTCGATGCGCCGGCGGCCGGCGAAGCCGGTGTCGCGCGGGTGCCACCATTCGATGCCGGCCTCGCCCGACTGCCAGCACCAGTACGCGGGGATGCCGGCGATCTCTGCCGGGAAGTCGATGAGCCCCTGCGCCGGCCCCTTCACCTCGACGCCCGCGGCCTCGACTGCCGCGACGTCCGCCCGGCTGAACGGCACGCGCAGTCCGTCCGGTGCGAGGTCGCGGAGCGATTCCAGCGTGGCGCGCGCCTCGTCGAGGGTGAACAGCGCGGCTTGCTCGTTCCCGTCGTTCATCGTCGTGCGTCAGGCATCGCGGATGCGATCGAGCACCGCGGCCGTGAACGCCGCGGTGCCGAGCGGTCCACCGAGGTCGCGCGTGCGCGTGGCTGGATCGGTGATCATCGCGTTGACGACGGTGTCGATGGTGCGCTCGGCCGCCGCGAAGCGCGGGGCGCCGTGTCTCCGTGCGAGCCAGCCGAGGAGCATCGCGGCGGAGAGCATGAGCGAGGTGGGGTTCGCGATCCCCTGCCCCGCGATGTCCGGCGCGGAACCGTGCTGTGCCTGCGCCATGCAGTGCAGATCGCCCGCGTTGATCGAGGCGGCAAGGCCCAGGCTCCCCGAGAGCTCGGACGCCTCATCCGACAGGATGTCGCCGTACATGTTGGTGGTGACGACGACGTCGTAATGCGCGGCGTTGCGCACCAGCAGCGCGGCCATCGAGTCGACCAGCTGCTCCTCGTACGTTACGCCGGGGTGCTGGGCGGCGACCCTGCGGACCTCGCGCAGCCACAGGCCCTCGGTGACGTGCAGGACGTTGTCCTTGTGCACGGCGGTGACGTGCCGGCGCCGCGTCTCGGCGAGCTCGAACGCCACGCGGGCGATGCGCTCGCACGCGGCCGCGGTGATCTTGCGCACCGAGAGCGCCACGTCCGGGGTGGGCATGAACTCGCCGACACCCTGGAACATGTTGCGGTCGGCGTAGAAGCCCTCGGTGTTCTCGCGCACGATGACCAGGTCCATGGGGGTGCGGCCGTAGTGCGGCAGGCCCTCCCGCGAACGCGCCGGGCGGATGTTCGCGAAGAGGTCGAGCGCGATGCGGATGTCGCCGGAGGGGTTGCGCCCCCCCTGCGCCCGCGGCGGGTAGTCGTGGTGCGACACCGGGCCGAGCACCACGCCGTCCGCCGCGCGCGCGGCCGCCAGCACGTCCTCGGTGAGCGTGGTGCCGGTGGCGCTGAGCGAGACGAGCCCGACCTCGTGCCGCTCGTAGGTGAGGCCGAGCTCGTGCTTGCGGTCGACGGCTTCCAGCACTGCGACGGTCGCCTCGGTGATCTCGGGGCCGATTCCGTCTCCCGGCAGGACGACGATGCGCACGGTTTCCTCCCTCATCCCCCCGCGGTGCCGCTATCGCGTGAGCGTCACGGGCGTGGAGGGCGCGAGCCCCTGCGGGAAGGCCGCCCGGAACGCCTCGCCGAGGAACGGCGGACCGCCGACGACCAGCAGCCGCCATGCCCCGCCCGCGTCCTGGACCCACACGCCGGCCGCACCGGCGGCCTTCGCGCTGGCCTCCAGCTGCACCCCCGTGCCGCCCCCGAAGATGCCGAGCGCGATCCCGGTGTCGCTGAACACGGGCGCCACGGCGAACGTGCCCGCGGCGCCCGGCGGCGGGACGGAGGCGGGTGTGTACGACTCGATGACGTCAACGGGTCCGACCATGGTCGCTCCACCCATGAAGACCACCGCACCGTTGGCGCCGACACCCCATTGCTGCCGTGAGCTCTGGAATGCGCCGGCGAACGTGAACTGGCCGGACGCGGGGTCGTACACCTCGGCGGCGCCGATCTCGACCACCGAGTCGCGCCGGATGCCCGCGTAGTACGCGCCGCTGGCGACCAAGACGCGGCCGTCCGGCAGCGGCGTCGCGGAGTGCGCCTGCCGCGCGACCTGCAGCGAGCCCGTGGCGCGGAACGTGCCCGTCTTCGGGTCGTACAGCTCCGCGCGGTCGAGGTCCCCCGTGCCGTTGCTGCCGCCTGCGATGAGCACGAGACCCGAGGGCAGCAGCGTGGAGCTGTGGTTGTACCGCGCGACCACCAGGTCGCCCGTGGCGGTGAAGCGTCCCGTCGCGGGGTCGTAGATCTCGGCACCGCGGTTGACCTTGCGCGCTGCGTCCAGGCCGCCCGCGATCAGCACGCGCCCGTCCGTCAGCTTCGTCGCGATGAGGCCGCTGCGGGCGACCGTCATCGAGCCCGCCGGCGTGAGCCGGCCCGTCGCGGGGTCGAAGATCTCAGCGCTCGCCAGCGGGGCCGCCGCCCCGGAGCCGGTGACGATCAGCACCCGGCCGTCGTCCAGCACGACCGCCTCGGCGCCCACGCGCGGGCTGGCCAGCGGGCCGGCGTCGACCCACGATCCGTCGGCGGGGTTAAAGATCGACAGCGCGTCGGTGACGCCCGTTCCGGAGACTCCGCCCACGACCAGCACCCGCCCGTCGTTCAGCAGGGCGGGCGTCGGATCGCGCCGCGCGATCGTGTCGCGCGCCTGGACCGCGGTGACGGTGCCCTTCACCGGGTCGAAGATCTCCGCCGTGGCCAGGAGCTCGGCGTCCCCATCGGTGCCGCCGATGGTCAGCACACGGCCGTCCTGGAGCGTGATGGTGGCGTTGTCCTTCCGCGCGGTGATCAGGCGGGCCGGGCTCGTGGCGAAGGCGCCGGAGAACGCCGTCTCGGGCGTCGGCGGGGTGGCGGTCAGCGTCAGCATGTACCCCACCGCGCGGCTGAACCCTCCGGCGGCGCCCACGCAGACGGTGAAGTCCCCCCGCGAGGCCGAGGTCGCCACGGCCTGCGCATCCGACCCGCGCACGCCCTCGCCGCTCTCGGAGTCGCCGGAGATCACCGCGCCGCCGGGCGACGCGATGAGCACCAGCGGGTCGAAGCCCACGGACTCGGCGCGGGCCGTGAGCTTCTGCCCGACGCGCAGCGCGATAGGGCGGCAGTCCATGTCGTTCGCGTGCTCGATCAGCCCGGCGTTGTGTCCCGGCGCGGCCCGCGTGTCGTCGATGTCGGTCAACCGCGCCAGCGGCACGCTCGACTGGATGTTGACGCGCGCGGGGGACTCGCTGGACACGCTGAGCCAGTACGTCTGACCTCCCACCAGGGGCACGGAGAGTGTGGCGGACATCCGGCTGCCCCCGAGCACGGTGCCCCCGACCCAGTCCCCGCCCGCGGTGAGCACGCTCACGGTGACCGTGTCCGTGAGCCGCGAGGCTCCCAGCGTGATGCGCGCGGTGGTCGTGCTCGTGCGGGTGACGAAGAACGACTCTTCCGGGTGGAGCAGGCCGCGCAGCTGCACGTCGAAGCTGGACGCGGATTCCCCGCGCGGGACACGGAACGAGATGCCGTCGACGTCCTCGCCGCGCAGGTGGCGCTCGGCGCGCGCCTGCAGGTCTTGCGCCGAGGCGGCGATCATGTACGCCCCTGCGGACGATC
Organism: Dehalococcoidia bacterium; assembly: GCA_041674525.1. GTDB lineage: Bacteria > Chloroflexota > Dehalococcoidia > UBA2979 > UBA2979 > SHYQ01. The sequence continues at coordinate 12,379 of JBAYVN010000022.1, read as the reverse complement.
CGAACTGGATCACGCCGACCACATTCCCCGCCGCGTCCAGCACGGGGCCGCCGCTGGTGCCGGGCTCGCCGCTGGCGTCCGTGCGGATGTAGTGCATCCCGGCGTTGTCCCAGGCGGTGACCTGCGACAGCAGTCCGCGGCTGAACACCGGCTGCGACGAGGTGGAGGTGCGCCCCGGGTAGCCGAGCACGTACAGCTCGGACCCGATCACGGTGGGCGGCGCGGCGATCACGGTGGTCACCGGGCGCGTGCCCGCGATCTCGATCAGCGCCATGTCCACCATCCGGTCGCGGGCGACCACCCGCGCGGAGCCGTACGTCGCCCCGTCCGGGAAGCGGACCTTCACCGTGTCGAAGTCCTCGACGACGTGGGCGTCTGTCATCACGTGCGTCGCGTCGAACATGAACCCTGTGCCGTGTCCGTTGGGCGTCTCCACTACCGGCACGGAGGGGGCGACGCGCGCGAAGATGTCGGTGGCGGCCGTCTGAGCAGAGGCGCGACCGGGCGACGCGAGGAGGCTGACGAGCGACAGGAGCAGGGCGACGGCGACGCTGGCGGCGCTCCACGGCCAGGCGGTGCGCCACGGCCACGCGGTGCGGGTGATGCTCGGCAGGTGTGGCGTGCGCTCGGTTCGGGTTCGCATCGGTGTCGCGTGCTCCGTCCTGCCTGATCGGCCCCGCGTGTCCCCCGGCGCCTCGCGTTCTCAGGCGTGCCCGGAGGGGTGGCGCCGATCACGGTACCGCCTCCGCGCGATCCGCGCCTCCGGAATGCCGCATGATGGAGACTGGAGGACGCCGTGCGACACCCGGAGACCCGCCGCCTCGGTCGCACCGGGCTGGAACTCGTGCCCGTGGGCCTGGGTGCGATGGACACGCCGGGGTCGCCCGAGGCCTCCGCTACGGTGCACGCCGCCCTGGACCGCGGCGTCAACTTCATCGACACGGCGCGGGACTACGCCGGGAGCGAGTACCTGCTGGCCCGGGTGATCCGCGAACGCGGACGCCGCGACTTCCACGTGGGCACCAAGACCTTCAGCCGCACCGCCGACGGCGCCCAGCGCGATGTCGACCGCTCGCTGAGCATGTTGCAGGTGGACGCGATCGACCTCTACCAGCTGCACGACGTTTCGACCCTGGACGCGTGGGAGCGGGTGATGCAGGAGGACGGAGCGCTCGGCGGGTTACGCATCGCGCAGGCGCGCGGGCTGGTGCGCTACCTCGGCGTCTCGACGCACGACGTGGAGGTGCTCCGCCTGGTCATTGAGTCCGGGGCTTTCGATGCCGTGATGGTCGAGTACTCGGCGTTCTTCCCGCAGACCGCGGGGCTCATCGACCTGGCGCACGAGCGCGGGATCGGCGTGATCGCGATGCGGCCGCTGGGCGGCTCGGGGCGCACGAGCATCATGCGCGGGCAGATCGCGCGCGGCGAGGGCGGTGCCGTGACGCCGGATCGCCTGCTGCGGTACGTCCTGACGCATCCCGGGGTGTCGGTCGCGATCCCCGGGGCGCGCCATCCCTCGCGCGTGATCGAGAACATGGAGACGCTCGCGCGCTTCGCGCCGATGGGCGACGAGGAGCGTCGCACGCTGGAGGCTGCCGCCCGGACGTTCGACTAGCGTGCAGGCCGGGCGCCGAGCCCTGCGCACAGGACTCGCCGGGCGTCGTACAGTGTTGCCTCCTTTCGTGCGCGCGCATGACCTCCGCCGTGGGGGCGTCGCGCCTGCAGAGAAGCGGCCGCATGGCTCGGACCAACACCGGACTGCGCGAGGCCTTTGGAGCGCTCGCGTACGGCGACTACCGCCGCTTCGCCGCGTCGCTGCTGCTCACATCCGTGGGCGCGCAGCTGGTGCAGACGGCGATCTTCTGGCAGATCTACCAGCTCACGGGCAGTGCCCTGCAGCTGGGGCTCACGGGGCTGGCGCGCGCGGTGCCGCACATGGTGCTGTCGCTGGCGGGCGGGGTGATCGCCGATCGCTCGAACCGCGTGCGCCTGATCCAGGCGGGCCAGATCGGCAACGGCGGCCTCGTCATCGCGCTCGCGCTGCTGACGATGTCGGGCGACGTGCAGGTGTGGCACCTGTACGTCGTGACCTTCCTGAACGCGGCGTTCACGGCACTGACCCAGCCCGCGCGCACCGCGCTGATCCCCATGCTCATCCCGCACGAGAAGCTCGTGAACGGCGTCGCCCTGAACGCGACGATTCAGCAGGGCGCGCAGATCGCCGGTCCCGCGCTCGCGGGCATCCTGATCGGCGACCTCAGCCTGCAGGCGAGCTACGGGTTGAACGCCGCGGTCTACCTGCTGGCGACGCTCGCGATCATCGGCATCCGCACCCCGGTGACGCCGCCTCCCACCCGCGAGAACCCGTGGACCAGCCTGGTCGAGGGCCTCACGTTCGTGAAGAGCAGGCCCGTGATCATCTCGCTGCTGACGCTGGACCTCGGCGCCACCGTATTCGGCAGCTACCGCGCGCTGCTGCCGATCTTCGCCGAGCGTCTGGGCGTCGGGGCGCAGGGCTTCGGCTGGCTGAGCGCGGCGCCCGGGGTCGGCAGCCTGCTCGGCGCCGCCGGGATGATGTCCCTGGGCAACATGCGCTACAAGGGGCTGTACACGATCTTCGGGGTCCTCGCGTACTGCGTGGCGCTCGCGATCCTGCCCCTCGCACCGTGGTACTGGCTGGCGCTGGTCGCGAGCGGGCTCCTGGGCGTGACGAACGCGGTGCAGATGGTGCCGCGCAACACCACCATCCTCACGGTCTCGCCCAACGCGCTGCGCGGACGCGTCGAGGCGTTCCGCAGCATGCTCGCGGGAGGTGGCCCCTCGGTGGGGTTCATGCTCAGCGGGGCGCTCGCGGCCGCCCTCGGTCCGGTGATCGCGGTGGTCGGTGGCGCCGTGGCCTGCGCCGCGCTGGTCGTATCCGTCGGAGCGACTCGTCGCGAGCTGCACGACCCCGAGCTTGGCCAGGTCCCCGTGCAGGATGTTGTCCCGGTGGTGCTACCTGCGCCAGCCGAGGCCGCGACGGCAACGAAGACCTGATCGGCACACCGAGTAGGGCACAACCAGATTCGCGCTGCCCGGCACCGGTCGACGGGCGCACCATCGACAACCCGCGGTCGAAGTTCCACGCCCCCTGCGGCATGAGCAGCGCGAGCGGTGAGAGTGATGCGTCGGTTAGGTGCTCCGCGGTCGTGCACTCGCCGACCGCCCCGCGTGCCCGGTGCGATGGGAATGTAACGGCAACACGAGGGTGCGTCGCGGCGTTGTAGCCGGTAGGCTCGGTTTGCATCGGCGGGGTGAGGACGATGAGGATGGCCGCATGACACGATCGACCTTCCGGATGCTGGCGCTGCTGGTGGTGCTCGCTGCCCTGTCGCTGACGCTCGTGCGTTCCGAGGGCGCATCCGCGCAGACGGCCTCCGCGTCGCAGAACTACGGCGCGATCGCGCGCACGGCGCTCGCCGCCGTGAACCAGCAGCGCGGCGAGTGCTTCCTCTGGGTGCGCGCCGTGGTGCAGGCCGCCGTCGGGCGGACCATCGGCTATGACTACCACGCGGGCTACCTGCAAGCCGGGGGCATCGAGGTGCCGCTGGCGACGGCGCGCGACGGCGACCTCATCCAGATCGCCAACCCGGCGAGCACCTCGGCGAACGTGGACTACCCGGGGCTGCACACCGCGATCGTGCTGGACAACCTCGGCGGCGGGAAGTTCCGCGTGATCGACTCCAACATGAACTTCGACGGCATCGTGCACATCCGCGAGGACTACGTGCCGACCGAGATCGCCGCGCGCTACCCCGGGCTCGTCGTGCGCGTGTACCGCATCGAGGGCACCCCGGCCCCCGTGTCGCCGATCACCGTGGCGCCCGCCCCGCGACCGGCGATCACCACGGTGCCCGCGCCGGGTGCGGCCGTGAGCGTGGCGGCCGACGGCGACTGCCTGCGCGTGCGCAGCGCACCGGGCCTGTCCGGCACCGTGCTGGGCTGCCTGCCCACGGGGGCGGGCGCTCGCGTCACCCAGAGCGGGCCCGAGGTGGACGGATACCACTGGGTGCAGGTCTCCAGCGGCGGGCTCACCGGCTGGGTGGCCGCTGAGTACCTGGCAGCGGCGTCCTCGAACTCCGCGGCGCCAGCGCCCTCGAGCGCGACGATCACGGTGGCCGTGGCGGCCCCGGTGCGCGCGGGGTTCGCAACCCCCCCGGTCTTCAACGCGACCAACGGCCAGGCGGCGGCGGTCTTCCTCGGCGGCACCGTGGACGAGTTGATCGCCGCGGCAGCGGATGCGAAGGCGACCGGCGTCTGGGTGCAGGACTCGGGTGGCGCATTTCAGCTGGTGATCGTCGGCGCGCCGGCGTTCATGCTGGACGCGTTCCGCGCGAAGTTCGCCAGCCCGTTCTCGGTGCCCGTCGCGGTGACGCTGATGGGCGCGACGTCGTAGCCGATCGCGGCGTGACTAGCGCCCCTCTTCCTCATCCTCGCCCGGGGGTGGCGAGGCGATGACGATCGCCTCGGCGACGCCGCGCCCGTCCACACGCGCCACCTGCAGGACGATGCCCTCGTAGGTCACCACGTCGCCCAGCCGCGGGGGGCGCTGGAGCATGGCGAGCACCAGGCCGCTCACCGTCTCCACGTCGGCGTGCAGCACGGCGCGGTTCAGGCGTTCGCCCAGCTCGTCCAGGCGCACCGTCCCCGCCACGTGCAGGCGGCCGCCGACATCCTCGAAGATCTCGCTCTGCGATCCTGATTCGTCGACGCGGCCGAGGATCTCCGTGCTCACGTCGTCCGGCGTGATGATCCCGGCGGTGCCACCGTGCTCGTCCAGGACCACGGCGAATTGCACGAGCTGGTCCCGCATGCGCTTCACCACGGCCTCCAGCGGCGTGGACGAGGGCACGAAGGGGGCGACCCGCACAACGCTGCTGCGCAGTGGCGTCTGAGCGACGACCATCGCCACCATGTCGCGCACGTGGACGACTCCGATGATGTCGTCGAGGTCCTCCCGGTACACGGGGTAGCGGGTGTGCGGGTCGCTGCGCAGCAGCGCGGCGATCTCCTCGTGCGATGCCCCGGCGCGCACGCCGTCCACCTGCACGCGCGGCACCATGACGTCTTCCGCCGTCAGTGCGCCGAGGTCGAAGAGCTCCCGGAGCACGCGGCCCGCGCCGCGGTGGATCATGCCGCCCTGCAGGCTCTCCTCCACGACGAACTCGAGCTCCTCGGCGGAGTAGTAGCGCTCCTGGCTGCCCTGCGACCGATCGACGCCCATGACCCGCAGCACGCCGTTGCCCATGGCGTTGAGGCCGACCACCAGCGGGAAGAGCAGCCGCTGCGTGAACAGCATGGGCGGGGTGATGGTCAGCGCAGTGGCCTCGGCGTGCTGGAGCGCGAGCGACTTCGGCACCATCTCGCCGAGCACGATGTGCAGGTACGTCAGCACGGCGACCGCGGTGAGCGAGGCGATGGTGTGTGCGGCGAGCCACGCAGGCCCGGCGCCCCACGCCTCGATGCCGTGCTCGACCCACACGGCGAGCGCGTGCTCGCCGTACATGCCGAGGCCGAGCGACGCGAAAGTGATCCCGAGCTGGGCCGTCGCGATGTAGCGGTCCTGCTGCCTCGGATCGCGGAGCACGCCGGCGAGCCGGGCGGCGGTGCGCTGACCGGCGGCGGCGCGCCGCTCGACCGAGGCGCGCGGTGCTCCGACGATCGCGAACTCCGCGGCCACGAACAGGCCGTTTAGCAACACCAGCACGAGGATCACGGCGATCGGCAGGAGGCTGCTCATCACTTGCCTGCCTCATCTGTCCTGTTCGCGTCGTCCGGATCGTCCGTGCCGGCGGCGGAGGGTGCCGGTGTGGCGATCAGTGTGCGCACGGCGAGGTGCTCGACGCTCTCGACCTCGACCGCGACGCCGTCGATGGTGGCTCGGTCTCCCGGCGCGGCGAGGTGCCCCAGGTGCTCGGAGACGATCCCGCCCAGGGTGTCGCTCTCGCCCTCCCAGAGCACGCCCAGCCAGTCGTGGGCCTCGTCCACGCGCATGCGCCCGGGCAGGCGGAGGCGGCCGTCCGGCAGGCGCTCGGGGACCACCTCGCCCGGCTGCGGCGGCTCCGCCACGCCGAGCACCTCCACCAGCAGGTCCTCCAGCGTGATGATCCCGGAGACCCCGCCGTGCTCGTCCACGACCACGGCCTGCTCGGAGTGCTGGCGGCGGAGCTCCGCGACGAGGCGCTCGGCGCGGATCGACTCCGGCACGTGCGCGATCGGGCGCATCACGCTCCGTGCGTCCAGGCCCTCCTGCCCCGAGGCGATGCGGCTCGCCACCTCCTTCGCGCGCAGCACGCCGACAATGCGGTCGATCGTTCCCTCGTACACCGGCAGACGGGTGAAGGTCGACGCGAGGAGCGCCCGGTGCACCTCCAGCAGCGTCGCGGTCGCTTCGACGCCGACGATGTCGCGCCGGGGCACCATGAGGCGACGCACCGGCAGCACGGCGAGGCGCAGCGCGCGGTCCAGGCGATCCTGCTCGTCGGCGGAGAGCAGGCCGCCGTCGCGGCTTTCTGCAATCAGGAACGAGATCTCCTGCGGCGAGTGGATGTGCCGGTGTCCCACAGCGGGGGTGCCGAGCAGGCGCAGCACCCCGACGCCGCTGCCGTTCAGCACCGCGATCAACGGACGGAAGAGCCACAGTGACAGCCGCATCGGCGACGAGCTGTAGATCACCGCCTGCGTGGGGAACTGGAGGGCGATCGACTTCGGGACCAGCTCGCCGATCACCACCTGAGTCGACGTGAGGGCCACCAGGGTGGCGGTGGCCGCGAGGCCGAGAGCGGCGACCTCGCCCGTCCCCGCCCACGAGGTGAGCGCCGCGGCGAGGGCGGGCGTGAGCGTCGCCTGCCCGTAGGCGCCGAGGATCAGGCTGGAGAGCGTGATCCCCACCTGGCAGCCGGCGATGTAGCGGTCCAGGCTCGCGGGATCCTCGATCATGCCGAGCACCCAGCGGGCGGCGCGGCTGCCGTCCTCGGCGGCCTGGCGGATGCGCGTGCGGCGCGCGGAGACGCCGGCGAACTCGGCCGCGACGTAGAGCGAGTTGAGGGCGAGCAGCGCTGCGATGACGGAGAGCGCCGTGGTCATCGCAGCGCCCGCCTATGGCTGCCCGGGCTGGCATCGGCACAGTGCGCGGTCATGTGCCTGCAGAGTACAGGACGCAGGCCCGGTGCGGTACGAACCACCCGCGCGCGCCACCGGCACGACCGGCACGCCGCCGCCAGGCACCCGCTGGCGCGAGCGCCTTCTCACCCCCACGATGGATGCATGGCTCACCCATGGCACGACATCGAAGTTGACCCCGAGAAGATCGACGAGGCGCTGCCCGTCGTGGTCGAGATCCCCCAGGGCGGGAAGAACAAGTACGAGCTGGACAAGGCAAGCGGGCTCCTGAAGCTCGACCGCGTGCTCTACAGCTCCGTCCGCTACCCCGCCAACTACGGTCTGGTGCCCCGGTCGTTCTGCGACGACGGCGACCCGCTGGACGTGATCGTCGTCGGGCAGGAGGCGGTGCAGCCGCTGACGCTGATGTACGTGCGCCCGGTGGGCGTGATGCACATGCGCGACCAGGGCAAGGCCGACGACAAGGTGCTGGCCGTCAGTACCTACGACCCGCTCTTCGACCACATCCGCGAGCTCGAGGATGTCCCCGCGCACCTGCTGTCCGAGATCCGCCGCTTCTTCCTGGACTACAAGGTGCTCGAGGAGAAGGAAGTGGTGGTCGAGCCCTTCGAGGGCCGGGAGCGGGCGCTTGAGGTGATCCGCCAGGCGCTCGAGGACTACCGGAAGCTCCGCGCCCCGCTGGGACACTAGGTCCCCCGTAGCAACGCCTCCAGCGCGGCGCGCACCTCGGGCGCGAGTCCCAGATCCAGCCGCAGCAGCTCCCGCGCCAGCGCGCGGTACACCGCCGACAGGTCCGCGTCCCGCGCCAGCGCGTCCAGGTGGCGCCCCACGGTCGCGACGTCCCCGCGCGCGACCGGGCCGGTGAGGGCCTCGGCCGGCGGCAGCCGCGCGGCGTTCGCAGCGCTGGCGAGCAGCAGCGGCGCGAGCGCCTCGCGCGCCTCCCCGGGAGGCAGACCGGCGAGCGCCCACGCGCGCGCCGCGGCCGCCGCCAGCGCGACGACGTCGTTGCTGACGAGCACCGCGGCCGCGTGGTACAGCGCACGGTCCACGCCCGCGAGATCGATGCTGCGTGCGCCGAGGTCGTTCGCCAGCCCGCGCAGCAGGTCGCCCAGCGGCGGCGGGGCCTCGACGCCGCAGGCGATGCCGCGGAAGAGCGCGGCGCAGGCCTCCCGGTCGCCGGTCACCGCCAGGCCGGGGAAGGTCTGGAGCGGGTGCAGGCACCCCGGGACGGCCCCGCGCTCCACCGCCGCCGCGAGCGCGTCGAGGCCGACGGCGCCGCTGCAATGCACGGCACCCTGACCCGGCAGCCACGGCAGGCTCCCGACGAGTTCCGGGATCGCGCGATCGGGGACGGCGAGGAAGACAAGCGTCGACTCATGGACGAGCGCGGGCACGGTGCTCGCCTCGACGCCGAGCGACGTGGCGGCCTCGCGGGCATGGAGCTCGCTACGCGCCGCGATCGTGATGCGGGTGTAGCCAGCGGCGGCCAGCGCGCCTGCCAGCGCGGTGCCGAGCCGCCCGGCGCCGATGACGCCGACAGGCAACGCGAACCGTTCGGTGGTGCCGGGGGCAGGGAGCGCCGTCATCCGGGGCACTTCGCGCCGGACGCTCGATCGACTGTGGAACTAGGCGTCGCGCTCGTCGTCGCCGCTGGTTCCGGGGACCAGCGCGTCCAGGATCGCGTCGAGATCCTCGGGGGCATCCACGCCACCCGCCGGCCCGTCCGCGTCGTCACCGCGGGCCGCGCGCTGCTCCTTCTTCGCCTCGCGCTTGGCGGCCTTGGATGAGTCACGCTGGAACTTGAGGTACGAGTAGTTCTGCTTCCGGGCCATCTGCCGCCTCGCCTGGTCGTCGGCGCGCTCGAGTCGAGGGCGCGGTGGGAATTCGCACGGGGCCGTCCCGGCGCACGTACAGGGTACCTCACGGACGCTCCATGGCGCCCGCACGCGCGGAAGATCGCACGCCCGGTGCGGGTATCATAGGAGCAACGACGAACGGAGCCGCCATGGTCGTAGACGCGCAGCACATCGAACGCGCCGCCCTGGAGCTGGCGGGGGTGCACCCTGCGGACATCCTCGCACGTGCGCTCCGCGAATACGGGACGGACCTGGCGATTTCCTTCAGCGGTGCGGAGGACGTGGTCCTGGTGGACATGGCGTCGCGGACCGGGCTGCCGTTTCGCGTGTTCACGCTGGACACCGGCCGCCTGCACCCGCAGACCTACCGGTTCATCGAGCAGGTGCGCGAGCGCTACCAGGTGGACATCGAGACGTACACGCCGCAGGCGGACGCCCTGCAGCGCCTGGTGAGCACGAAGGGGTACTTCTCCTTCTACCAGGACGGGCACGAGGAATGCTGCTCGATCCGCAAGGTCGAGCCCCTGCGGCGCGCGCTGGAAGGGAAGCGGGCGTACGTCACCGGACAGCGCCGGGACCAGAGTCCGGGCACGCGCGCGGAGATCCCCGTCGTGCAGATCGACACGGCGTTCTCCACGCCGGAGCGCGAGCTGGTGAAGTTCAACCCGCTGGCGAACTGGACCTCTGCGAAGGTCTGGCAGTACATCCGCGAGCACGAGACCCCGTACAACGCGCTGCACGACGTCGGCTTCCGCTCGATCGGCTGCGAGCCGTGCACGCGTGCAACCAACCCCGGCGAGCACGAGCGCGAGGGACGGTGGTGGTGGGAAGAGGCGACGAAGCGCGAGTGCGGGCTGCACATCATCAACCTCGGCAACCCCGAGGCGTAGCGACCGCGCTCCCGACAGCCCGAGGTGTTCCCACTCCGTGACCTGAGCCCGTCGCGCGGCATCGCGATCGCCACGATCGCTCTGGTGCTGGTCAACGTCGTGGCGTTCTTCGCGTGGCAGCCGCACGCCACCGCCGACGCCGAGGCGGAGTTCCTCTACCGGCGTGCCGCGATCGCGTGCGAGGTGATCGAGCGCACACCGATCTCGGCGCGTGACCTCGCGGCCGGCGCCTGCTCCCCCGGGGCCAGCGGCGCAAGAGGCTCGGAGGCGATCTTCCCGGAGAAGGGGATCGCGCTGTCGATCATCGTGTCGCTGTTCCTGCACGGGGGACTGCTGCACCTGCTGGGGAACATGTGGTTCCTCTGGCTCTTCGGCGACAACGTGGAGGCGGCGTTCGGGCACCTCGGCTACCTGTTGCTGTACGCGGTGGCGGGGATCGGCGGGACGCTGGCGTTCTCCGCGCTGCATCCCACGAGCATTGAGCCGATGATCGGAGCGTCCGGCGCGATCGCCGGCGTGCTCGGGGCCTACATCGTGCTCTTCCCGAAGGGTTGGGTGCTGACGCTCTGGGTCCTCGGCATCCTGCCGGTGCCGTCGGTCGTGTTCCTCGGGCTGTGGTTCATCGGCCAGTTCAGCATCGGCACGGGAAGCGTGGCATGGGAAGCCCACGTGGCCGGGTTCGTCATCGGCGCGATCGTCTCGCTGCTGCTGCGTGAGCGCCTGCTCAGCGGCCGGACGCGCGCACGCCGCTCCCCGCGGGCGATGGGGATGGACTGACGCGCTCCGAGGGCGCCTCGGCTCCCCCGCCGGCTACAGGTGGCGGGTGAACCACGCGAGGGTGTCCTTCCACGCCTGCGTCGCCTGCGTCTCGTCGTACGCGCCGCCGGTATCGTTGTGGAAGGCGTGCCCCACGCCCGGGTAGACCTTCATCTGGTGGGTCACGCTGGCGGTCGTCAGCGCCCGCTCGAGGGCTTCCATGCCGCCCGTGATCCTCGCATCTTTCTCCGCGTACACGCCGAAGGCTGCCGCCTTGATCGCAGACACCGCGGCTGCGTCCGGCGCGGGGCCGTAATATGGCACGACCGCCTTCAACTCGGGGATCCGGGTCGCGGCTGCCCACGTCACGCCCCCGCCGAAGCAGTAGCCCACCATCCCCACCCGGGCGCCGTCGACGCCCTCGACCGTGCCGAGGTAGCGGCGGGCGGCCGCGAAGTCGCCCACGTGGCGGTCGGTGCCCGCACCCGTCAGCGTGCCGGGGACGCGGTCACGCTCGACGGCGGCGGTGCCCCCCTCGCGCGTGAGCAGGTCCACGGCGAGCGCCGCATAGCCCTCCTTCGCGAAGCGGCGCGCGACGTCGCGGATGTGGGGCGTGAGGCCGGCGTTCTCGTGGCAGACCAGCACGGCGGCGCGCTTCGCCTGCGTGGCCGCCGCCGGCAGCACGAGGTAGCCGCCTGCCTGCGCACTCCCCGAGTCGAACGTCACGTCGCGCCCGCGGACGGCGGGGTCGCCGTCCGGGACGGAGAGCGGGCTCTTCGCCCCGGGCACGGGCACAACCGTGCCCGCGGGCGTGGGCTGCGGCGTGGTCGTCGGCGTCCCGGTCAGGGTGGGCGAGGCCGGCGGGATCGTCGCCGTCGGGTCCGGGAGGTCGGGCCCGGTGCACCCCATCGCGGCCAGCGCGGCGGCAGCGGCCGCCATGCCGCCAGTGATGTACGCCACGCGGCGGAAGAAGGCGCGCCGCGGGAGCGTGCCCGCGCGGTAGTCGTCGTAGAACTCCTCGACCAGGTAGCGCTCGAACTTGCCGAGTTCAGGGGTACCGGTCATGATCCGCCGCCTCAATTCCGGGCGGCGTGGTCGGCGCGCCGCCCTCAGTGGATACGCTCGATGGTGCCCGCGCGGATCCGCGGGGGCACTCAGGCGGTGGTCGCCGGGTCGGCCGCGCGCGCGGACGACTGCCGCGAGGCGGCACGGAGCAGGAGGGTCATCACCGCAAGCGTCGCGCCCACGGCGGCGAGCACGAGCAGGCCGGAGCCAAAGCCGCCGGTGGTGTCGGCGAGCATGCCGGTCAGCGTCGGTCCCAGCACGCCGCCGATCTCCCCCGCGGTGAAGTACAGGCCGCCGGCCGCGCCCATGAGCGCGGGGCCGACCGCCTTCGAACGCAGGAGCGTGAGCATGAGGAGCGGCGTCGCCGCCCCCCGGCCGATGCCGAGGCCGACCATCGCGGCCCAGTACGCCGTGCCGCTGCCGGCGGCATGCAGCGTCAGCGCCGCCGTCGCCCACACCGCGAAGACGCCCATCAGCACGGGCGTGAGCCAGCGCGCCGTCGTGAGACGGGGGATGATCAGCGCCGCCGGGATCGCGACCAGCGTGGGCACCGCGGCCCAGAAGCCCGCCTCGGTGCCGCTCATCCCGCGGCTGCGCAGCATCTCGGGCAGCCAATTGTTGATCGAGTGGTTGAAGACGAACGCGCCCACG
>JBAYVN010000021.1:0-32524 GCA_041674525.1 Dehalococcoidia bacterium | reverse complement strand
CTTGCATGATCATTCGCCAACGCCTCCGAAGCGGGTCGCATGTGCGCGCCGCGCTTGCCCCGCCGAGGGCAGCACCTGTGGCCGCAGCGCGGCCGGAGCAAGGAATATACCGGAGAACGCCCCGGCCCGCGACCGGCACGCCCGGCCGTCCGGATGGCGCCGCTGCACATCGCGCCCAATCGTCCCGGGCTGTTAGGCTCGAATGCAATGAACGCTCGATTTGTGACACGCATCGCATCACGTTCTTCGGCGCGCACCGCGCCGCGGGCCGCGTCGCACATCCTGGCGACGGGCCTCGGGTGTGCCGCGCTGGCGCTCTCAGCGTGCGGCGCGGGCGCCGCCGAGGTGAGAGTCACTACGCCCCCGCCCGGCCCCACGCCGACAGCGGCGGCCCCGAAGCCGGTCGCCAGCAGCACCGGCGACAGTTGCGCGGCTTTCGCGAAGGCGGCTGATCCGTTCCTCCTGCGCATCGTGGACAAGCAGCGCGGCCTCCCGGGCGACTACCGTCCCGCCGATCTCCAGGCCATCAACGACGCGTGGGCGGCGCCCGGGTTCCCCGGCGAGTCGATGCGCGCCATCGCCGCGGGGCCCATGGTCCAGATGCTTGAGGCCGCGCAGGCGCAGGGAATCGAGCTGCGCATCCGGTCCAGCTTCCGGAGCTACCAGGAGCAGGCTCGCACGTTCCAGTTCTGGATCGACCAGCTCGGCGAGGCGCAGGCGAAGCGGGAGAGCGCGCCGCCCGGGAACAGCGAGCACCAGCTGGGGACCACGGCGGACATCATCAGCCGCTCCGTGGGCTGGGAGCTCATCCCCGCCTTTGGACAGACCGCCGAGGGCAAGTGGGTGACGGCACACGCCCACGAGTACGGCTTCGCGATCAGCTACCCGCCGGACGGGGAGACGATCACCGGGTACATCTGGGAACCGTGGCACGTCCGCTACATCGGGAAGCCGTGCGCCGCGGAGTGGCGCGCGAGCGGGCTCGTGCTCGTGCAGTTCCTCGAACGGATCGCCGCCGCGCGCTGAGGCGCCGGGCCGCTGCTGCTATGCGTAGAGCGGCAGCGTGGGATACCCAGCGCCGAGCACGTCCTTCGGGTCGATGTCGAAGCGCTGCGCGATCACCGAGGCGTACACGGACCGGAAGTCCGTCGTGAACTTCAGATCGCCGTTGGCGTCGGTGTTGGAGAGCGCGGGCTGCTCGCCGATCAGCCCCCCTCGCACGCCTCCGCCCACGACGAAGAGCGGACTGGCGGTGCCGTGATCGGTGCCCCGCGATCCGTTCTCCTTCACGCGCCTCCCAAACTCGCTCCACGTCACCGTCGTCACCTCGTCGGCGATGCCCAGCGCGGCCAGGTCGTCGTAGAACGCGAGGAGCGCGTTCGACACCGTGCCCAGCAGCCCGTTCTGGACCCCCACCTGGTTCGCATGCGTGTCGAAGCCGCCGGTGGTGATGTAGCAGACTCCGGTCGCAAGGTTTGAGGTGATGAGCTGTGCGGCCGTCCTGAACGCCGAGGCGAGCGGCGTGCTCGGGTAGGTCACGGTCGACTGGTAGACGCCGACGGCCGCGTGCAGGTCCACCGTGGACTGGTAGGCCTCGAGGCCCGTCTTCGAGAGGAACGCAAGCTGCCCGCCGTACTCGGCCTGCGCCGCCAGCGCCTCCGCCTGGCGGTGCAACTGCACGAAGTCTTGTTGGCGGCGCGCCCCCTCCGCCGGGTAGCGCTCGTCCGTCTGGAGGACGTACGCCGGGACGGAGCCGAGGGACGGGACGAACGAGGAGCGGCTGCGCAGCGACGCGGCCTCTTCCTGCCCGATGTTCACCGCATGCCACAGCGAGTCCTGCTCGTGCCTCGTGGCGTCCAGGAGCCGCCCGATCCACCCCGTCTCGGCGTGCTCCTCCATCGAGGCGGAGTGCCAGATGTCCATCGACCGGAAGTGCGACCGGTTGGGGTTCGGATAGCCGACGCCGAGCACCACACCGACCTGCCCGCGGTCGTACAGCGTCTTCAGCCCGGTCATCACCGGGTTGAGCGCCAGCCCCCGGCCCAGCGGCAGCGCCGCCTCCGGGTTGATGGCGAGTCCGGGACGCACGTCGAAGTACGCGGGGTCGCCGATCGGCGCCACCGTGTTCAGGCCGTCGTTCCCCCCCGCCATCTGCAGCACGACGAGCACGTGGCGCTTCGCCGCAGCCTCCGCCGCCGAGGCGGCCGCCAGCGGACGGGAATCGTCGTCGAAGACCGCGCGGAGGAACGCGGGCGGCGTCAGCGTGCCGGCGCCGACGAACGCGATGCCCCGCCGGATGAACGCTCGCCGGTCGATCGGCCGGGTCAGGAAGGTGTCGTCGTCGGTGGCCATCGCCGGATCCTCCGCGCTTCGCCTACGCCAGCTGCGCCAGCGGCATGGTCAGAACGAGGTAGAACAACCCCTGCAGCGCGCCCGACCGGTTCGCCTGCGCGAAGTCGTAGTGCATGCCGCCGATGTGCTCGATCAGCAGCGCGCGCGTGGCGGGGTCCACGTCCCCGCCCACGATCAGGTCGAGCACGAAGTCCACGGCCTCCTCCGCGGTGCGTGTCGCGCCGTTCGCCTGGAGCAGCGCCGCGGCGTCCACGGCCTGCGCGGGACGCCCTCGTCGCGTGAGGTCGTTCATCAGGTTGGCGCGGGCGAGCAGCGTGTTCGTGTTGATCCACGCCTCGTCCCAGTTCCACCCGGCCGGCGTGGGGGGATCGAAGAGCACCTGCCCCTGCGCCTGCGTGTCGCGGGCGATGCGCGCCATGCGGCCCGTCAGCCCCAGCGCCCGCAGCGGATGGATGACGTCCTCGACGGGGCTCTTGATGCGCCAGCGGTAGGCGGCGTCCGAGTACATCTCCGGCGACAGCAGGATCACGCGCAGCATCTCGCGGATCGAGGTGTCGTGCGCGAAGTAGGCGCGCGTGGTGCGCGCGATCATCTCCCCGGTCGGCTCGGGCACCGCGAAGAAGCGCCACAGCTTGCCGCCGATGTAGTCCGCGCACTCCGGCTTCGAGGTGACGATGCGGACCAGGTCCTCGTCCCCGAAGCGCCCGGTCTGCCCGAGGATCGTCTTCACGCCGTTGTCGAACTGCCGTGGCACGAAGACCACGTCCGTGGCCACCGGGAAGTTCGCGTCCGGCGCCGGCTTCGAGGCGATGACGCGCCACCCGGTGAGCGCCCGCGCCGCCTCCTTGATGTCGCGCTCGGTGTACAGGACGCCCTCGCCGAGGCAGAAGAGCTCCATGATCTCGCGTGCGTAGTTCTCGTTCGGCGCGCTTGCCACGTTCGCGCGGTTGTCCAACCAGACCATCATCGCCGGATCGCGGGTGATGGCCTGCACCAGGTCGCGGAACGGGCCGAGCGCGCCCGCGCGCAGCGTCTCGTTCTGCACGAGCATGAACCCCGGGGCGTTGACCTTCCGGATCCCGGTGGCGAAGTGGTCGTGCCAGAAGTACGTGAGCTTCTCCAGCAGCGGGCGTCTCGTGAGAACGAGGCGGGAGTGCCACCAGGAGAGCAGCATCTGCCGGTCCTGGAACGCGGCGTCGCGGAGCACGGCGGTGGCGGCGTCCGCGGCCGAGTCGTCCACGCGCTCCGGACTGAGCAGCCGGTCGACGGCGCCCTCGAGCCCGAGGGCGAGGTACTCCCGCAGCTCCTCGGCCGAGTAGCCGAAGCCGGCACGGCGGAGCAGGTGCTGGATGCGCTGCCGTTCGGTCGAGAGGGCCATGCCGTCCCCTGTCGGCTGCCGCGGGCACGAGCGCGCAAGGGAGCGATCCGCGCGCGGTGTCGCATGCCAGGTGCGCTTGGTGGGGGCGCGCTGTTGTGGACTGTAACGGAATCCGGGCACGTTCGTTCGTGCCTCCCGCGATCGCCGCCGGAATGGGCGAGCTCGCCGGGCGGACTGCGGTCGCCGTGCGGGGCGTCGATCGCTATCGTGGGCGCGGCAGCCGGCGAGGGGGAGACGATCGATGGCGACAAGCATGGCCCGGCCGGGGACGGACGCCACGGGCGCGGTGCCAGGGCGGCCGGGCCGGATCGTCCTCTACGCCACGACCACGTTCCTGAGCGCGTTCCTGCTCTTCCAGGTCCAGCCGCTCATCGGGAAGGCGATCCTCCCGTGGTTCGGGGGCGGGTCGGCCGTCTGGACCGCGACGATGCTCTTCTTCCAGGTCGCGCTGTTGGGCGGGTATGCGTACGCGCATTTCGTCTCCAGCCGCCTCTCGCTCCGCCACCAGGGGTACCTGCACATCGGCCTGCTGGGGGCCGCGGTCCTCGCCGCGCCCATCATCCCCAACCCGATGTGGAAGCCCGAGGGCGGCGAGGATCCCACGCTGCGCGTGCTGCTGGTGCTCGCGCTCACCGTCGGCGCCCCGTACACGCTGCTCTCCTCCACCGCGCCGCTGGTGCAGCGCTGGTTCACGCACGACCACCCGGGGGTGTCGCCGTACCGCCTGTACGCGCTCTCCAACATCGGGTCGCTGCTGGCGCTGCTGAGCTACCCGATCGTCTTCGAGCGCTTCCTCGGTCTGCGGTCGCAGGCGTGGCTGTGGTCCGCGAGCTACGCCGCCTTCGTGCTGTGCTGTGGCGTGCTCGCATGGCGCGTCGCAAGGCGCGCCCGCCCGGACGAGCCGGCCGCGGACGTCCCCACCGAGGAAGGCGGCACGGCCACCGTGACCGCCACCAACGTCGCCCTGTGGCTGGCGCTCCCGGCGTGCGCCTCGGTGGTGCTGCTGGCGACCACCAACCAGCTGACGCAGGACGTGGCGTCGATCCCGCTGCTGTGGGTGATGCCGCTGGCGCTCTACCTGCTGACGTTCATCATCTGCTTCGGCGATGACCGGGCATACCGCCCGGTGCGGGACATTCCGCTGCTCGCCGCGGGCCTCGGCATCGGCGCGTGGCTGCTGGGCGAGGTCACCATGGCGCTGCTGTGGCAGATCCTGCTGTACGCCTTCGCGCTGTTCATGGCGTGCTTCGCGCTGCACGGCGAGCTGGTCCGCCTGCGACCGCCCGCGAGGCACCTCACCGCGTTCTACCTCATGGTCTCCGTGGGCGGCGCGCTGGGCGGCGTGCTGGTGGCGATCGTCGCGCCGCTGGTCTTCACCGGGTTCTGGGAGTACCACCTGGGCCTGGTCGCGACCGCGATCCTCGTCGCGTTCGCGCGCGCCCTGGACGTCGCGCGCCAACCCGGCGCCGCCGAGGGGCGCACGCGCGCGCTGCTGCTGGGCGGCGGCGCTGCGGCGCTGATCGGGACGGCGGCGCTGAGCATCTTCCTCGTGCGCGATGCCCGCGGTCCCCACCGCGAGGCGCTGCGCCAGACCCGTAACTTCTACGGCACGGTGCGCGTCTTCGCGTACGACACCGAGAACCCCGAGAACGCCATGCAAGTGATGGTGCACGGCCGTATCCTGCACGGCTTCCAGTACCTGTCACCGTCAAGGCGCGCCGCTCACACCGGGTACTACGGCCCCACCAGCGGCATCGGCGTGGCGCTGCAACACCACCCGTCTCGGGGAACGCAGCCGTTGCACGTCGGGCTGATCGGCCTCGGCGCCGGCATGGTGACGAGCTACGCCGAGCGAGGCGACACGTTCACGCTCTATGAGATCAACGACACGGTGAGCGCGTTCGCCGAGCAGCAGTTCACCTACCTGGCGGACGCGCGCGCGCGCGGCGCGCGGGTGGACACGCTGATCGGGGACGCCCGCCTGGTCCTCGACCGGCAGCTGCAGGCGAACGGCTCGCAGCAGTTCGACGTGCTGGTGCTGGACGCGTTCACCAGCGACGCCGTGCCCATGCACCTGCTCACGCGCGAGGCGTTCGAGCTGTACGGGAAGCACCTGAAGCCCGACGGCGTGCTGGCGGTGAACATCTCCAACCGCCACGTCGACCTCAGCCCGGTGCTGCGCGGCGTCGGCGCGGCCGAGGGCAAGGAGGTCCGCTGGGTGTCGGAGCAGGCGGACCCCTCCACCGGCGTGCTCACCAGCGTGTGGGTGCTGGTGACGGCGAACCGCGCTTTCCTCGACGCCCCGGAGGTCGTTTCCGCGCTCGCCCCGTGGCCGGACACCGCGCCGCCGCCGATGATCTGGACGGACGACTTCAGCACGATCTACGACCTGCTGCACCTGTACTAGCGGTGCTGGTGCGAGCCGCCGGTGCTGACGGCCGGGGCCGAGCGGGCGGGCCGGGCGCGCGTGCTCAGTGCTGCTAGAGCACCATCTCGCGCACGCCGGGCGGGACGGCCAGCGGAGCGGCGGTCGCGGCGACCACCTGCTCCACCGTGACGCCCGGGGCCACCTCGCGCAGCACGAAGCCGCCGGGCTCGACGGCGATCACCGCGAGGTTCGTGACGACGAGGTTGACACAGGCCTGCGCGGTGAGCGGGAACGTGCAGCGCTCCATGAGCCGCGAGCTCCCCTCGCGCGTCACGTGCTCCATCGCGATGATCAGGCGGCTCGCGCCCCGCGCGAGGTCCATGGCGCCGCCGATGGCGCCGCCGCCGCGCTCCGGGATCGACCAGTTCGCGAGGTCGCCGTTGGAGGCGACCTGCAGCCCGCCGAGCACCGCGACGTCCACGTGCCCACCGCGGATCATCCCGAACGAGATCGACGAGTCGAAGAAGCTCGCGCCCGGGATCACCGAGACCGGTTGCCCCCCGGCGTTGATGAAGTCCGGGTCGAAGTCGGCGTCCTCCACGATCCCGCCGATGCCAAGGATGCCGTTCTCACTCTGGAAGAGCAGCCCGTGATCCTCCGGCAGGTGGCTCGGGACGAGCGTGGGCAGCCCGATGCCGAGGTTCACCACCATCCCGGGTCGCAGCTCGTGCGCGACGCGCAGCGCCAGCAGCTCGCGCGTGAGCCCGGCAGGCGTGGAGGCCATCAGCGGCGCACCACGACGGGATCGCAGCGCACCACGCGATCGACGAACACGGCAGGCGTGCCCACGCGCTCCGGGTCGATGGCGCCGGCTTCCACGATCTCGTCCACCTCGGCGATCACCAGGTCCGCGGCGGTCGCCATCATCATGTTGAAGTTGCGCTGCGCGCCCCGGTACTCCAGGTTCCCCAGGCGGTCCGCACGGTGCGCCCTGAGGAATGCCACGTCCGCGTGCAGGGGCGTCTCCAGCAGGTACGTCACGCCCTCGACGTCCAGGGTGCGCTTGCCCTCCGCGACCGGCGTGCCGAGGCCGGTACGCGTGAGCACGCCGCCCAGGCCCGCGCCCCCGGCGCGGATGCGCTCCACGAACGTACCCTGCGGCACCAGCTCCAGCGCCACGTCGCCACGGCGGTACTGCACCTCGAAGCGGCTCGTCTGTGTGCTGGACGCGCGGATCGCGAAGGTCGCGATCATCCCGCGCAACTGGCCCCCCTCGCACAGTTCGTCGAGGACGTCGCCGAAACCGATGTTATTCGCGATGCCGGTGATCTGCTTCGTCCCACGGCGACACAGCGCCCGGATCAGGTTGCCCGGCGACCCGGAGGTGACGAACCCCCCGAACATGATACGGACGCCGTCCTCGATCCCGTCGAGCGCGGCGTCGGGCGTGTCGTAGATCGTCGCGACCATGGCGCCTCCGCGGCGATTGTCGGCGCGCGGGCAAGCGGTACGCAAACGCCCGCGCCGCCACGTCGTGCAACGTCGCACGAGCGCGCATCCCTGCGAGCCGCTACGCTGAGATGGTACCCGTCGCCCGTCGAGGAGTTCGAGTTTCGTGATGGCCGAGAGCGCCCCGCAATCCCTGGTGCTCGCACCCAGGGACCTGGCACCCAGGGACCTGATCGACTACGAGGCCGTGCGCGTCGGGGGGGACCTCCCCGTGGTGTCGTTCCTGGTCACCTCGGCAGACGTCGAGGACTACGGGCAGTCCGTGGGCACGCCGGGGTGCCGCTCGGCGATCGCGACGATGCACCTGCTGGCGATCACCCTCGCCGCGATCACGGAGCGCATGCCGCTCCCCGCGACCTGCGTGCACGTGGGCCAGGAGCTCGAGTGGGAGCGCGCGGTGGTCCCGGACGCCCGGATCGACGTCCGCTTCGGCCTGGTGAGCCGGCGCACCGCGGGGGGCAGCACGCTCTCCGCCTTCTCCCTGCTCCTCACCTCGGACGGCCTCGAGGTCGCGCGGGGGCGCATCCTTCTCCAGTCCTGACCGCACTCCGGCAGCGGGAGGGCGCGTGTGCCACCTCTCGCGCCCCGCTGACACACCGGCGCCCGCCCGGCACCCGCCGACCGTCCGGGATATTCCCGATAACTTGACCAGATAAGTCATGAACCACAAAATGAGGTTCATGACCGCTCAGACCGCCACCCCCACCCGCCCCGCGCGCCGCGTGACCCTCCCCGAATCGGGCCGCCTGGCCGTCCTCCTGCTGCCGGTGGGCATCTACCTGCTCGCGCTGGGAGCGGGAACGTCGCTCGCCACGTTCTTCGCGGTCGGCTCGGCCGTGGGATTCACGCTCCAGCGTGCGCGGTTGTGCTTCGTCTCCGCGTTCCGCGACATGTTCCTGCTCCACCAGGGGCGCACCATGCGCGGCCTGCTGATTGGCCTCGCGGTGGGCAGCCTCGGCTTCGCGATGATCATGGGCACAATGGTGGGCGACCCCTCCAGCGGTCGCCTCCCGCAGGACGCGCACGTGCTCCCGCTGGGCGTCGCCACGGTGGTCGGCGGCCTGTTGTTCGGCATCGGCATGGTGCTGGCAGGCGGCTGCGTATCGGGATCGCTCTACCGCATGGGCGAGGGGTACCTCGGCTCCTGGGTGGCGATGGCGGGCGTCATGGGCGGTCTGTACGCGCTCAACCGCACGTGGAACTGGTGGTGGGACCACTCGATCGTCGCGGACTCCAAGGTCTGGCTCCCCACGCAGGTCGGGTACACCGGCGCACTGGCGATCACGCTGGCGCTCCTCGCGCTGATCTACGTGGGCACCCTGTGGTGGGAGCGCCGGCAGCGGTACGTGGCGAACGTGAACATCCGCCGGGCGCAACCCGCGCCGCCCGCCAGCGTGGCCGATGATGTCCGGATGGCGCTGCGCGGCGTCTTCCGCCGCGAGTGGACGCCGGTCACGGGCGCCGTGGTGCTGTCCATGCTCAACATCCTGCTGTTCATCCGCTACCGCCCGCTGGGCGTCGTCGGCGAGATCTCGCGATGGGCCAACGACCTGGGCGCTGCCGCGCACGTCCCCGTCGGCCTGCTGAAGGGCCTCGATGGCCTCGCCGGGTGCGCCGCCGTCCTGACCGAGGGCGCCTCGTGGTTCACCGATGGCTTCATGCTGAACGCGGGGATCGTGATCGGGGCCTTCACGGCGGCGGTGCTGGCCCACGAGTTCCGGCTGCGCGTCCCGCGCCAGCCCCAGCGCTACGTCCAGTCCCTCGGTGGCGGCCTGATCATGGGATACGGCGCGGGGCTCGGCCTGGGCTGCACGCTGGGCGCGTTCTACTCCGCGATCCCGTCGCTCGCGCTGAATGGCTGGGTCTACGGCCTCGCGATGGCGACCGGCGCGTTCATCGGCTCGCAGATCATCCGGAGGCTCGTATGACCGGTACGCCCGCGGCCGGGGACCAGCCATCCGTGACGCAGATCCCGCTCGGCGCGCGATCGCTGCCGCAGTCGCTCGCGGCGATCGAGGACGCGATCACGCGTGCCGCCGGCGGCGAGTCGCTGGACCTCACCACCGAGCACGACGTGATCGCCAAGTACGTGGTCCCCACCGCCGCCGTGCGCGGCGTGAAGTCGTCATTCCGGCGCGACCCGGAGCTGGGGTGGCGCATCGCCCTCCGCCCGCGCGCGGCTGTGGCGAAGAGCGAGCAGCAGGCCGGGGAGGCACCCCGGCTTCGTCGAGGAGAGTGACCGATGACTGAAACGCAGACCGTTCCCGTGCTCGACGTGCGCGGCGAGATCTGTCCGTACCCGATGCTGCGGACGAACAAGGAGCTGGACGAGGTCCACCCCGGCATCCGCGCGCTCGACGTGCTGACCGATCACGCGCCCGCCCTTTCCACCATTCCGCCCGAGGCGATGAAGCGCGGCTACGGCTGCGAGATCGATGAGGTCCGCGAGGGGGAGTGGCTGATCCGTCTCTTCAAGGACGAGTAGCCCGGCTTCGAACAGCCCGGCTTCGATGCAATGCAGACACGGGTCGCGGCGCAGGGCACCGACCCGATGAATCAGGGGAGCAAGCGATGAGTATCAACTTCAGGGCACCGAGGGGCGTGCTGCTGCTGGGCGCGGCGGCGCTGGCTGCGACTGCCGTCGCGTGCGGCGCGAGCAGCCCGGCCAAGCCCGCCGAGGCGCCGAAGGCCGCCGCGACCACGGCGGCGACCGCAACGGCCACCGCCACCGCCACGCCGAAGACCGGCTACGCGGTGCCGGAGCGCGTCGCGACCACCGAGTGGCTCGCGGGCAAGACCTCCGACCCGAACGTGATCTCGTTCGACCTCCGCAAGAAGGATGCGTACGACGCCGGGCACATCCCCGGGGCGGTGTGGATCAGCACCGCCGACTTCAACCTGGCCAAGGCCGGCGTGACCGACCTGGCGCCCGCCGCCCAGATCGCGAGCGTGCTCGGCAAGGCCGGCGTCAAGCCGGAGACCACCATCGTGCTGTACGACGACCAGGGCAGCCTCTGGTCGACGCGCATCCTCTGGAGCCTGGACGTCTACGGCCACAAGGACTCGCGTGTCCTCAACGGGTCGTGGACCACGTGGCAGGCGGAGAAGCGCGCCGTCACCAAGGACGTGCCCACGCGGCCGGCGACGCAGTACGCCTTCACGGCGAAGCCGAACGAGGCGATCGTCGTGAGCATGGACCAGCTGGTGAAGGCGGTCGGTGACCCCTCGAAGATCGTGTGCGACTCGCGCACGGCCGACGAGTACACGGGCCGCGACCTGCGCGCGCCGGCGAAGATCGGCGGGCACGTCCCCGGCGCGAAGAACGTCGCGTACAGTGAGGCCGTGGACAAGGGTGGCGCGTTCCTGCCGGTCGCCGACCTGAAGAAGCTCTACGACACGGCCGGCGTGAAGGCCGCCGACAACCAGACGATCTTCACGTACTGCCAGAGCGGCATTCGCGCGGCGCACGCGTGGTACGTGCTGAAGTACCTCATCGGCTACCCGAACGTCGCCGTGTACGACGGCTCGTGGGAGGAGTGGGGCGCCCGCACGGACACGAAGATCGAGACTACCCGCGGCTAGCGCGGATCCTCGAGGCATGGTCGCGCTCGCGCGCGTGATCGCTGATCGCCGAGGGCCCCGGGTGACCGGGGCCCTTGCGTGTGCGGCGCGGACGCAGGCGCTCGCCGTGCCAGAATGAGTATCGAGGCGGTGCGGGGCGGGGAGTTGCGAGTGGTGCATGTGGTTCATGCGATGCGACGAGTGACCGCGCGTGTGCGACGGGGGCCCCTCCCGCGGCTCGCGCCGCTCGTGCAGTTCGTGCTGATGGCCGCGCTCATCGCGCTCCCCGCGTGCGGCGCGGCAGTGCCCCCGCGCAACCCGCAGGTGCAGGTGCGGTGGGTGCTCCCGGAGTCCTTCCCGGCGCAGATCACGCTCCACCGCGCGCTGGCGAACCAGCCCACCTGGCAGACGCTGACCTTCGCCAAGGGCGAGCACCCCGAGCTGGGCGAGGAGATCGCCGGCGGCAACATGCTCGTGACGCTGGATGTCCCGGAGCGCGTGGTGGTGGTCCTCCGCAACCCGCTGGATCACCCCGTCCGGTTCTGGGTCGCTCCCCACCTGCCGACGCCGCACAGCGCGGACCCCACCCTGATGACACTCTGCCTCTGCATCGGCGTGACGTACGAGGTGCCCGCCCGGGGGACGTGGACACGCGTGATCGAGCTGGGTATGCGCCGCCGCGATGCGGTGGACACGCTCGTGGTGACGCACGTCATCGCGCTCGGCGAGGTCCCGACGGCGGAGCCACAACCGGCCCCGACCCGCTAGACGCGAGGCTCGGGCGCGCCGAGCGCGGCAATCCTCGATCCGGCCTCGATCCGCCCCGGATGCGGACGGGGAGCGGACGCGCTAGCGCTGCAGCAGCGGCGTCGATGCGGCGCACGCGTCCGCCACTGCGGCCAGCGCGACGTCCGCGGACGGCCACCGGCCGGTGCGCCCGAAGGCCAGCGCGACCGCCGTGCCGTTGAGGCAGGTGCTGAGGATCCTCAGATCCTGCCGCTGCTTCGAGGTGAGCGCCTGTGCATCCTTCAGGCTGGCCTCCGTCTCGCGGACCTTCGCCTCCAGCGCCGTCACCTGCTGCGCCGCGGAGTCGCGCGCGTCGCGCATGGTCACGCTCTCCTGCTGCGCCGACTGCACCGAGGTCTGGAGCGCGCTCTGCGCCTTCGCGCCCGTTGCGATCGTGCCCTCGAGGCTGGCGATCTTCGCGTCACGCTCCGTGACCGCCCGTTGCGCGGCCGCCAGCGCACCGCCCGCGCTCCCGTCGCCACTCGCGCTCGCACGACCGAGCATCGCGGCGAGCGCCACGACTAGGATGGCGACGCCCGCAACGGCTGCGCGCTGCCTCACCCGCGGGGCCGCGAGGGACCGCGTGACGCCACGCAACGAGGACACCCACGGGCGCGACAACGAGGCCAGGGAAGACAGGGAAGGCAGGGCTGGCGCGACCATGCGTGGCCGCCATGCCCGCAGCCGTGCGGGCGCCTCGCGCAGCGCATCGAGCCACGCCGAGCGCGCCGCCGAGCGCGTGGCCGGGACGATGTCCGCGCCGCACAGGCGGCAGAAGTCCGCGGCGGGATGCACTGCCGCTCCGCACGTTGCGCAGTTCATGGTGGTCCCCCTCGCACGCCTCGCCCGACCCGGACGAGCGCGTGCACATGCAGCCGGGAGCCAGCCCGGTAAATCTCTAACGTTGCCGGACCGAAAAACGTTCTCCCCCCGGAACGGCTCAGCGCGGGCGCGGCAGCGGGGGGCGGCGGCGTACCTCGGGCACGGGCGGTTCCCAGGGTCTCGGCGCGGTAGCGCAGGCGCAGCGGCCCGGCGGGCCCTCGAAGCACTTCTGGCACATCGTGTCAGCCATCGGTCCTCCCGCGGTCAGGCGGGTCGCGCAGCCTCCACCGCCGCGTGCCCGTGGGCCGGAACACTCAACAGCCGTTCGAACACCTCGTCCATGCGCTCCACGAAGCCGAAGGCGCCGGCCTCCGGTACGAACATCGCTCGCGCCGAGGGGAGCCCCCGCTCGAGGAAGCGGCCCATGGCGACCGGGTGGTGGCGGTCGGCCTCGCCCTGCCACACGAAAACCTCCAGCGCCACGTCCTGGAGCCTGAAGCCCCACTCGGTCACGTGCAGCACTGCCTCGCGCGCCGCGCTGTCCGCGCCCTGCCGGAACGCCTCGGCGAAATCGTCCAGCCGCAGCTCCCGCATCTCCGGGGCATCGAACACCGCACGATCGACGGGGGGGAGGTAGGCAAGCTGCTGCCGGTAGACGAGCAACGGCGACCGCCTCGCCGTCTGCGCGAGCATCGTCATCCACATCCGGCCGAGGCGGGGGGAGCGCAGCGCCAACCGGTACAGCACGGCCGTCTGGCGGTTCATGCCGGCCATGACGCCAGGCTCCGTGAGCGGGCCGAGCCCACTCAGGATCGCGACATGGGTGAGGCGCTCCGGGATCGCCACCGCACATGCGAGGAGGTAGGGCACCGCACCGGAGATCCCCAGCACGCCGAACTCGCGCACATGCAGCGCGTTCGCCAGCGCCTCCACGTCGCGCGGCCAGTCCAGCAGCGTGCGCCCCGGGGAGGGATCGGAGTGCCCGTACCCGGGTCGATCAGGGGCGATCAGGCGGACGCCCGCACGGACCGCCGCGGCGTCGATCATCGCCGCCGCCAGGCGGGAGCTCGGGATGCCGTGCATGAAGACGAAGGGGACGCCGCCGCGATCGCCGTACTCGCTGTAGGCCAGGACACGACCGTCCGGCAGGAGGGCGGAACTGGCCGGGGAACGTGACGCCAAGGTCGCCTCCGCAACTGCCACCCGATGTCGCCGGGGGAGATCCAGGACAGGCGACTGGCCCGGGGGAGCGGGCAAGCGGCATTCCCTCGCGCAGCGGACGCGGCGCGCTCCGACCACTATACCGGCGGGGACGGCCGCCCGCGCGAGCGCGCCGAGGGAGCCCGGCCGCTAGTGCTCGCGCCGCCGCGGCACGCGCACGGCGATCAGCATGGCGAGCAAGAGTGCCGCCGTGGCCACGGCGCCGCCGCCCACGAACGCATCGAGCGCCTCGACGCGCGCGCCGGAGTGCACAACGCCACCCGTGCCGACGTTCGCCGGGAGCGGCGCGATGGGAGTGGTGACCGGGGGTGCGGCAACGGGGGGCGTGGCGATGGGGGGCGGAACGGGAGCGGGCGTGCCTCCCGGCGCCGGCGCCACGGAGGCCGTGGTGAACGTCTTCGTGATCGATCGCGGCGCACCCTCGTTCACCACCACCGTGTACGTCGTTCCCGGCTGGAAGTCCGGGCCGATGTTCACCACGTTCTGCGCGTAGCCGTAGATCGTCGTGCACGCTCCGCTCGGCGGCACCGTCAGGGTGTTGCGCACAGTGACATCGATCCGCGTGCCCGTGCGCTGCGCGCTGATGCTCTCGAACGCCGCGCACCCGCTGGGGAGACCGGACACGACGAGCACCTGGTACTGCGGCGGGAGCGACTTCAGCACCTGGATCTCGACCGACTCGATCGGCGCCAGCTCGCTCGTGCGGACCGGCGTGCCCGTGGGCGCCGGCGGCACCTGTGCATGCACGCTGCTGGCGGCGGTCGCGAGGATCGCGGCGAAGAGCACAGCGAACGTGGCAAGGGCGGCAGGGGCCCGGAACGGGGCGAACGAGCGCCGTCCGGCGTCGCGCTTAGTGGTGGTACTCATGCGTGGTTCCCCTCGCGGCAGTGGAAGGCCTGGTCGTTAGACGAGCCGGGGGCGCGGAAGGTTCCGGGGGACGGCGTCCGGGTGACGCTCCGGGCTACGGAGTGCGCGCCGGGACGGGCGCCCGGAAGATCGTGTGACCGGGGCGGTGGAGCCCCTCGCGCGGGGGCTCGAGGTTCAACCCGCCCGAGCGGGGCGCAGCGAGCGCGGTCTCGATCGCCCACAGCGACATCGCGGAGATGCCGGGGCGCGCGGCCACCTGCGTGCTCGGCACGAACTCCGCGGCGAAGGACTCCTCGCCGTCCGGTCGAGGCTCGCCACCCTCCGCGGCCAGGCGGAAGACGACGTAGATGTTCGCCACCGGCCGCTCCGGGACGCCCGCAGCGTGACGGAAGCCCACCACGTCCAGCGTGCGCGCGACCACGCCCGTCTCCTCCAGCACCTCGCGCTCCACGGCCGCGTGGATCGCCTCGTCCACCTCGACGAAGCCCCCGGGAATCTGCCACCACGTCCGGCCCGAGGTGCGCCGTTCGATGAGCAGGACGTCGTCGCCCCGCATCACGACCGCCCCGGTGCCAATGGAGGCGTCGCCGTAGTACGTGAAGCCGCAGCCCGGCGCGGGACACACCGGGCGCGGCCGCCCGCCCTCGGCGCGGAGCGCCAGCGCGGTGCCGCAGCGGGGACAGAAGTTCATGCGCGCGTCCTCAATGACGTCCCCAACCTCAATGAGATTCTGAATGACAGCGTACGCCGCCCGCTCAACGCGCCCGTGATGCGGCGGTGCCGGGGAGGAGCGGGCCGTCGAGAGCGCGGAGCGAGGGGGCCGGGACGTAGCACGGGGACCGACGAGCGGCCCCCGTGCCCCAGAGGGGAGGGCGTGTACCGCGTGAGAGAAGTACACGTCCACCGAGCAACTTATCACATCTGTAAAGCGGCGACGGGCACCGCGCGCACATGTGCGACCGGCGGCCCGGGGCGCTCCAATCGGGGCCAATGAGGGGCCGCCAGTGACGCCTGACCGGGCGGCGCTCGAAGCGCGCGCATGCCCGCCGCGGAAGCAGCGCCTGCTGGGATCAGCGCGTACAGTGCGTGGACCGTTCGAGGGGACCCGCCGTGCGTGATCGCTCGTTCATCGCCCTGTGCGCGCTGATCCTCGTCAACCAGATCGGGTTCGGCATCATCACGCCCGTGCTCCCCGCCTACGCGCGCTCCTTCGGGCTGGACCCGGGCAGCATCGGGCTCGTGATCGGCATCTACGGCTTCGCGCGCTTCATCGCGAACGTCCCCGCCGGGCAGCTTGCGGAGCGGCGGGGACGCCGGCAGGTGCTGGTGATCGGCACCGCGGTCACCTCGGTGGCATCGGCGCTGATCGGCACGGCGGGCAATCTCCCGCAGCTGCTCGCCTACCGGCTGCTCGCCGGTCTGGGGGCCGCCACGGTGATCACGGGCGGCCAGATCATGGTGGGCGACCTCTCCACGGCGGAGAATCGCGGCCGGATGATGAGCATGTACCAGGGGGTGTTCCTGCTCGGCGTGAGCCTGGGACCGACGCCCGGGGGCATCCTCGCCGACCAGTTCGGGCTGCGCGCCCCGTTCATCGCCTACGCCGTGTTCTCGGCAGCGGCCTGCGTCGTCTCGATGTTCCTGATCCGCGAGACGAAGCCCTCGGCGGACCGTGCGAGGACCGAGGTGCGCGAGGCCGCCGGCGGCGGCACCGGCGGCGGGATCACCGCCACCGCGACGGCCAGCGCGGTCACCGCCGTCAGCGGGACGCTGCGCGAGACGCTGGCCGGGCGCGCGTTCCTGCTAATCGGGTTCGTGTCCTTCGCGCAGTTCGTCGCGCGCACGGGCGCGGTGTTCACCCTCGTCCCGCTCCTCGGCGACGAGGTGGTGCACCTGTCGGCGTCGCAGATCGGGTACGCGCTGACCCTCGTCAACATCCTGATGATCGCCACCGTGTATTTCTCGGGGTCGCTCGCAGACCGGTTCGGGCGGAAGCCGGTGATCGCACCCGCGACGGTGATCGCCGGGGCCGGGCTGGCGCTGTTCGCCTTCTCCACCTCCTACCCGCTGTACCTGGTGAGCGCGGCAGTATGGGGGCTGGGGGCGGGGCTGTCCGGGCCGGCGCCGGCCGCGTACGTCGCGGACCTGGCGCCCGCCGACCTCCGTGCGCCGGTGTTCGGCTACTTCCGGTCGGTCGCGGACGTGGGATACATCATCGGCCCGCTCGCGCTGGGCTGGATCGCGAGCCGCGTGGGGTACGAGGTGCCGCTGCTGATCACGGCGGGGACGATCGCGGTGGCCGGGGCGCTCTTCTGGGTGCTCGCGCCGGAGTTCCACCAGCGGCACAGCGCGTCGGCCGCGTAGCCCCCGCGCTGTGCCGCTCCGCCGGCTGCGCTAGCTCTTCGTGGAGGGTGCCTTCGGAGCTGCGGCCTTCTTCGGCTTGCGTGCCTCGCGCTTCTGGACCTTCTTCTCAGCCATGACCACCTCGATGCACTCGGCCACCCGGTTCGCGCGGGCGCGAGCGCCAGCGCCTGCCGACATCGTAGCGGAGTCGCTCGCTTCGAGCCTGCGCCGCACGGCTGACATGCGCCCCGTCCGCCCCGCGCGGACTCGATGCGTGCGAACATCGAGGCGTGCCCGGCCCGGGGCACGCACCGAGCGGAGTCGTGATGCGCGCCGTCCTGCAGGCCGTTCAGCCGTACGAGCTGCACGGCGTCCTCTACTACCAGCTCGTGTTCATGGACGCCGGCGGCCGCCGCGTCGAGGCCCGGCTGTCGCACGACATGGCGTACCCCGATCCCCGGCCCGGCGACGAGGTGGAGGTGCACGCGATCCTCGGCATCGTCGACGGCGTGAAGCGCGTGGAGGCGCCCCCCGCGTGAACGACGGCCAGGGCCGCGCGATCGGCTGGGCGCTGGTGGCGGCGCAGTTCGTCCTGCTCGGGGCGATCGGTGTCGAGGTGCTGGGCGCGCTCCGCGAGCGGCGGGTGCCGGCGCCGGCCGGACTCGCGGGTGTGGTCGCCGCCGCACCGGGCATCTGGCTCATCGCGCGCGCCTCGCGCCGGCTCGGCCGCCGGTTGAGCGCCCACCCGGCGCCGGTGGCGAACGCGGTGCTGCGCACCGATGGCGCGTACGGCGTGGTGCGCCACCCGATCTACGTCGGGCTGCTGCTCCTCGGCGTCGCGTCGGTGATCATCGCCCGCACGCCGCGGGCCGCGATCGCCCTCGGTGCGCTCGTCGCGCTCTTCAATGCGAAGTCCCGCATGGAGGAGCGCCTGCTCGCGCGACGCTTCCCCGGCTACGCTGCCTACGCCGCGCGCGTGCCGCGCTTCGTGCCGCGGTTCCGCCGCTAGCGCCGGCCCGGTGCCCCTCGAACGAGCCGCCGGAGGAGCTGTCGCGCGCCCGCCCCGACCAGCAGCCCGAGCGCGGTATTCGCGGCGCCCAGGGCGCCCGCCGCCAGGACGAACGCCGGTCCGCTGCCCACGTCGAGGGCGACGAGGATGATCGGCCACCCGGCCGCAGCGAGACCTGCGGCGATCCAACCCTTCGGGAGCAGTCCAGCGATGAAGCCCACGAGCAGCAGTGTCGGGATCACGCCAGCATTGTAGGGCCGAGGCTCGTGCAGCCTGCTTCGCGCCGCGCGGGCAAATCGCGCCGAAGCTGGCCGGGCGTCAGGCGGGGCGGTCGCGGTCGGGTGCGAGGTACTCGGGGAGGCGGACAGCGCTGATCTCGGCGAGCCCGTCGAGGTGGGCGCGCGCGACGCGGTGCATGCCATCGATGACCCAGCCGTCCGGCGACAGCAGGATCGGGTCGCTCAAGTCCGCTGCGGCGATCCGCTGCGCGTGCTCGACCACGGAGCGGCATGTCGGTGGGTTGTCCGAGTCGAACCAGTACACCGTGTCGTACTCGAAGATGGTTGGGCACCGGGTGCGGCGCCAGCGGCGCAGCCGCGGCGCGCAGGCGTGTCACGTCCCAGGAGAGCCGGCGGCCCTGGGCCGAGGCGCGCGCATCGGACGGTCACTGCACCGCGATCGCGCGCTACTCGGCCCAGTGGTCGAAGCAGATCGCCTGGTCCACCGGCGCGCGGTGGTTGGGACCGTACGCGCGGTCCGGCCAGCCCAGCGGGATGATCGCGGCGCTCTCCCAGCCCTCGGGGATGCCGAGGAGGGCGTGGACCTGCTCGCGCCGCGCCCGGTGCGAGGTCGTGAGCACGGTGCCGAGCCCCAGCGCGCGCGCCGCGAGCATCAGGTTCTGGCAGGCGGGGTAGATCGATGCCCCCGTCTGGAAGCCCGCCTGGCCGGTACGGTCGGGAACGCGCACGCAGGGCACGATGAGCACGGGGGCCTTCGCCATCACGCCCGGACCGGAGGGTGCGTTGCCACGCGCGCGCTGCACCTCCGCGTACTCGGCATCCAGCGCCTCGCGCACCGCGCGGTCGCGCACGACGATGAACTTCCACGGCTGCGTGTTGGAGCCGGAGGGCGCGTGGATCGCAGCCTCGAGGACTTGGCGCAGCGTCGCGTCGTCCACGGGGCGGCCGGCGAAGTCGCGCACGGCACGCTGGTGGCGGAAGAGCTGCATCGCCTCGGTCACTGGCTGCATACGGGCCTCCTCGGGCGGTCTCGGTGCCCGCATCATCGCACCCCGCCGCGCCTCGCGTCCGCGCGGCCGCGCGCGGCGTACACTGGCGCACCCGGCCTGAACACGATGGGACTCCGACCGTGGCCCTGTTCCTCAGCAACGACGATATCCGCCGCCTGCTCCCCATGCGCGAGTGCGTGGAGGTGCTGGACGACTTGTTCCGGCAGGAGGCCCGCGGCCTGGTGGACAACCGGCCAAGGCAGCGCTTGCGCTTCCCGGACTCGAGCTTCACGGCCACGCTGATGGGCGGCACAGTGCTGGGGTCGGAGGCGCACGGCATCCGGCATTCCAGCGCCACGCTGCTCTACAACACCACCACCGGGAAGCTGGATGCGGTGCTGGAGCCGAACCTGCTGGCGCTGATCCGCACCGGCGCCGCGAGCGCGGTCGCAGCGAAGTACATGTCGCGCCCGGACGCCTCCGTGCTCGGCGTCTTCGGCACGGGCCGGCAGGCGGTGACCCAGGTCGAGGGGATCTGCGCGGTGCGCCCGCTATCGCTGGTGAAGGTCTACTCGCGCAACGAGGAGAACCGCGTGCGCTTCGCCGAGCAGATGCGCGAGCGCATGGGGATCGAGATCGTCCCCGTCGGGACGCCCGAGGAGTGCGTGCGCGGCTCGCACATCGTCGTCACGATCACCAGCGCGACCGAGCCGGTGTTCGATGGCGCCCTGCTGGAACCGGGCACCCACGTGATCGCGGCCGGTGTGAACTCCTGGATGAAGCGCGAGGTGGACGAGACCACGATCCGCCGCGCGCAGGTGCTCGCCGTCGACAACCTGGAGCAGGCGAAGCAGGAGTGCGGCGAGCTGATCTGGGCCGCCGAGCGCGGCGCGTTCCGGTGGACGCGCGCCGTGGAGTTGCACGAGGTGGTCAGCGGCCGCGTCAACGGCTATCCCTCGCCCGGCACCATCACGCTCTTCGAGAGCCAGGGCATCGGCACCGAGGACGTCGCGGCCAGCGCGTACGTCCTGAAGAAGGCGCGCGCCGCGGGCATGGGCATCGAGCTGCCGTTCTAGCAGGCCCGGGGACAGCGCAGCTAGCGCCGGGGCTCGTCCGTCTCGTCGCGCTGCTGCCGCAGGAAGCTCTCGATCCCCTCGAGGATCTCGTCGCTGGTGGGCAGCTCAGCCGCCGGGGGCGCGGGCTCGGAGAGCATCGAATCCGGCTCGGAGGCGTCGTACGTCTCCTCCATCTGGCGGATCTGATCGCGGAGCTGGTCCGGATCGGCGACCTGGCCCAGCGCCGTCGTCGTCTGCTGGTCGAACGACGCGATCTCGCCCAGCAGCGGCTCGATCGGCGTGTGCGATCCGAGCGCCTTGTCGAGGTGCTGCACCAGCGCGACCATCGCGCGCGGGTTGGGGCCGGTGTTGATGTACCCCGGCACCAGCGCGGTGAGCCGCCCCGTGCTGTACCCGAGCGATCGCAGGTGCACCATCAGCACGGTCTGGATGCCCGTCGGCCCCTGGTATTGCGACGCCTCGGACGGGCGCCCCATGAGCGCCTCGAGCGCGGCGTCGGCGTCGCCCAGGAGCACCGGCGCGGGCCGCGTGTGCGGGACCATCGCCGGGCGCGATCCGAGCGAGATGAAGTGCCGCGCGCCGACAGTCTGCATGAAGTCCGCGACGAGCGCCGCGTACTCCTTCCACGCG
Source organism: Dehalococcoidia bacterium (assembly GCA_041674525.1). Lineage (GTDB taxonomy): Bacteria > Chloroflexota > Dehalococcoidia > UBA2979 > UBA2979 > SHYQ01. The sequence continues at coordinate 11,374 of JBAYVN010000021.1, read as the reverse complement.
AGCGCCGGCTCGCGGCCGGAGATCAGCACCACGTCACGGCTGCTGCCCGTGGGGGTCCCTGCGTGGAAGCGGGTGCCCGGCCAGCGGATGGAACGCTCGCCGTTGCGCAGGCGTACGCGCGGACGCGCGACGGTGAGATCATAGAAGCGATCCGGGTCCACGTTGGCGACTTCGGTCGCGCGCCATTCCGATCGCATATAGCGGATCGCGGCCAGCGCCGAGCCGGAGCCGTCGCTCCACCCGAAGAACGCGCCGACCACCAGCGGATCACGCAGCCCGCTCAGTTCGCCCGTCAGTTGCAGCGACTCGTGCATCTGAGACACCTTCATATCCGCGCGGCGTCCGCGGCCCACGATTCCCGGTTCCGGTGCGGAGATTCGTATCCCTTCGCCGTCCTCGTGTCGAGGGGGGCCCGCGGCGAGGCCGCGCGGTCTGCGAGTGGTGAGCGTTTCTCACCCGGTAACAAGGTAGCAGGGGCGGTGCCGCCCGGCACGACAGCCTGCACCCACGAGAGCCCGCATCCAGAGCCAGCACGGCCGCGCGGACCGCCATCAGCGCCCGACGGCGCCTTCCGCGTGCCCCCGGCGCCCCGCAAGATGGACTGACCGCCCGACTCGTGCCGGGCATGGAGAGCGGGGCCCGGTGGCGTCGAGCAAGCAGGCGACGGTGGATCGGTCCCCCTCGCGCGAGAGCGGCGATCAGCAGCGCCACCCGTACCGCTGGGTCGTGATCGGGCAAATCTGGCTCCACCAGATGCTCGCGCAGATCACGATGGCCGGGCTGGGCGTGCTCCTGCTGGGGATCGCCGCCGAGCTGCAGTTCGGCACCACCGAGGCGGGCTGGCTGGGCTCCACGAGGACCGTGGGCCAGCTGGTGGTCTTCCCCGCGAGCTTCCTCGCGGTGCGGTTCGCACCCAAGCGGCTCTACACGATCCTGACGTTCACGCTGGGCCTGACGATGCTGCTCGGCGGGTTCGCCCCGGGCTTCTGGGCGCTCTTCCTCGCGCAGGTCGTCTTCTCCCTGGCCTTCGCGCTCGCGCAGGTCCCCGGGAGCCTGCTGCGCACGCAGTGGGTGCCCTCCCGCGAGCTCGGCCGCGTGTGGGGCGCGGGCAACGCCCTGAACGCGGTGGCCCAGACGGCGGCGCTGGTCGGGATCCCGCTGATCCTCGACGCGGTCGGGGGGTGGCGCGGCGTCTTCCGGCTGGGCGGGGCGCTGACGCTGCTGGCCGCCGCGGGCTGGGCGATCACCGGGCGCGAGCGAGGCGATCTGCATGCGCACGGCCCGGAATCGAGCTTCGCCGCGATGCGCCGCCCGGAGTTTTACCTCCTGGGACTCGCCTCGCTGGGCGGCGCCACCGCCTACCTCGCCACGCTGCTCTTCCTGCCCACGTTCCTGGTCCACGAACGCGGGCTGACGCTGGCGGCGGCGGGCTTCATCTCGGCGGTGTTCCCCGCCGCGGGGCTCGCGTCCAACATCCTCGCGGGCCTGCTCTCCGACCGTGTCGGCCGGCGCAAGCCGTTCATCTGGCCCGCCGGCCTGATCCTGCCGCCGCTGTACTTCCTCGCGGTGGCCCCCATCCCCGTGGGCCTGCTCGTGCCCGTGGTGTTCCTCCTCGGATTCTTCGCGTGGCTGCCGTTCCCGGCGCTCAACTCGATCGCGTACGAGCTGCCGCGCGTCCGCCCCGCCGAGATCGCCGTCGGGCAGGCGCTGATGCAGGCGGTCGCCGGCGCCGGCATCCTCGTCGGGCCGGTGATCGTGGGCCAGATCGCGAGCGTCGCCGGCTCGCTCCGCATCGGCATCGCCGCGATCGGCCTCGCGCCGATCCTGTTCGCCGTCACGTGCCTCTGGATCCCCGACACCGGGCCGAAGGCGCGAGCGACGCGCTGACGCCCGGCGGGCTGCGGGATTGCAGTACGCGCGAGGGTGGCCGCGGGATGGACGAGGTCCCCGCGCGCGCCTACCGTCCCCATCGATCCCCCTCGATCGCCACCACCGGATCAGGAGTCGCCGATGTCCACACCACCCACGGTCGAGGTGCTCGCGCAGGGATTCATGACCGCCACCAGCGAGGGCGGCCTGTCCTACTGCGGCATCAGCCTGATCCGCGGCGCGCACCTCACGCTGGTCGACGTGGGCTACATGGCGCGACGCGACATCCTGGTGGAGCGCCTCGCCGCGATCGGCGTGCAGCCCGGCGACATCGAGCGCGTGGTGCTGACGCACGCCCACTGGGACCACTGCCTGAACCTGCCGTACTTCCCCAACGCCGAGGTCTTCCTGAGCGACACGGAGTACGAGTACGCGCAGCACCCAAACCCGCGCGACTGGGCCACGCCTGCGTTCATCGGCGACCTGCTCAATCGCACACTGCGCATCCAGCGTCTGCGCGATGGCGACGAGCTGGAGGCGGGCGTGCGCGTGATGGCGGTGCCGGGACACAGCCCCGGCAGCCAGGCCGTCCTCGTCGAAAGCAACGAAGGCATCGTGGGCCTTGTCGGCGACGCCCTGCCGGCGCGTGCCGCCGCGCTGCTGCCCACGCCCACCGCGCGCATCGTCTTCTGGGACGAGGCCGAGGCGGAACGCAGCGCACGGCGCATCCTGGACTCGTGCGCGCTCGTGTTCCCCGGTCACGACCGTCCGTTCCGCAACAACGGGCCGCGCTTCGACTACCTGTACCCGCAGTCGCTGGTGCTGCGAAACCCGCCACGCGACGAGGACGGGACGATCCACGCGGACATTGACCGCGGTCCGGCTTCGTTCGTCACCATCATCCAGCCGACCGCTCGGCGGAAGGCGTAATGCACAGCGGTGCGATTCGATGCCCGGGCCTCGCGCTATGATCTGAATCTGCGGGGATCTGGGCCTGCGGACAGTGACTGACGGGAAGGCGGGGCGATGTCCGACACGGAGATCGGCGCGAACATCGAGGTCACCCTCGTGCTCTTCGCCGACCTGCGGCGGCTGATCCCGCGCGGACACGACGGCCGCTTCCGGATCACGGTCCCGGCGGGCTCCACGGTCGCCGATCTGGTGGCCGCATCCGGGCTCGCGTTCCAGCCTGACGAGCAGCTGCGCGCGGGGATCAACGGCGAGACCGCCAGCCTGGACGCCACGCTGCGCGCCGGCGACGAGGTCGTGCTCTTCAGCCCGATGGAAGGCGGATAGCCGGCGCGGCTCGCGTCGCTGCCCGTCGCCCGGCCCGGCCGGGACGGATGCGGCTTGATTCAACTCAGTACGCGTCACCGGGGGACGCGCAGGTGCATGAGCGGAGTATCGATGGAACGCAAGGGCTTCTGGAACAAGATCCTCCACGTCGATCTGGCGTCCGCCAGTTGGACAGTGGAGGAGCCCGGCGACGAGTTCTACCGCCTCTACGGCGGCGGCCGAGGGTTCATCGGCCACTACCTGCTCAAGTACGTACCGAAGGGCGCCGACGCGCTCAGCCCGGACAACATCCTGGTCTTCGCTCCGGGCGTGCTCACCGGCGCGCCCGTCCCCGGCAACGGCCGGCACGCGGTCGGGGCCAAGTCGCCTCTCACGGGTGGCTTCGGCGAGGCGGAGGCGGGCGGCTTCTGGGGCGCCGAGCTGAAGCGCGCGGGCTGGGACGCGATCATCTTCCACGGCGTGTCCGAGAAGCCCGTGTACCTCTACATCAACGATGGCGATGTGGAGCTGCGCGACGCCTCGCACCTGTGGGGCCAGGTCACCGGCGACGTGCAGGCGGCCATCCGCGAGGAGCTGGGTGACCGGCTGATCCGCGTCGCGCAGATCGGCCCGGCCGGCGAGCACCTGGTGAAATTCGCCAACGTGATGAACGACCTGACCGAGGCCGCCGGCCGCACCGGCATGGGCGCCGTCATGGGATCCAAGAAGCTCAAGGCGATCGCCGTGCGCGGCCGCCAGAACGTGCCGCTCGCGGACGGCCGCGCGCTGCACACGGTGTCGAAGTGGGTGGCTGACACCCTCGACACAGTCCACAAGAACTTCCACGAGTACGGCACCGGCGCCGCGATGCAGGGCAAGTCCTTCGAGGGCGGCATCCCCGCGATGAACTACCGCGAAGGCTCGTTCGACGGGACGGCGCAGATCGATGCCATCGCCGTGCACGACCACGTACTGACGGAGATGGGGGCGTGCTACGCCTGCTCCGTGCGCTGCAAGAAGGTCGTGCAGATCGAGCAGCGCCAGGAGGACGCCGGCGTCACCCGCAAGGGCAAGCAGATCGCCATCGACCCGAAGGGCCGCTACCGGGTCGACCCGCAGTACGGCGGGCCGGAGTACGAGACGCTCGGGTCGCTCGGGAGCAACCTCGGCGTGTCGGACATCGTCGCGCTGTGCAAGTCGAACGAGATCTGCAACGCGCTGGGCATGGACACCATCAGCGCCGGCTCCACGATCGCCTGGGCGATGGAGTGCTACGAGAAGGGCATCATTACCACCGAGGACACGGACGGCATTCGCCTCCAGTTCCGAGACGGTGACGCGGTGGTGCAGATGCTGCAGCTGATCGCCCGCCGCGAGGGCTTCGGCGACGTGCTCGCCGAGGGCTCGGCGGCCGCCGCGAAGAAGATCGGCATGGGTTCGGAGGACTTCCTCACGACCGTGAAGAACCTCGAGCTCGCGATGCACGACCCACGCCACATGCCGGGGATGCGCGCGAGCTACCTGCTGGCCCCCACAGGCGGCGACCACCTGCGCCAGACCGGCAACCAGAACGGCCTGCGCAACCAGGTCGGCCTCTGCGCGTTCCTCGGCTACAACGAGGAGCAGACGGCGACGATCATCAACGCCGTCACGGGCTGGGGCCTGGACACCGGCGAGATGATCACCACCGCCCACCGCGGGATCACCCTCGCCCGCCTGTTCAACATGCGCGAGGGCATGACGCGTGCGGACGACCACCTGCCGAAGCGGTTCTACGAGGACCTGCCGAAGCTCCCCGGTCTGACGGACGAGATCCTCGACCAGATCGTGACCGACTACTACGTCGAGCAGGGCTGGGACCCGGAGACCGGCAAACCCCTGCCCGAGACGATCAAGGCGCTGGAGATCGAGGCCGACGCCGTCGGACTCGTCTAGCCCGCTCCCGCACATGACCGCGCCCGACGAGGCGTCGAGGTTCCCCTCGACGCCTCGTCGGTCCCTGGACGCGAACGGCGGGACGAAGCCTCGCGTTGTAGGGATCGGTAGGATATGTACATAGGACGCACGCCGCCCCAGATGCCGGGTGCCCTCGCCCGGCCGCGCGGACGCCAAGGACGATGACGTGACCCGACTCCCCGCCGCCGCGCGCTCACCAAGGCTCGCGAGCCTCACGATCCTCGCGCTGGGGCTCGCCCTCGTCGCCGGCATCGCGCTCCACGCGCCGCGCGGCACGTCCGCCGCAGGCATGGCCCCACCGACTGTGGTCGTCGCCGCCGAGACGGGCGATGCGTATGAGCTCAACGGCTTCCGCTGGACCCGCACCAGCATCCCCGTCTACTACAACTGGGGCGGCGGCGCGTGCGCCTTCAGCGGCTACGACTTCAGCGGCCCCACGACCACGATCGCCCAGAGCGTGCTGCTCGACACCCTGCGCGCCTCGATCGCGGAGATCAACACGCAGCTGCGCGGCGGGCTGACGCTGAACCTCGCCGGCCCTGCGTCACGCGGTCAGCTGTGCAGCACCAGCTCGACGCTCCCCATTGTGATCGGCTTCGGTACGCTCACCTCCACCGGCGAGGCGATCAGCTTCGCCTCCGGATCGCAGGGCGAGTACTCCACGTACACGGCGGCGCGCGTGTTCCTGACCAACCGCAACGCCTTCAGCTGCACCGCGGCGCCCGTCTACCGGGACCTTCAGCACACGATGACGCACGAGCTGCTCCATGCGATCGGCCTGGGGCACTCGACGATCCCGTCCGCGCTCATGGCCCCCACCTTCGTCGCGTGCCAGGCGGAGTACGTCATGCAACCGGATGACATCGAGGCGATCGCGGCGCTGTACCCGCCCACGCTCCCGGCCCCCGGGAGCACCCCCTCACCAACCTCCACCGCGGCGTTCGCCACCGCGGTACGGTTCTCGCCGTCCGGCCAGGCGCTCGCGGTCTTCGGCGGCGGGAGCCTCAGCCAGCTCGAGGCGGCCGCCCGGAGCGCGAGCGCGGCGGGGGTGTGGGTGCAGGACCCCGGCGGCGCGTTCCGCCTCCTGGTGGTCGATGGCCCGCCGTTCCTCCGCGCCCAGTTCGCGGCGGCGTTCCCCGCCACACTCCCCGCGAACCTCCCCGTCACACTGGTGCGCTGACCCTCGCCCGCCACCGGCGCGCGACGCAGCCCGCCGGATCATGCGACGATGTGCTCGGCCGGCGAACACTCGGCCGGGCCGAGCCATCGAGTCGTATTCGAGCCGCGATCGTGCGAGGAAGCGAGTCCACCCGTGACCCCCGCAGTGCTCCAGACGTTCGAGATCGAAGGACGCGCCATCCGCCTGCAGTACATGACGCCGGACGACGGCCCGGCGCTGCGCGCGTTCGCGCGATCCGTCCCCCGCCACGACCTGCTCTTCCTGCGGACGGACATCACCACCCCCGAAGGCGTCGCCGAGTGGATGGAGGGCGTCGCACAGGGCCAGATGGGAGTGATCCTCGCGTACGACGAGGACCGCCTGGTCGGGTTCTCCTCGGTGACGCGCAGCCCCACCTCGTGGGCGCGTCACATCGCCGAGATCAGCGTGATCGTGGGACCGGACGCGCGCCACCACGGCTTCGGCCTGCGGCTCACCGAGGAGGCGTTCCGCGCCGCCGAGGACCTGGCGGTGATGCGCATGGTGGCGCGCATGACGCTGGACCAGGCGTCCGCGATCGAGCTGTTCCGCAGCCTGGGCTTCGTCCCGCTGGCGATCCTGCCGGACCAGGTCATGGACCAGGACGGCAAGCGCTACGACCTGCTGATGATGCACCAGGACATCGAACGCTTCGCCGAGACCCTGAAGCACCTCGACGAGACGCCGTAGCCTCGCGCGCGCGATCTTCGCTCGCGGTCAGTCCGCCGCGTGAGACCCGGCCGGGGGGCCAGGGCGGGGAAGCCGCGCGGCGAGGTACTCGGCCACATGCTCCACGCGGACGGGCGCACCGGCCGCATCGACGCCGCCTCGCAGGTGCAGCACGCACCCCGGGTTGTCCGTCACCAGCACCGGTGCGCCCGCCGCCGCGACGTTCGCGAGCTTCCGCGCGAGGATGCCCGCCGCGATCTCGGGCGCCCGGACGGAGGTCGAACCGCCGAAGCCGCAGCAGACCTCGGCTTCCGCCAGCGGCACCACCTCCACGCCGGCCACCTCGCGCAGCAGGCGCTCCAGGCGATCCCCCGCGCCGAGCATATTCGAGCCCTGGCAGAAGCGGTGCACCGCGACGGCCTCCTGGGAGCCCCCCGCGAGCGCTCCGTGCGGCAGGCGCCCGGGGCCGGTGAGGTATCCAATGAGGTCGTAGACCCGCTCGCCCATCACGCGCGCGCGCTGCTGCCAGCCCGGCTGCCCCTCGAAGAGCGACTCGTACTCCTGGAGCATCGCGACGACGCAGCTCGGCGCGGGCGTCACGATGTCGTCGTTGCCCTCGAGGGCGGCGATCGTCGCCTTCGCCATGCGGCGGGCGTTGTCGTGATCGCCGGCATCGAACGCGGGTAAACCGCAGCAGTGCTGCGCGGGGGGAATCCGTACATCCGCACCCGCCGCGCGCAGCAGCTCGATTGCCGCGAGCGGGATCTCCGGCGCGATGCGATCGCCGATGCATTGCAGGAAGAACGCGACGCGACGCCCCGCCAGCGGGCTCCCCGGGATCGCCGGGGGCACGCCGACCCGCGCGGCGAGCATGCGCGCCGGCACTGCGGCGATCGACGGCGGCGTGCGCCACCCGATGTAGCGCTGTGCGATCGCCGTCCGCGCGAGGATGCGCGGCAGCCGCGTGAACCGGGCGCCGTGTGGTGCCCGCCCCGCGGGCACATCGTGCGGATCGACCCCGCCGCACCACGGCGCGAGCACGCGCGCGGCGATCCGTGCGCCCAGCCCGACCAATGCGCGCGAGGCGTACAGGCGCATCGCGAGCCGCGCCACCCGGTGCGGCCAGCGGCGGGAGCCGCGCTCGACGGCGAGCCGGCGCACCAGCAGGATCTCCCGCGGCAGCGGGATCGTGACGGGGCACACGGTCGCGCACGCCCCGCACGACACGCACAGCGACTGCGGCCCCTCGGCGGCGTCGAGGCCGTGGTGGAAGGCCGTGGTGACCAGGCCGATGGGGCCGGTGTAGACGTGCCCGAAGGCGTGACCGCCCACCACCTGGTACGCGGGACAGACGTTCGCGCAGGCGCCGCAGCGGATGCAGCGCAGCGCCTCCTCCAGCCCGGGCTGCACGGACATCAGCCGCCGGCCGTTGTCGATGATCACGATGTGCAGCTCGTGCCCCGGCGCGGGTGCCGAGATGAACGTGGTGTAGGTAGTGATCGGCTGCGCAGTGGCGGACCGCGCGAGCAGGCGAATCTGCGTGATCGCGTCCGCCGCCGAGGGCAGGAGCTTCTCCACGCCGGTGGTCACCACGTGCACCGGGGGCAGGCTGGACGTCAGGCGGCCGTTGCCTTCGTTGGTGACGAGCATGATCGTGCCGGTCTCGGCGATCAGCGCGTTCGCGCCGGTGATCCCGATCCCCGCCGCGAGGAACTGCGCGCGCAGCTCCTGCCGCGCCGCGCGCACCATCGCGGGAATGTCGTCGGGATCGAAGGGCCGGCCGAGGACGCGCGTGAACAGCTCCGCGACCTGGTGACGGCGCTTGTGGATCGCCGGCATCACCAGGTGGCTCGGGCGGTCCTCCCCCAGCTGCAGCAGCCACTCGCCGAGGTCGGTCTCCACCGCGTGGACGCCCGCCGCCGCGAGCGCGTCGTTCAGGCCGATCTCCTCGGAGACCATCGACTTGCCCTTGACGGCCAGCGAGATGCCGCGCTCGTGGCAGAGGTGCGCGATGTACGCGTTCGCCTCCGCGGCCGATCCGGCGAGCACCACGCGCCCGCCCCGCGCCTCGATCTGAGCACGGAAGCGCGCGACGTGCGCGTCCGGCTCGGCGATCGCGCGGTCCTTCGCCTGCGTCAGCCGCGTGCGCAGGTCGTCGAACGTGAAGCCGGTGAGCGCCTCCAGCGACTGCATCTGCTCGTCACGCGTCGCGCGCCACGAGCGCTGGAAGTCCAGCAGCCCGTCGCGGATGTTCGGGTCCGCGAGCGCGCGCTGGTACCGCTCGCGAAACGGCCGTAGCCGGGGCCCGCGCACGTCGCCGCGCGTATCCGGGGGGCCGCTCATCCGAGCACCACCACATGCACTTCGCGCGGGCCGTGCACGCCGATCGTGAGCGCCCGCTCGATGTCCGCGGTGCGCGAGGGCCCCGTGGTGAGCGACGCGAAGACCGGCGGCCCGCCCGGCGCGAGGAGGACCCGCTCCAGCAGGGCCTCGAGGCGGGACACGACCTCGTCGCGGTGCAGCACCTGGATCACGACCGGCGAGAGCATGGACACCGCGCGGTCCTCGGCGCGCTCCTCCACCAGCAGTACGGACCCCGTCTCCGCGATCCCGAGGGCGCCCCGTACGACGCCAACGCTCGCGCTCGCCGTGACGCCGTGCACCTGCCCCGGCGCGAGCACGCGTCCCCCCAGCGCGTCGATGAGCGCAGGGCCGGCCTCGGCGGCAGGGCGTGAGACGGCGACGCGCCCGTCGCCGGCGAGGCCCAGCGCCAGCACCGCCACTTCGCCCCAGTCGCGCATCTCGTGCACCAGAGAGCGCGCCTCGACGGCGCGTCGCATGAACGCGTCCACCGTGCCGTCGAGCTGAGTGTCGTTCATGCCGCCACGGTACTGCGCGCGGGAAGCGCGAGGCTACCGGTCGGGCGTCGGGATTCGCGTCCAGTGGACGCCGCCATCGATGGTGCGCTGGATGGTGCTGCGCGTGGTGGCGTAACCAACGTTCGCGCCGGCGAAGTGCACCACCGGCGGGATCGGGGAGGCCTGACTGTAGTCGGTGACGAACGGGTGCCACGTCGCGCCCGCATCGGTGCTCTCCCTCGACTCCCCCGGGGCGTCGAGGACGATCCACCTCGATGCGCTCGCCAGGCCGAGCGAGGCGCCCGTCTCGGCGAGGCGGCTCCACGTCGCGCCGCCGTCCGTGGAGCGGTACACGATGCGGCGGCCCTGCGACTGCGGTGCGGCGAACGGGTTCGTCACGAGCAGCAGCGTGGAGCCGAACGCACGGACCGTGCCGAGGCTGAGAGCGCCGCCCGCCGCATCTATCCCGGGCAACGCGGCCGCGGCGCGCCACGTGCCGCCACCGTCATCCGTGCGGTAGAGCGTCACCCCGCCGTTGGACCGCGCGCCGCCGAGGAATCCGGTGGTGGGGCTGACAAAGGAGACCGTCCCCGCGCAGAGTGCTCCGCCGGCGTCCCGAGTGGTGACCTGCGTCCACGTGTCCCCGGCATCGGTGGTGCGCCACAGCACGAGCGTGGCCTCCGGGCAGCGCACGGACGCGGGCCCGGAGGCGCCGAGCCAGCCCTCGCGGTCGCCCAGGAACGAGACCTGCCCCCGCGCGATGCCCGGCGGGAGCCCGCGCGACTCCCACGTGTCGCCTCGATTCGTCGAGCGAAAGAGGGCGGGCCCGTCGATCGAGGTTAGCAGCGCCCACACGATGTCCTGGCCCGGCGCGCTCATCTCCACCGGTGCCAGCGCGTCCGGCTCCCAGGCGGCCGGCGCGGGGACGCCGCGCACGGCGGGCGGCGTGGAAGCCGGCGTGGCGGTGGGCGAGGGCGTGGCGCTGGCGGGCGTCGTCGCGGGGGTGAGGGTGGGCGCCGGGGCAGGGGCCGGCGCGCGATCGCACGCCGTCAGGAGCAGCGTGGCCGCCGCGGCGATCGCAAGCGCCCGTGACACGACACGCCCCGCGGTCTACTTCATCCGGCGGGCCACGACCACGTCGCGATCGAGGTACTCGCCGAAGCCGCTCTCGCCGTAGACGATGCGCCCGCCGCACGTGATCAACGTCAGCCACTCCTCGGCCTGGGGGCGGATGCCGGGCCAGATGATGTCGCCCATCGGCATGTCGTCGACCTGGTAACGGCGGTTGCTGATCACCTTGTAGAGCAGCGTCCGGCCATCGGCCATCTTCACCTCGATGTCGTCGCCCAGCGCCGCCCGGTGCAGCCTGTAGAACGGGCCCTGCAGGTGATTCCACGTCTCGTGCGCGGTCATGACGATGTTGCCACCCGACCCCGGCATCCCGTACTCCGGGAACCAGCCCACGGCATACTGGCCGTCGTCCGGCGCCTCCATCTCGTTGTTCACCACACCGACCACCTCGATGTAGTGGTTCACCCCGAGCGCCGGG
>JBAYVN010000020.1:0-33254 GCA_041674525.1 Dehalococcoidia bacterium | reverse complement strand
GTCCGAGGAGTCGTTCGACGACGGACTGCTGGAGTACCCGCAGTACACGCGGCCGCCGGAGTTCCGGGGGTGGGAGGTGCCGCTGGTGCTCCTCTCCGGCCACCACGCGGAGGTGGACCGGTGGCGCCGCCGCCAGCGCCTGCTGCGCACGCGCGACCTGCGGCCGGACCTCCTCGAGCGCGCCGAGATCACTCCCGTGGAGCGCCGGTGGCTGGACGAGCAGCCGTAAGCTGCGCGGGAATCCCGGACGGAACGGACGCGGACATCGAGGCTCGGGGGACGGGCGTATTCTGGGAGCTCTGAGAGCGAGGCGCCCGAGGCGGCGCCGCAACGGGAAGCGAAGTACCCGTGAGCACCGTGAGCGTTCGCTACATCGTCCACGACGTGGATGCCGTGCTTCCGTTCTACACCGACGCCCTCGGCTTCACCGTCGACATGCATCCTGCGCCGCCGTTCGCCGCCCTCTCGCGCGGTGACCTGCGGCTGCTGCTGAACCAGCCCGGCGGGGGCGGCGGCGCGGGCCAGTCCATGCCGGACGGCAGGGCGCCCGAGCCCGGCGGCTGGAACCGCATCATGATCGAGGTGGACGACCTCGACGCCGCCGTCGCGCGGATCCGGGCGGCCGGTCACGCCTTCCGGAACGAGATCGTCCATGGCATGGGTGGGCGCCAGATCCTGGTCGAGGATCCGTCGGGCAACCCGATCGAGCTCTTCGAGGCGGCGCCGCAGGGTAGGCAGGGGCGGCCGGGCTAGCACAGTCGGTCCTCGGGCCCCCTCGTGGCCTGCCGGCGGGCGGGGCCCGTCGCGACTCCCGGAGGCGACTCCGGGTGCTCGACGCTAGACCCGGGGTGCCGGTAGACTCGGTGTTCGCGCGTCCGGCGGGCGTGCCTGCCAATCCTCGATCCCGACGGGAACTGACCATGGCCATCGACCTGCGTGACATCGTCCAGCCGCGCCCCGCGCACCTGCCGGCGCTCCCGCCGTTCGGACCGGGCGACACCGTCCGTGTGCAGGCCCGCGTCGTCGAGGGTGACCGCGAGCGCCTCCAGCCCTTCGAGGGCGTGGTGATCCGCGTCAGGAACGGTCCGGCCGGCAACTTCACCGTGCGCCGCATCGCCTCGGGCATCGGGGTGGAGCGCACCTTCCCGTTCAACAGCCCGCGGCTGGAGGCCGTGGCGGTGACCCGCAAGGGCCGCGTGCGCCGCAGCCGCCTGTATTACCTCCGCGGGCGCACCGGCCGCGCTGCGCGGGTGAAGGAAGCGCGCCGCGGGTAGCCGCCGCCTCCGAGCAGCACCTCCGCGAGGCCGGGCGTATGCCCGGCCTCGCGCGTTTCGCCGGCACCGCGGGCGGGGCGCGGGGCCGGCGGTGCCGCTCATCGCGTGAACCGGGCGACGGGCTCCGTATGATCCGGTCATGCCCGAGACTCCGACCCCGGCCGCTTCGTTCGCACGACCGCGCTATGTGAAGGTGGCGGTCAACTCCGGGCGCCCCACCCGCCTCACGTTCTCCTACTCCATTCCCCCCGGGCGCACCGTGGCGTGCGGCGAGGTGGTGCACGTGCCGTGGGGGGTCCGGACGCTGCAGGGCGTGGTCGTCGAGGGACCGCTGGACACGCCGGGATTCGATCCTGCGGAGGTGCGCCCGCTGGAGGGGGCGATCGACGCGCCCCCACGGATCCCGGTGGACCGCATGGCCCTGGCGGCGTGGCTCCAGCATTACTACCTCGCGCCGCCGTGGGAGGCGCACGCGCTGTTCCTGCCGCCCGGCGCCGGCGAGCGCCCTCGCACGGCGGTGGCGCGAGGCGCCGGCGCGCCCTCGGCGCTGTCGGAACGCCAGCAGGCCATCTACGACGCGCTGACGGAAACGCCCGTCGACACGGAGGAGCTGCGCGATGCGATGGCGCCGGCGCTGACGGCGCGGGGCTTCGATGCCGCGCTCGGCGTGCTCATCCGCCGCAGGCTCGTCGAGCGGCACTACACCCTGGCACCGGCGCGAGCGCGGCCGCGCGTGGTGGAGGTGGTCCGGCTGGCGGTCGCGCCGGCGCAGGCGCGCGCGTTCGCCGACGCCATCGAGGGGCGGCGATCCTCGCGACGGGCGCGGGCGATCCGCACGCTCGCCGCGGCGGGCAGAACGGCGCCCTTCGCGGACGTGGCCCGCGAGGCGCGCGGGGCGCCGGCCGTGGAGACGCTGATCGCCGAGGGGGTGCTCGCGCGGGAAGGTGAGCACGGCGACCTGGTGCGGCTCCTGCTGCCGGAGGTAGAGGTCACGCGCCTGCTGCGGGTGCTGTCGCGCGGGCGCACGGAGCAGGCGGCGGTGGCCATCCTCGAACGCCTCGCGGCAGCGGGGGATCGCGGCGAGGAGCCGGTGCTCCCGGTGCGCGGGCTGCCGGCCGAGGTCGGGGGCGACGCGCGCGCTGCCGTCGAGGGGCTGGTCGCCGCGCGCATGGTGACGGTGCAGGGGGTGCTGGACCGCCGCGATCCGCTGCGGCACCTGGTGGACCTCGTGCTGCGGCCGCCCGTCGAGCTGATCGCGGAGCAGCGCAAGGCGGCAGTGAGGATCCGCGCCGCGATTGACCGCGAGGACGGGAGCGGCATCCTGCTCCACGGGGTCACCGGCAGCGGCAAGACGGAGGTCTACCTGGGCGCGCTCCGGCACGCGGTCGAGCGCGGGCGGCGGGGGATCGTGCTGGTCCCGGAGATCGCGCTCACACCTCAGACGGTGCGTCGATTCGCCGAGCGCTTCCCCGGTCGTGTCGGCGTGCTGCACTCCGGGCTGAGCCTGGGCGAGGCCTACGACGAGTGGCACCGCATCGCGCGCGGGGAGTACGACGTGGTGATCGGCTCGCGTTCGGCGATCTTCGCGCCCCAGCCGGACCTCGGCCTGATCGTGATCGACGAGGCTCACGAGTGGACGTACAAGCAGCACGACCCCGCGCCGCGCTACGACGCCCGCACGGTGGCGGCGGAGCTCGCGCGGCACTCGGGTGCGGCGCTGGTGTACGGGACCGCCACGCCCGATGCCGAGCGCTGGTTGGCGGCGGCGGGGAACGGCGCGCTGGAGCGCGTCGACCTGCCTCGACGGATCCGCGTGGCGATCGAGCCGGCGCCCCACCTGGCTCCGTCGTCGGAGATGCCGGAGGTGCGGATCGTCGACATGCGCGGATCGCACGAGCTCTTCTCGCCGCGGCTGATCGAAGCGCTGGGCGAGACCCTGGACCGCGACGAGCAGGCGATCCTGTTCCTGAACCGCCGCGGGCGGGCGGGCTACCTGCTGTGCCCGCGCGGACACTCGCCCACCTGCCCCTCCTGCGACGTCTCCATGTCCACGCACGACATCAAGGAGTCGGACGGCACGGTGCGGAAGGGGGCGCGCCTCGTCTGCCACCAGTGCGGCCGCTCCCGCAGCGCCCCGTCGCGGTGCATCGAGGGCGCCTGCGGGCAGCCGCTGCGACCTGTGCGCGCGGGGACGCAGCAGGTGGAGTCGGAGGTCCGCCGCCATTACCCAACCGCGCGCGTGGTGCGCTGGGACCGCGACACCGCCCGGACCGCCGAGCAGCACGGCGCGATCCTTCGCCAGTTCGTGCGGCACGAGGCGGACGTGCTGGTGGGGACGCAAATGGTGGCGAAGGGCCTGGACCTGCCGCTGGTCACGCTCGTGGGGGTTGTGCTGGCGGACTACACGCTGCGCGAGGGGGACTTCCGGGCGCGGGAGCGCACGTTCCAGCTGCTGGTGCAGGTCGCGGGGCGCGCGGGGCGCGCGGAGCGGCCGGGGCGGGTGATCATCCAGACCCTCCAGCCGGAGGAGCCGGCGATCCTCGCGGCGGCGGCGAACGACATCGATCGCTTTTACGCGGACGAGCTGGCCCGCCGCGCGGAACTGGGCTACCCCCCGTTCCGGCGGCTCGTCCGCCTGCTGTTCAGCCACGAGAGCCGCCAGTACGCCGGCGACGAGGCGCAGCGGCTCGCGACCGAGCTGCGAACGATCGCCGCCGGGCGCCCGGGAGTGGACATCCTCGGCCCCACGCCACCGCAGGTGGCGCGCCTGCGCGGCCGGCACCGCTGGGCGATCCTCGTGCGCGGCGACGATCCGGCGGCGCTGGTGCGGGACGTGGATCTCCCCCCGGGCTGGGCGATCGACGTCGATCCCCTCGTCGTGAGTTGAGGGCGCGCGGTGACGGGAGCGCGCACTGCCGGGGACGTTGCGGGGGGTGGGCGCTACAATCTGCCGACGTGATCTGGCTGCTGACATGATTCGGCGGCCGGCGTGATCTGGCGGGAAGCGGGTACATGACGATCCGTCCCATTCGCTACCTGGGGGACCCGGTGCTGCGGCGCCCGGCGAAGAAGGTGTCGCGGGTCGACGACTCGATCCGCCGGTTGATCGCGGACATGACGGAGTCCATGTACGCGGCGCAGGGCGTGGGGCTCGCGGCGCCGCAGATCGGCGTGGGGCTGCGGGTGGTGGTGATCGGCATCCCCGACGAGGAGCCGTTCGCGCTGATCAACCCCGTGGTCATCAAGCGCAGCGGCGAGCGCCGCCTGGACGAGGGCTGCCTGTCCGTGCCGGGCTACCGGGGGTCGCTCACCCGGTCGCTGGCCGTGGTGGTGAAGGCGCTGAACGAAGAGGGACGCGAGATCCGCGTGAAGTCCGAGGGCGATCTGCTGGCCCAGGCGCTGGAGCACGAGACCGACCATGTCAACGGCATCCTGTACGTGGACCGCCTGGACTCGAAGACGGATCTGGTGAAACTCGAGCCTGCCGGGGCACCGGCCCGGGGCGAGGACGACTAGTTGCAGGAGATCCTCGTCCTCATCGCCGTCATGGCGGCGTTCTACTTCATCCTGCTGCGACCCGTGATCAACCAGCAGAAGCAGCAGCGCCGGGATATCTCGGCCCTGCGCATCGGAGACGAGGTGCTGACCGCGGGAGGGTTCTACGCTGTCGTGAAGGACATCAACACGTTCGAGGATCGACCGATGGAGATCCTCTTCGAGCTCGCCACAGGCGTGGAGGTCCGCGGAACGACGAATGCGATTGCCAGCATCGTCCGGCGGTCGCACCCTGACGACACCGAGGCATTCCCGCGCTAGATTCGGAGACGATGTGCCACCAACGTCCGACCCCCATCCAGCCGTAACCCACACCGACTTCTTCGAGGATCGACCGATGGACACCCTGCTCGCCCAGATCACCACCGCCGAGACCCGCACGGAGAGCGCGCTTCCCTGGGGCGCCGCTGGCGTACATGCCCTGGTCGCCCGCCACCGCCTCTCCGACGAGGAGCCGGATGACGAGGACGATGATGACGACGACGAGGACGAGGACTGGGACGACGACGACCTGGACGAGGACGAGGACTGGGACGAGGACGACCTCGACGATGACGACGACTGGGACGAGGACGACGACGATGACGATGACGACTGGGATGACGACGACGCCGAGCCGGAGAACGCCGTGATCGTGACCCGGGCGCCGAGGGCGGTCATGTCCCGGTGAGCAAGCGCGCTCGCCTGGTCCCGCTCCTCGCGATCCTGCTGGTGGCGCTGGTGGGGCTGTACGTCGTCTGGCCGGCGGAGCCGGGGACCGTGCTGCCCTCGCGCATCGCGCTGCCCGGGGGCAAGGCGATCACGATCCCGTGGCCGAGCGGCAAGGGCGTCCACATCGGCGGCTTCGAGCGCCGCGAGATGAGGCTTGGCCTGGACCTGCAGGGCGGGACGCGCCTCCTGCTGCGCGCGGACGTCCCGAGCGACTTCGAGGGGAACGTGAGCGACGCGCTGGAGGGCACCATCCGCGTTCTGCGGAAGCGCGTCGACGCCTCCGGGCTCTCCGAGGCGGAGATCACGAAGCAGGGCGAAGCCAACATCTCCGTCCAGCTCCCCGGCCTGACGCCGGAGAAGGCGCGCTCGCTCCTCGGCCGGACGGCCCAGCTCCGCTTCTGCGAGCCGGCGACCAGCCAGGCCGACGCGCAGAGCGTGGGCGCATGCGACGAACAGGGGAACTGGAAGCAGGCGACCGGCGTCATCGACGGCAAGACGCTGCCGTTGAAGGGGAGCTACCTCAAGCCGAATGCCTACGTCGGCTTCGACCAGGCGGGGCTGCCGCTCGTCGGCTTCGAGTTCCAGAGTGACGGTGGCGAGCTCTTCAAGCAGATCACCACGCGCCTGCTGGGCAACCGTGTCGCGATCTACCTGGACAACGAGGAACTCTCCGCGCCGGTGGTGCAGGGCGTGATCTCCGATCGCGGACAGATCACCGGGCTGTCCGTGGACCGGGCGCGCGAGCTGGTGATCCAGTTGAACGCCGGAGCGCTGCCGCTCGAACTCACGGTGCTCCAGGAACAGAATGTCGCGGCGACGCTGGGCGCGAACTCAGTGCAGCGTTCGATCCTCGCTGGACAGATCGGCCTGCTGCTGGTCATGCTGTTCATGGTGCTGTACTACCGCTTCCCCGGTGTGATCGCCGCGATCGCGCTGCTTGTCTATACCATCCTCTCGCTGGCGGTCTTCAAGCTCGTACCGGTCACGCTGACGCTGGCGGGCATCGGCGCGTTCGTGCTCTCGATCGGCATGGCGGTGGACGCGAATGTCCTGATCTTCGAGCGCATGAAGGAAGAATTGCGCGCGGGACGTTCCTACAGCACTGCGATCCAGGCCGGGTTCTTCCGCGCGTGGCCCTCCATCCGCGACTCCAACGCCTCCACGCTGATCACGTGCGCCATCCTCTACGTCCTGGGCGGCGGCGTGCAGGTGCCGTTCATCGGCACATTCGATGCACCACTGGTGCAGGGCTTCGCGCTGACGCTCGCCGTCGGCGTGCTCGTCTCGCTGTTCACGGCGATCACCGTGACGCGCGTGCTGCTGCGCCTGTTCGTGAACACGTCCGTGTCGAGGAAGCGCGAGTGGTTCGTCCCCACGGATGAGATCACCGCGTCCGCCGACGCCGCGGCTCAAGAAGGAGCGCAGGCGTGAACATCGACCTCGTCGCCAGCCGCAAGTGGCTGTACCTCGTCAGTGGCGCGCTGGTCGCTATCTCGCTCGTGCTCCTCGCCATCCCGCCGGCACTGCGCCCGGGGATCGAGTTCACCGCCGGCACCACCACGCAGATCCGTTTCCGGCAGCCGGTCACGGAGGAGCAGCTGCGCTCGGTCTACGCCTCGCTCGATCACGGCGAGGCACGCATCCAGGCCGTCTCGCCGACGGAGTACCTGATCCGCACGCGTGAGCTGCAGGTGCCGCCCGGGTCGTTCACCATCCCGGCCACGCAGGCGGATCAGCCGCTCGGCACCGTGGGGCCCGTCCCGGTCACCGCCGTGGGCTCCGCGACCGTGGGCGCGAAGGGGGCGACGGGGAAGGTCCCGCTGCGTCTGTTGACCAAGGCTCCGTGCGACTTCGGTGGGAACGCCGCCGAGGTGGACGCCGGCACGAAGGTGGATGTGCTCCAGATCGAGACGTCCTGCAGCGACGGTGCGCACTACCTGGTCGCCGTGCCGTCCACGAGCACGGGCGGCTGGGTGCGGGCGGCCGACACGCAGAACTACGTCGCGGCGAAGTCCAACGAGCCCGCCCAGGACCAGGGCGAGCGCACAATCATCGAGAACGCGATCCGCGGCCAGCTCGGCGACTTCGATGTGCTGGAGTTCGCCACGGTGTCGCCCACGGTCTCGCGCGTCGCCGTGCGGAACGCGGCGATCGCCCTCGGCGTCGCGACCGTGTTCATCCTGATCTACATCGCGATCGCGTTCGCATCCGTCCCCAGCCCCGTGCGCTACGGCACCTGCGCGGTGGTGGCGATGCTGCACGACGTGATCGTGACGCTCGGGTTCTTCTCGCTCTTCGGCAAGGTCTTCGGCATCGAGGTGAACCTGATGTTCGTGACGGGACTGCTGACCGTCATCGGCTTCTCGGTGCATGACACGATCGTGATCTACGACCGCATCCGCGAGAACATCCGGCAGGCCCCCAACGCGAGCCTGCACGAGAACGTGAACGCCGCGATCCTCCAAACGATCGCGCGGTCGCTGAACACCTCGCTCACGGTGCTCATCACGGTCGCCTCGATGCTGGCGCTGGGCGGCGCCTCGATCCAGTCGTTCCTGCTCGTGATCCTGATCGGCATCACGGCGGGTGCGTACTCCAGCATCGGCATCGCCGCGCAGCTGCTCGTCTCGTGGGAGACCGGCGAGCTCGCGCGGCTGGCGTTCTGGCGCCGGGCGGCCCCGGCGGCGGAGCAGGCCGGCTAGCCCGCCGGGGTCATCTGCCGCGCAGGGACTCGTGCAGCACGCGCGCGTCCCCGTGGCGCCGCGTCACTCCGTCGCGGTCGAGGCACTCCAGGATCGCCTGCGCGGCGCGGCGGTTCGTGTCCAAGGCGTCGCGCGCCTCGGCCAGCGTGATCTGCCGGCCGTCGCGCAGGAGGGCGATCACCCGCTCGCGCACGGACGCGTAGGCGTCGCGCGCCAGCACCGTGCCGTCGCCGCA
The DNA here is from genome assembly GCA_041674525.1 of Dehalococcoidia bacterium. Lineage (GTDB taxonomy): Bacteria > Chloroflexota > Dehalococcoidia > UBA2979 > UBA2979 > SHYQ01. Next base: position 24,777 of record JBAYVN010000020.1, on the reverse strand, counting down.
GTCGACCGCGCGCCCCGCGCCCTCGAGGTAAGTCAGCATCTCCGGGTCGATGTTCAGCCGCGGCGGCTGGGTGCCGCCCGCGCGCAGGGCGCGCTCGATGCGCTCCACCTCGGCCTGCTGTGCCGGGGCGAGGGCCGGCGCCCACCCGGACTCCGCGAAGCCGTCGCCGCGCGCCTCGATCTCCGGTGCGAGCCCCGCGAGCACCGCTGCGAACTCCCGCGCGGGCAGCCGCAGCGCCCCGCGCAGCACCTCGCGCGGCATCGCCCAGCGCAGCGGATGCGCGGCGTGGAACGCCGCGAGGGCCCGCGTCACCTCGCCGTGGATGCGCGCGCGCCCGGCATGCGTCAGGAGCACCGGCTCGCCCGCCGCCACGGGGAGGGTGTGCAGGGCGCCCCGGTCCGCCAGCGCGCGAATCGCCGCGGCGAACGCCTGCGCGCTCACCTCGCTCGCGGCGGCGAGCGCGGAGGGCGCGGCCGGCTCGGTGCGTTCGAGGGCGGCGAGGATGCGGCTCTCCGGCGTCCCCGCCGAGCGCGCGCGCAGCCGCTCGATGGTGGCGACGCTGTGGCGGCGGTGGCGCGGCGGGTTCACCTCCACGATGCGCCCGCCGCCCACGGTCTGATCCGGGACGCGCAGCACGAAGAGGTCGCCAGGGGCCGCGGCAACCGGCGAGGCCAGCACGATCTGCGCCCAGCCGGTGGCGCCGCCGGGGATCGTGTCGCGCCCCGCGGCGTCGAGCTGGTCCGCGCCGCCCAGGACCCGCACGCGCCCCTGCACCTCGGCGGAGCCCACGTGCACCGCCACGCGCAGGTTGTGGCGGATGGGGCGCTCCGGGAGGGCACGCAGCACGGCGTCGAACGCCCGCACGGGGGCGATCCGCCCCGGTGGGGCGAGCACCTGGCCGCGCGCGACCTGCTCCACGGCGATGCCCGCCAGGTTCGCCGCCACGCGCGTGCCCGGGAGGGCCTCCTGCACCTCGTGGCGGTGGGTCTGCAGCCCGCGAATGCGGGCCGCCGGTCCGCCCGGCGCCACCTCCACGGTGTCGCCGATGCGCAGGCGGCCGTCCAGCAGGGTGCCGGTGACCACCGTGCCGAAGCCGGCCATGGTGAAGACGCGGTCGATGCCCAGGCGCGGACGGCTGATGTCGCGCGGCTCGGTGGTGGCGTCCAGCGCGCGGTCGATCGCGTCGCGCAGATCGTCCAGGCCCGCGCCGGTGACGCTGGAAACGCGCACGCACAGCGCGCCTTCGAGGTGCGTCCCGTCCAGGGCGGCGCGCACCTCCTCCTCCACGAGCGCGGCCCAGTCGCCGTCCACCAGGTCGCACTTCGTGAGCACGACGATCGCATTGCGCACCTCGAGCAGGTCGAGGATCTCCAGGTGCTCGCGCGTTTGCGGCATCACCCCCTCGTCGGCGGCGATCACGAGGAGCGCGAGGTCCACGGCGCTGATCCCCGCGAGCATGTGGCGCACGAAGCGAACGTGGCCCGGGACGTCGACGATCGAGACCTCGCGGCCGCCCGGCAGGGTCATCCAGGCGAAGCCGAGGTCGATCGTCATCCCCCGCTCCTGCTCCTCGCGGAGGCGGTCGGGGTTCGTGCCCGTCAGCGCTTGGATGAGCGCGGACTTCCCGTGGTCGACGTGGCCAGCGGTCCCGATGACGAACATGCGTCGAGTGTACGAGGCGCGCGGCGGCGGGAGTCAGGACGTGAGCGGCCGCACCAGCTCCGTGCGCCAGTCGGCCTCGTCCGGGCCGGACTCCGGGCCGACGAGGAAGCACTCCCACAGGCCCGCGGCGGGCGTGTGCCCCTGTGCGGCGAGCCACGAGTCGAACTCGCCCCAGGCGGCGCCCAGGCCCTCGTAACCGCCGTGGTACACGGTGCGTGCCACGCGCGCCGCGGGCAGCTCGCCGGCGTGCACGCGGCCGGTCGCGGTGACCGGCGTCTCCACGGGAAAGCCGACCTCGAAGTCGAAGGTGCCCTCGTCCATGCGGAAGTGGCGATCGAAGAGCGGGCCCGCCGGCGCGATTCCCTGCGCGCCGAGCACGGACAGCACCTCGGTGATCGCGGGGCCCATGGCAGCCTGGATCTCCTCGCGGGGAATCGTGAGGTGGATGACCGCAGTCTGCCGTGCGCTGCTCTGCGTGATCTCGGGCGGTTCGATCAACGGGGCCCTCCGGGCGGCGTCACTCGCTCTGGTCTTCGATGTCGGGCAGAAGGTCGACGAACACCTCGTTGGAGAGCAGCAGGCCGCGGCCGGTGAGGCGGAGACGGCCGTCCGAGCGCTCCAGGAGTCCGAGGCGCTCGTGCTTCGCGATGGCGGGGCCGAAGACCTCGTCCGGCGGGGCGCCGAAGCGCTCCGTGAACTCCTGGATGTCCACGCCCTGCATCAGTCGGAGCCCCAGGATCATCGCGTCCGCGCGCATGGTCGCCTCGTCGGGCGTCTCGCCCCCGGCGATCTGGCGCAGCTCGCCGCGCCCGGTGTCCCGCCGCTCTTCCCACGACTGCGTGACCGCCTCGACATAACGGTTGGGCGCGTCGACGTTCGCGAGGCGGCGTCCGAGGAAGAACGAGTGCGCCCCCGCGCCCAGGCCCAGGTACGGCTCGGAGCGCCAGTAGACGAGGTTGTGGCGGCAGGGCCGGCCGGGGAGCGACCAGTTGGAGATCTCGTACTGCTCGTACCCGGCGCGGGACAGGCGCGCGCGGGTCCACTCGTACTGGTCGGCGGCGACGTCCGGGTCGGGCTCCGGCAGCTGGCCCTTCGCGACCTGGTAGTGGAGGGCAGTGCCCGCCTCCACGGTCAGCGCGTAGCAGGACAGGTGCTCCGGGCGCAGCTCCAGCACGCGCTCCAGCGTCTGCTGCCAGCGATCCACCGGTTGCCCCATGATCCCGAAGATCAGGTCCAGGTTGAGGTTGTCGAACCCCGCCGCGCGCGCGTCGCGCACCGCCTCGATCGCCCGCTCCGGCGAGTGCAGGCGCTCCAGGAGCTTCAGCTCGTCGGCGTGCAGCGACTGGACGCCCATCGACAGGCGGTTCACGCCCAGCGCGCGCAGGCCATCGAGGTGCGCGCGGGTGAGCTCGGTGGGGTTCGCCTCCAGCGTCCACTCGACGTGATCCGAGATCTCGAAGTGCTCGCGGATGGCGGCGGTGATCTGCGCCATGTCGTCGAGCGAGGTGAGGCTCGGCGTGCCGCCGCCGAAGAAGACCGTGTCCACGCGCATGCCGCGGGCCGCGGGCGCCCAGAGCTCCATCTCGTGCACGAGCGCGGGGGTGTAGTCCGCGACGAGGTGGCCCGGCAGGCCCTCGTAGGAGTTGAAGTCGCAGTAGCCGCACTTGGCCGTGCAGAAGGGGATGTGCAGGTACAGCGCGAGCGAGCGCCCGCTCGTCGCGTCGAGGCTGCCGTGAGTCGGATGCACCACCGTGTCGGGCATGGTGAGAGGGTAGCAGGGGCGCTCCCGGCGGGCGATTGCGGGTACCATCGACCGGCTGGCGCCGGGCTGCCGGCAGGCGGCCACATCCCCATCCAGAGAAGGGCATCGACGTGACACTCACCTCCTCCCAGGAGGCGTTCCTGCGGGACCACCGGCTGGGCGTGCTGGGGACCGGACGCCGGGACGGGTCGCCGCAGCTCTCGACGATCAACTACCTGGTCGAGGACGGGAAGATCGTGCTCAGCGTCACCAGCGACCGCGCGAAGTGGCTGAACTCGAAGCGCCAGCCGAAAGTGGCGCTGCTCGTCCTCGACGGGCGGACGCAGCTCATCGTCTACGGCACCGCCGAGTGCATCGCGGGTGACCCGGAGCGCGTCGCCATCACGCGGCGGCTGCGTTCCGGGGGCACCAACCCGCCGCCGCCCGGCATCAGCGACGCCGAGTACGCGAGGCAGCTCGACGACCAGAAGCGCGTCGTGATCCGCATCACGCCGGCAAGCGCATTCGGCGGAGAGTAGGCGCCGTCCGGGCCCACGCACCGTCCCCGCACGTCGCGTGTCGAACCTCGGGCGCGAGCGTGCGACACTCGCAGACTACGAGTGCGCTCGGGCGCGAGTGCTGGGGCGAGGTGTGCGGTGCTGAAGACTCACAGGTGCGGTGATCTGCGCGCGGAGCACGCGGGTGAGCGGGTGACCGTCGCCGGGTGGGTGCACCGCCGCCGCGATCACGGCGGCCTGCTGTTCATCGACCTGCGCGACTCCAGCGGCATCGTGCAGGTCGTGTTCCGCCCGCAGGACGCCCCGCAGGCGGCCGCGATCGCCGAGGGCGTTCGCTCCGAGTACGTGGTGCGCATCCACGGCGAGGTGGCGCTGCGCCGCCCCGGCACCGAGAACCCGGAGATGCCGACCGGCTCGATCGAGGTGACCGCCGCCGAGGCGGAGATCCTCAACGCCTCCGAGACGCCCCCGTTCTCCATCGCCGAGGAGACCAACACCGGCGAGGTGATGCGCCTCAAGTACCGCTACCTGGACCTGCGCCGCGAGCGCATGGCGCGCAACCTGCGCCTGCGCCACCGCGTGGTGAAGTTCATCCGCGACTTCATGGACGCGCGCGGATTCCTGGAGGTGGAGACGCCGACGCTCAACCTCGCGACGCCCGAGGGCGCTCGCGACTACCTGGTGCCTTCACGGGTGCACCCCGGTGCGTTCTACGCGCTGCCGCAGTCGCCGCAGCAGTGGAAGCAGCTGCTGATGGTCGCCGGCGTGGACCGGTACTTCCAGATCGCGCGCTGCTATCGCGACGAGGACCTGCGCGGCGACCGCCAGCCGGAGTTCACGCAGCTCGACGTGGAGATGGCGTTCGTCGAGGAGGAGGACATCCTCGCGCTGATCGAGGAGCTCTACACGGACCTCTCCGCGGAGGTCGGCGCGCACTTCACCGTGCCGTCGCCGTTCCCGCGGCTGACCTTCGCGGAGTCGATGGAGCGCTTCGGGTCCGACAAGCCCGACCTGCGCTTTGGCCTGGAGCTGCACGACCTCACCTCGCTGGTGCGCGAGACCGAGTTCCAGGTGTTCACGCGGGTGATCGAGGATGGCGGGCGCATCCGCGGGTTCGTGGTGTCGGGCGGGGCGGACATCCCGCGCCGCGGCGTGGACGCCCTGACGGAGCTCGCGCGGGAGGCCGGCGCCTCCGGCCTCGTATGGGCGCAGTTCTCCGGGGAAGGGCCGCTGGACGGCCTCACCGCGGACGACGTGCGCTCGCCCGTCTCGCGGTTCTTCACGCCGGACCAGCTGGGCGCGCTGGCGGCGGAGTGCGGCGGGACGCGCGGGGACGCGCTGCTCATGGCGGCGGGACCGGACGCGCTCACCTCGAAGGTGCTGGACGTGCTGCGCCGTCGCATCGCCGAGGACCGCAACCTCGCGGACCCGGACACGCTGGCGTTCCTCTTCGTCACGGAGTTCCCGATGTTCGAGTGGGACGCGGAGGGACAGCGCTGGTCGGCCGTGCACCACCTGTTCACCGCCCCGTACGAGGCGGACCTGCCGCTGCTGGAGACCAACCCGGGAGCGATGCGCTCGCATGCGTACGACATCGTCTGCAACGGGCAGGAGATCGCCTCGGGCTCGATCCGCATCCACTCGCGTGACACGCAGATGGCGGTGTTCCGCACACTCGGCATCGGCGCCGAGGAGGCGCGGGTGAAGTTCGGGCACATGCTCGAGGCGTTCACCTACGGCGCTCCGCCGCACGGCGGCATCGCCCCGGGCATCGACCGCACCGTGGCGCTCTTCGCGGGCGAGCGCGACATCCGCGAGGTGATCGCCTTCCCGAAGACGAAGTCCGCCGCCGACCCGATGACCGGCGCGCCGGCCCCCGTCAGCCCGCAGCAGCTGGCCGACGTGCACATCGCGCTCGACGAGGAGGCCCGGCTGGCGCTGGAGGAGGCGGCCGCCGGCGCCCCGGTTGGGGACGAGGAGGACGCGTAGCCTCGGGAGCCCTGAGCGCCGGCCGATGCGTCCGGGCACCGCTCGCATGCGTAACCTGTGCATGGTTGCGATATGCTCGCAGTTCCCACCACACCGGGCGGCATGCCCGTGAGATGAGCGAAGGCCGATGCGTCAGAACCGAATGCTCGCCATCCTCCTGGGCGTCCTCGCCGCGCTCGTGCTCGTGGTCGGCGGACTCTCGGCCATCCTGCTCCTGTCCGGGAGGGGCGGCACCAGCGGTACCACCTCTACCAGCGAGACCGGGGGCAGCGGCTCCGCTGCCGCCTCCGGGCGCCTCCGCCTGGCCGGGGCCGACCCCAGCACCATGGACCCGCACCTTGCGACCGACTCCACCTCGGCGGAGTACATCGTGGAGGTCTTCAGCGGGCTGGTGACGATCTCGCCCAAGCTGGAGCTCCAGCCGGATCTCGCCAAGTCGTGGGACGTCAGCCCGGACGGGAAGACGTACACCTTCGTGCTGCGGGACAACGCCACCTTCCACGACGGCCGGAGGGTCACGGCGGACGATGTCAAGTGGTCCATCGAGCGTGCGGCCTCGAAGCAGCTCGCGTCGCCCACGGCGATGAGCTACCTGTCCGACATCATCGGGATGCCGGATTACTTCGCGGGCAAGGCGCCGGGCATCAGCGGCATCGAGGTGGTGGACGCGAGCACGATCCGCTTCAAGATCGATGCCGCGAAGCCGTACTTCCTCGCGAAGCTGTCGTACCCGACGGCGTTCGTGCTCGACCGCAAGCAGGTGGAGGCGAACCCGCGCAACTGGACGCGCAAGCCGAACGGGACGGGCCCGTACCAGCTCACCGAGTGGCGCCTGGGCGAGCGCATCACGCTCACTGCGTACGACAAGTTCTACCTCGGCACGCCGAAGCTGAAGGAGGCCGTCTACCTGCTCTCGGGCGGCTCAGCGCTCACGCGGTTCGAGAACAACGAGCTGGACGTGGCGCCGCTGAGCATCAACGACATCGACCGGGCGCGCGATCCGGGGCAGGCGCTGAGCAAGCTCTACCAGCAGTCCACGCAGTTCTCGATCTCGTACATCGCACTCAACAGCAAGACGCCGCCGTTCGATGACCCTGCGGTCCGCCGCGCCATGGGGCTCGCGCTCGATCGCAAGAAGATCTCCGACGTGACGTTCAAGGGCATGCTGGCGCCGGCCAGCGGCATCCTCATGCCGGGTCTGCCGGGCTTCACGCCGGACGTGAAGACGCTGCCGTACGACCCGGCGGCCGCGAAGGCGGAGCTCGCGAAGTCGAAGTACGCAAAGTCCATGCCAACGATCACGCTGACGGAGACGGGTGGCGGAGCGTCCGCTAGCCCGGACACGGAGGCGTACGTCGCGGCGTGGAAGGAGATCCTCGGCATGAACGTCGAGATCAAGCAGTCGGACTTCGCCACCTTCATCGCGGACCAGCAGGCGGGCAAGCTGCAGTTGTTCGCTGCCGGCTGGATCATGGACTACCCCGACCCGGAAGACCTGCTGGACCTGAAGTTCCACAGCAAGTCGCCGCTCAACGACCAGGGCTACGCTAACCCGGAGGTCGACAAGCTCCTGGACGATGCGCGGACGCTGCAGGACCCGGCGAAGCGCCTCGATCTCTACCGGCAGGCCGAGAAGATCATCATCAACGACGCCACGTGGCTGCCGCTCTACTTCTCCATGTCACACCAGGTGGTGAACCCCGCCGTGAAGGGCTGGTTCGATCCGCCGATGGTGCTGCCGCGTCTCCGGTTCATCGAGGTCACGCGGTAGGGGCAGCGCGCCGGGCGGCCCGGCGAGAAGGGGAGCAGCGTGGGCGCGTACGTCGTTCGGCGGCTGCTGTGGCTTCCCGTGCTCCTGGTGATCGTCTCGTTCAGCACTTTCACGCTCGCTCGCTTCGGCCCGGGCGACCCGGTGACGCTGGAGACGCAGAAGTCCCGCGACCCGGCAGTGGTGGCGGAGGCGCGCGCGAAGCGCGGACTGGACCGGCCCATCCCGGTGCAGTACCTGCGCTGGCTGCAGCTCGCCGCCCGCGGTGACCTGGGCGAGTCCACGCTGCAGAAGGGCTATTCCGTCTCGGAGCTCATCTTCCCGAAGATGTGGGTCTCGGCGCAGCTCAGCCTGGTCGCGATCATCATCGTGTTCGCGGTGGGGATCCCCATGGGGCTCCTGGCAGCGCGGCTGGCCGGCACGTGGATCGACCCGATGATCATCGGCACGCTCCTGTTCCTCCAGGCGATCCCGGTGCTGGTCGTGATCCCACCGCTGATCTGGCTGTTCGCCGTGAAGCTGCAGTGGCTCCCCGTGGGCGGCTGGGACGGCATCTTCGCGGTCTACTGGATCGGCGGGGTGGTAGCGATCCCTATCCCGAATCCCCACCTGTACATCCCGCTGGTGGCGTTCACCATCGGCGGATTCGTCGGGGTCGCGCGCCTCGTCCGCATCACTGCACTCGAGGTCAACCTGGAGGATTACGTGCGCACCGCGCGGTCGAAGGGGCTCTCCGAGACGGCCGTGCAGCTCCGGCACGTGTTGCCGAACGCCCTCCTGCCCGTGGTCACCGTGGTCGGCTTCTCGCTTGCCGGGATCATCGAGGGCTCGTTCTTCGTGGAGACGCTCATGGGGATCAACGGCATCGGCCGCCTGACGTTCGAGGCAGTGACGAGCCGCGACTACGACGTGATCCTCGCGACCACGGTGGTGTTCGCCTCGGCCTTCGTCATCTGCAACCTGCTCGCCGAGCTGGTGTACGGCGTGGTCGACCCGCGTGTCCGGCTGGGGGCCACCCGCGGATGAGCAGCGCCACGGTCCAGGCCCCCGCTGCCGTGGCCCCGCCGGGAGGCGAGAGTGAGTGGCACCGCGTCTGGCAGCGCCTGCGCCGCAAGCGCCTGGCGATGGCGTCGCTGGTGGTGATCGCGGTGATCTACGTGGCGGGGATCTTCGCGTCGGTGCTGGCCCCGTACTCCTACAACCAGACGAACCTGGACATCCCGCGGCAGGGGCCTTCGCGCAGTCACCCGCTGGGGACGGACACCCTGGGCCGGGACATGCTCAGTCGCACGATGTACTCCGCCCGCACCACGCTCATCGTGACCACCGCGGTGATCCTGAGCGGGTCGCTGATCATCGGCAACGGACTCGGGTTGCTGTCCGGCTACCGTGGCGGCTGGATCGACGCGGTGATCATGCGCGTGGGCGACGTGTTCTCGTCGCTCCCCGGGCTCGTGATGCTGATCCTGATCAACGCCTCGCTCGGACCGAGGGTGACCGAGGCCGTCCGCGGGCTGGAGCGGATGACCGGCGTGTCCGGGCTCGTCGCGTCCGGGTTCCCCTCGTATCTGCTCGTCTTCTCGGCGCTGTCGCTCTTCTCGTGGGTGGGGACGGCGCGGATCATCCGCGCGCAGATCCTCCAGCTGCGCGAGCGCGACTTCATCACGTCCGCGGAGGCGCTGGGCGCGACGCCGTGGCGGGTGATTCGATATCACCTGCTGCCGAACGTCTCGTTCCTGATCATCCTCCAGGTCTCGGCGACCCTGGGCGGGATCGCCGGGTCCGAGATCGTGCTGACCTGGTTCGGCGTGGGCGTGCAGCCCCCGGCGGCCTCCTTCGGCGCGATGCTGTTCGAGGGATCCGGGCCGCGCACGTTCCAGGCGTACCCGCACCTGCTCCTGGTCCCGGGCGTGGTGGTGACGATGCTCCTCTTCGCGTTCAATCTCCTGGGCGACGCCCTGAACGACGCCGTGCGCGGGCGCTGAGGGCGCAGTCTCGAGGCCTTTCGGGCCTCCTTCTTAGGGTGCGGTGGGCGCTCCCTTAAGGGCAGAAGCCAACAGGTCGCGTGCTATAGTAATTTCGCAAGAGTTGTGACGGCTCCGTTGATTCGGACCGGGCATTTGCACGCTCGGCCGTTCCCGCGGCCCCGATCCGAACCCAGTTCTGCCCAGAGGGTGCACCGCATTGGCCATCACGAAGGAACGTCTCCCCCGCGCGCGCGTCTCGCTTGAGATCGAGGTCGATCCCGAGCGCGTCGAGAAGCACATGGACCGCGCCGTGGCGCGCCTGTCCAGGCAGGTGCGCGTACCCGGCTTCCGGCCCGGCAAGGTGCCGCGCCGGAACCTGGAGCGCCACGTGGGCACCGCCGCCCTGCTGCAGGAGGCGCTGGAGGAGCTCGTGCCCGAGGTGTACCAGGAGGCCCTGGTCTCCGAGGACATCGACGCCATCGATCAGCCCGAGTTCGGCCTGAAGTCCACCGAGCCGCTGGTGGTCACCGCCACCGTGCCCGTGCGCCCGGACGTCAACCTGAACGACTACCAGTCGCTCCGCGCCGCCCGGCCCGAAGTGACGATCGCCGACGACCAGGTGGAGCACGCGCTGACCGACATCCGCCGCCGCCACGCGGTGCTGGAGCCGGTAGAGCGCCCCGTGCAGTGGAACGACACCGTCCGCGCGGACGTGACCGTCACCGTGGACGGGCAGGCCGAGCCGCACGAGGAGGAGGACGCCGAGTTCCCCGTCCGCGAGGGCTCCGTGGTGTCGCTTCCCGGCTTCGTGGAGCGCCTGGTCGGCCTCGATCGCGGCGCGACGCACCACATCGAGTTCGAGCTTCCCGGCGACTTCAGCGCGGAGGAGCTCGCGGGCAAGACCGCGAAGTACGACGTGACGATCCACGAGGTGAAGCAGGAGATCCTCCCGGACGTCGACGACGAGTTCGCCGCGTCCCTGGACGAGGAGGGCGTGACCACGGTCGCCGAGTTGGACGCCCGCATCCGCAAGGACCTCCAGTCCCAGGCCGAACGCCTGGTGATGGGCGACTACCAGGACGAGATCGTCGACCTGCTGGTGGCGACGTCCACCATCGACTACCCGGAGGTGCTCGTCGATCGCGAGATCGAGCGGATCATCGACCGCGAGTCGAACCACGCCTCTCACACCCAGGAGGGGCTGAACAACTGGCTGAACGCCATCGGCAAGACGCTCCAGGAGCTCAGCGACGAGCTCCGCGAGCGCGCCGACCTGACCGTGCGCCGCGCGCTGGTCCTCGGTCGCCTGATCGACGAGGAGCAGATCGAGGTCACCGACGAGCAGATCGACGCCGAGATCAGCAATCTCGCCAGCCAGATGGGCGCCAATGGCAACCCCGACACCATCGCGGCGATTCGCGGGATGTTCGATACGCCGGACGGGCGCGCCTCGATCCGGACGCAGCTGATCACCAGGAACGCGCTCGAGCGGCTGGTGGAGATCTGCTCGCAGCCGGAGGCGGAGGGCGAGGGCCCTCGGCGCGCCAGCCGCCGCCGCCGCGGGCGCGCCGAGGCCGAGGGCACGGGCACCGAGGACGCCGAGGACACCGGGGGCGAGGAGGCTGCGGCGGAGCCGGCCGCGGAGGCATCCGGGGACGCCCCGGCCGCCGAGGCGCAGGAGTAGCGCCCCGGGGCGCATGAGCAACCGCGACGAACGATCAACGAGCGAGCAGGACAGGAACGACAGATGACCTACCGCCCGATCCGCCCCGGCGATTTCTCGGAGGGCTTCCTCAAGCCCCAGAACATTGTGCCGATGGTTGTAGAGACGAGTGCTCGCGGTGAGCGCGCCTATGACATCTACTCGCTGCTGCTGAAGGAGCGCATCGTCTTCCTCGGCACGCCGATCGATGACCAGGTGGCGAACTCCATCGTGGCGCAGCTGCTGTTCCTGGACCGGGAGGACCCGGATCGCGACGTCTCGATCTACGTAAACTCCCCTGGCGGGATGATCTACGCGGGTCTCGCGATCCTCGACACCATGAACCTGATTCGCGCGGATGTCAGCACGATCGCCGTGGGCGTGACCGCGTCCATGGGGACGGTGCTGCTCGCCGGCGGCAAGAAGGGCAAGCGCTACGCGCTCCCGAACGCCACCATCCACATGCACCAGGCGCTCGGCGGCGGCAGCGGCCAGGCCGCCGACGTGGAGATCCAGGCGCGCGAGCTGCTCCGCAACAACGACAAGATCCGCCAGATCCTCTCGGACGCCACCGGGCAGTCCATGGAGCGCATCAAGCACGACACGGACCGCGATATCTACATGACGGCCGAGGAAGCGAAGGCCTACGGGCTGGTGGACGAGCTGCTGTCCAAGCCGGAGAAGTAGTCGCCGCCCTCGGGCGGTAGTGGCGCGTTTGGCGGCGGTTGAACCGGGGGTTCCATGGCCGGGAGCACGACACGCGGGAGCCGGGTGCAGTACAACTGCTCCTTCTGCGGCAAGAACCAGGATCAGGTCAAGCGCCTGATCGCGGGTCCGGGCGCCGTCTACATCTGTGATGAGTGCGTCGACCTCTGCCAGGAGATCATCAACGAGGAGTCCCAGAACGGGAAGTCGGTCGGCAAGGCCGCCGGCACTCACATTCGCACGCCGCAGGAGATCATGAACCAGCTCGACGAGTACATCGTCGGGCAGGAGCGCACCAAGCGTGTGCTCGCCGTCGCCGTCTACAACCACTTCAAGCGCGTCGAGGCGCCGGTCCAGGCGGACCTCGACCTCGAGAAGTCGAACATCCTGCTCATCGGCCCCACGGGCACCGGCAAGACCGAGTTCGCCCGCACCCTGGCGAGGATGCTGGACGTTCCCTTCTCGATCGCGGATGCGACCGCCCTCACCGAGGCCGGGTACGTGGGCGAGGACGTCGAGAACATCCTCCTGCACCTCATCCAGTCGGCCGACTTCGACATCCAGAAGGCCGAGCGCGGCATCGTCTACATCGACGAGATCGACAAGATCGCGCGCAAGAGCGATAACCCGTCGATCACCCGCGACGTCTCCGGCGAGGGCGTGCAGCAGGCGCTGCTCAAGATCATCGAAGGCTCGGTGGCGAGCGTCCCGCCGCAGGGCGGCCGCAAGCACCCGCACCAGGACTTCATCCAGATCAACACCTCCAACATCCTCTTCATCTGCGGCGGCGCGTTCGAGGGCCTCGAGAAGATCGTGGCGAAGCGCACCGGGCACGGCGTGCGCTCGCTCGGCTTCCACGCCGACACGCGCACGCGCGCCGAGATCGAGGAGGAGAAGGCCAACATCCTGCGGGATGTCACCCACGACGACCTGCTGCAGTTCGGCCTGATCCCGGAGTTCGTCGGCCGCCTGCCCGTGGTTTCCACGCTGGAGCCGCTGAACATCGACATGATGGTCGCCATCCTGACGCAGCCGAGGAACGCCGTCTCGCGGCAGTTCCAGCGCCTGTTCGCCCTGGACGACTGCGAGCTGATCTTCACCGACGACGCCCGCGTGGCGATCGCGGAGCGCGCGCTCGCCCAGCGCACCGGCGCGCGCGGCCTGCGGACCGTGCTGGAGCAGATCCTGCTGGACGTGATGTTCGAGGTGCCCTCGCGCGGCGACGTGAAGAAGTGCGTGGTCTCCGCGGAGACGGTGAACAACCGCGTGCCCCCCCTGCTGCTCACCGCCGCCGGCACGGCGATCCACGACGACGACCGGCCGGTGCAGGAGTCGGCGTAGCCGCCGGCTCCCGCGGGGTGCCGCGTCCCTAGCGACGGCCGGTGCTATCCTCGGTCCTCGCGGCCGTCGTCCGAACGGCCTCAGCGATCTGAGCGCGCATGACCGCGAAGCCTCGTCCCGCTGTCCCCCGCCCCCCGCGGCCGCCGCGCGTCGCACGTGAACGCCTGGACACCCTGATGGTCGAGCGCGGGCTCGCCAGCGGGCGTGACCGCGCCCGCGCACTGGTGATGGCGCGCGAGGTCCTGGTGAACGGAGAGGTCGCCACCCGCCCCGCCGCCCCGGTCGCGCTGGACGCGGCGATCGAGATCAAGACCCCGCCCCCGTACGTCGGACGCGGCGGAGAGAAGCTCGCGCACGCCCTCGCGCGGACGGGCGTGGCGGTCCAGGGCCGCCGCTGCCTCGACGTCGGGGCCTCCACCGGGGGCTTCACGGACTGCCTGCTGCAGCACGGCGCAGGGTTCGTAGTGGCCGTGGACGTGGGGTACGGGGACTTCGCGGCGAAGCTGCGCGACGATCCGCGCATCCAGTTGCGCGAGCGCACGAACGCGCGCAGCCTCGAACCGCTGGAGCCGCCGGTGGACCTGGTGGTGATGGACGTCTCGTTCATCTCGATCACCACGGTTCTCCCCGCGGTGGTGCGGTCCGTGCGGCCCGGCGGCGACCTGCTGCTGATGGTCAAGCCGCAGTTCGAGGTGGGGGCGGTGTCGGTGGAGAAGGGCGGCGTCGTGCGCGACCCGGTGCTGCACGCCTCGGCGGTGGCGAAGGTGATGCTCGCCGCGCTCGACCTCGGGCTGCGTGTGCGCGGCGTCGTGCGGTCGCCGCTGCTGGGTCCCGCCGGCAACCGGGAGTTCTTCCTGTGGGCGCGCGTGCCCGAGCGCACCCCCGCGCATGCCCGCGAGGCGGGGACCGAGACCGAGCCAGGGATTGAGGCACAACCGTGATCGACTTCACCCCGCCGTCCGAGGTCGCCGTCTGCTACCACCGCGACGTGAGCGGGGCCGCGGAGCGCGCCGAGGTGCTGGCCGCGCAGGCGCGCGCGGCCGGGCGCCGGGCATGGGTGAGCGTGCTCCCGCTGACCGGCGACGGCGACGGGAGCGCGGAGTTCTGCGCGCGGCTGCGCTCCTCCGGACTGCTGGTCTGCGTGGGCGGCGACGGCACGGTGCTCCACGCCTCCGAGTTCGCCGCGCAGACGCAGACGCCGATCTTCGGGGTGCGCATGGGACGCCTCGGCTTCCTCACGGAGACGATCGAGGCCGACGCGGAGGCATCGCTGGCGGAGGTGCTGCGCGGCAACGCGCGCCTGGAGCGGCACTCCATGGTGCAGGCGCGCATCGGCGAGAGCGAGCCGATGCACGCGCTGAACGACGTGGTGATCGGCCGCGCCGTCCTGGGACGCACGATCACCGTGGGTGCGCGCATCGAGGGCGTGCTCGTGGCCGAGTACCGCGCGGACGCGATCGTGATCGCGACGGCGACGGGTTCGACGGGGTACGCCCTGAGCGTCGGCGGGCCGATCCTCCACCCCTCCTCGGACGAGATGATCGTCGTGGCCGTGGCGCCCCACCTCACGCGTTCCAACCCGCTGGTGCTGCCCGGGACCACGCGCCTGCTGCTCTCCGTGGAGCGGAGCTACGAGGCGATCCTGACGGTGGACGGCCTGCACCAGCGCCCGGTAGAGTCGGGGACGGTCGTGGAAGTGTCGCTCTCGCCCCGCTCCGCGCACTTCGTCCGGCTGGGTGGCCCGGCGCAGTTCTACGCGAACCTCGCCAAGCGCCTGGGCTGGCTGCGAGAAGACCATGCGCTGGGCGACCTGGGCGACGACCCGGCACGGCCATCCTGAGGCGCGCCGATCACGGGTGACTTATCCTATGGCCATGACCTCCGCCGATCCCGATGCCCCCGTCACCGCCGCGGACGTGCACGTCGTGCGCGCCACCGTGCAGGACGCCGAGGGCATCCACCGACTCGTGAACTACTGGGCGTCGCAGGGACAGATGCTCCCGCGCACGCTGGGTGAGACGTACGAGAACCTGCGGGACTTCTTCGTGGTGCGCGAAGGAGACCGCGTGGTGGGGTGCGGCGCGCTACACATTGTCTGGGCGGACATGGCCGAGCTGAAGTCGCTCGCCGTGGAGGAATCCGAGCACTCGCGCGGCCTGGGCGCCGCGATCACCCGCGCGTGCGTGGAGGAGGGACGAGCGCTGGGCCTCACCGGCCTGTTCGCGCTCACGTACCGCCCCGGCTTCTTCGAGCGTCTCGGCTGGCGGCAGGCCGATGTCATGACGCTCCCGCGCAAGGTCTGGAACGAGTGCTACCGCTGCCCGAAGTTCCCCGGCTGCGACGAGATCGCGATGGTCATCGACCTCGCCCCGGGGCAGGCCGCCTCGTGAGCGAAGCGCCACTGCCGGAGCTGCTCCACTCCGAGCCGCTGGCGGCGGCGGGTTACATCCGGCTCGTGCGCGACACCATCCGCTTCGCCAACGGTCACCAGGTGGACCGCGCCGTGGTGGAGCACCCGGGCGCCGTGGCGCTGGTGGTGCTGGACGAAGCGGGGAGGTGGCTGCTGGTGCGCCAGTACCGGCACCCGGCCCGCCGCAACCTGCTCGAGATCCCCGCCGGCACCCGCGAGGACGGCGAGGACCCCGAACGCACCGCCGCCCGGGAGGTGCGCGAGGAGACCGGCTTCGCCGCCGGGCGCCTGGAGCGCATCGGCGGGGCCTGGATGGCCCCCGGCTTCTCCGGGGAGTTCATCACCTTCTACCTCGCGACCGACCTCCGGCCCGACCCGCTGCCCCAGGACCATGACGAGTACATCGAGGAGCCCGAGTGGCTCACGCTCGACGAGGTGTACGACGCCCTCGATGCGGGGCGCATCGAGGACGCCAAGACGATGGCTGCCGTGACCCTGTACGTTCGGCACCTCGTCCGCAACGGCGGCGCGCAGTAGGGTAAGCAAGCGTCCAGCCGGTGGGCCGGGGGGTGCCGCCGGGGTGCGGGCGCAACGGAGGTGGATCCATGGCTCCAGCGAGTCCGCGCTCGACGGTGGAGGCCGCCGTCGAGCCGATCAGCCGACGCCCGGCGAGCACTGCTCCCTGGCCGTTGAACCTGTACGCATCCGCGGTGGGCAAGAAATGGGTGATGGCCGTCACCGGCGTCATCGGCCTGCTCTTCATCACCGGCCACATGGTCGGCAACCTCAAGATCTACCTCGGCCCCACGGAGCTGAACCACTACGCGGAGGGGCTGCGGACCTTCGGCGCGCCGTTCGCGCCACGGGAGGCGATCCTGTGGGTCATCCGCAGCGTGCTCACGGTGGCCCTCGTCCTGCACGTCCACGCCGCGTTCTCGCTGTGGACCACCAACCGCAGGGCGCGCCCGGTGGCGTATGCCTCGCGACGTGACTACATCGCCGCGAACTACGCGAGCCGGACGATGATCTGGACGGGGCCGATCGTCCTCCTGTTCATTTTCGCCCACCTGATGGACCTGACCTGGGGCGCGACGAACCCGGACTTCGTGAGCGGCGAGGTGTACCACAACGTGGTCGTCTCGTTCCAGCGATATCCCGCGGTGATCATCTACGTCGCGGCCAACGTCGCACTTGGCTTCCACCTGTGGCACGGGGCGTGGAGCCTCTTCCAGTCGATCGGCGTGAACAACCCCTACCTCAACGGCCTGCGTCGAGCCTTCGCGACCGTGTTCGCGCTGGCGATCGTCGCCGGGAATGTCTCGTTCCCGATCGCGGTCGCGCTGGGAATCGTGAGCTAAGGAGCCACCGATGGAACTGAACGCTCACATCCCCGAGGGACCGATCGAGACGCTGTGGGACAACCACCGCTTCAACATGCGGCTGGTCAACCCCGCGAACAAGCGGCGCTTCCACGTCATCGTCATCGGCACCGGCCTCGCCGGCGCGGCGGCCGCCGCCTCGCTGGGGGAGCTCGGCTACAACGTCACCGCCTTCACGTACCACGACTCGCCGAGGCGAGCGCACTCGATCGCCGCGCAGGGCGGCATCAACGCCGCGAAGAACTACGCGAACGACGGCGACAGCGTCCATCGCCTGTTCTACGACACGGTGAAGGGCGGCGACTTCCGCTCGCGCGAGGCGAACGTGTACCGGCTGGCGCAGACCAGCGTCAACATCATCGACCAGTGCGTGGCCCAGGGCGTCCCGTTCGCGCGGGAGTACGGCGGGGCGCTGGAGAATCGATCCTTCGGCGGCGTGCAGGTGTCACGCACGTTCTACGCGCGGGGCCAGACCGGCCAGCAACTCCTCCTCGGCGCGTACCAGGCGCTGATGCGGCAGGTCGATGCGGGGACGGTGCGCCTGGTGCCGCGCACGGAGATGCTGGACCTGGTGGTCGTGGACGGCAAGGCCGCGGGCGTGGTCGTCCGCGACCTGATCACCGGCGAGGTTTCCTCGCACTCCGCGCACGCGGTGGTGCTGGCGACCGGCGGGTACGGCAACGTCTACTACCTCTCCACGAACGCGAAGAAGAGCAACGCCACGGCGGCGTGGCGAGCGCACCGTCGAGGCGCGGCGTTCGCGAACGCCTGCTTCACGCAGATCCACCCGACGTGCATCCCCGCCAGCGGCGAGCACCAGTCCAAGCTCACCCTGATGTCCGAATCGCTGCGCAACGACGGGCGCATCTGGGTGCCGAAGGACCAGGGCGACGGGCGCGCGCCGAACCAGATCCCCGAGGCCGACCGCGACTACTACCTCGAGCGGGCATACCCCTCGTTCGGCAACCTCGTCCCGCGCGATGTCGCGTCGCGCGCGGCGAAGCGGCAGGTGGATGCGGGCCGCGGCGTCGGTCCGCTGAAGAACGGCGTGTACCTCGACTTCGCGGAGTCCATCGGGCGGCTGGGGCGGAACGAGATCTTCGAACGCTACGGCAACCTGTTCGAGATGTACGAGCGCATCACGGGCGAGGACCCCTTCGAGACGCCGATGCGCATCTACCCGGCGACGCACTACGCGATGGGCGGGCTGTGGGTGGACTACAACCTGCAGAGCACCATCCCCGGCATGTTCGTGGGCGGTGAGGCCAACTTCTCCGACCACGGCGCCAACCGCCTGGGCGCCTCGGCGCTGATGCAGGGCCTGGCGGACGGCTACTTCGTGCTCCCGGCGACCGTGGGCGACTACCTGGCGGGGATGCTCGGCTCGCAGCCCGTGCCCACCGACCACGAGGCGTTCAAGAGCGCCGAGCGCGAGATCGCGGACCGCACGAAGCAGTTCATGGGCACGAACGGCAAGCGCTCCGTCGACTCCTTCCACAAGGAGCTCGGCAAGATCATGTGGGACCGCATGGGCATGGAGCGCGATCGCGCGGGTCTGGAGGCAGCGCTCCGTGACATTCCGATGCTGCGCGAGGAGTTCTACCGCGACGTGAAGATCCTCGGCACCGCCGATGGGCTCAACGACTCGCTGGAGAAGGCCTTCCGCGTGGCGGACTTCTTCGAGCTCGGCGAGCTGATCGCGCGCGACGCCCTGAACCGCGAGGAGTCCTGTGGTGGCCACTTCCGGGTGGAGCACCAGACGGCCGACGGCGAGGCCGAGCGTGACGACGAGCAGTTCTCCTACGTGGCCGCGTGGGAGTGGAAGGGCCCCGGCCAGCCTCAGACGCTGCACCAGGAGCCGCTGACCTTCAACTACGTGCATCCGGCGCAGAGGAGCTACAAGTAATGGACTTCACGCTCAAGGTCTGGCGGCAGTCCGGGCCGGACGCACGCGGCCAGTTCGAGACCTACCAGGCGGGCGGGATCTCCGAGGACATGTCGTTCCTGGAGGTCCTCGATGTTGTGAACGAGAACTTGATCGACGCGGGCACCGAGCCGATCGCCTTCGACCACGACTGCCGCGAGGGCATCTGCGGATCGTGCGGGATGATGGTGAACGGCCAGGCGCACGGCCCCGGGACGCGCACCGCGACCTGCCAGCTGCACATGCGCACGTTCAAGGACGGCGACACGATCACCGTGGAGCCGTGGCGCTCCGCGGCCTTCCCGCTGGTCCGTGATCTCACCGTGAACCGCTCGGCGCTGGACCGCATCGTGGAGTCCGGCGGGTTCATCTCGGTGAGCACCGGCGCGGCGCCGGAGGCGAACCTGATCCCCGTGCCGAAGGTCGTCGCAGAGGCGGCGATGGACGCGGCGGAGTGCATCGGGTGCGGGGCGTGCGTGGCGGCCTGCCCGAACGGCGCCGCCCAGCTCTTCACGGCGGCGAAGATGCAGCACCTGAACCTGCTGCCGCAGGGCCAGTCCGAGCGCTACCAGCGTGCGGAGCGCATGGTGGAGACGATGGAGGAGTACTTCGGCTCCTGCACGAACCACGGGGAGTGCCAGTACGCCTGCCCGAAGGGCATCTCCATCGACGTCATCGCCTACATGAACCGCGACTACATGGCGGCGAAGAGCAAGAACCGGAAGCTGCTGGGGCAGAAGTAGCCTCGAGGCCCTCGGGGCGGTGATGACACGAGAAGGGGCGGCCGTACGGCCGCCCCTTCTCGTGAACCGGCGGCGCCGGGCGGCCTCGAGGCGTGTCACCGGTCGGCCCGCTGGCTTCGGTATGGCAGTGCGGGACGGCCCTCCCCTGCCCCTCCCGGCGCGGGAGGGGTTGGAGGTTGAAGGGCTTCGCCCTTCACGCATCCCGGCTTCACATCGGAGCTCGAGGGGCGAAGCCCCTCCGATCTCGTTCCCCTTCCCGCGTAGGGAAGGGGGCAGGGGGATGGGACGCCCCGCGCCGCGACCTCGACGCCACTCGTCGGCACCGCGCGTACGCCGGATCTGCCTCGACAACTCGGGCAACGAGAAGGGGCGGCCTCGCGGCCGCCCCGTCGGTGCTGCGAACGAACCGCGCGAGGCTATTCGCCGGGCTTCGTCATCTCCTCCGGCTTGATCCACTCGTCGTACTGCTCGTTGGTGAGCAGGCCGGAGTGGATCGCGGACTCGCGGAGCGTGATGCCCTCGTGGTGGGCGTACTTGGCGATCTTCGCCGCGTTGTCGTAGCCGATGTGCGGGTTGAGCGCAGTCACGAGCATCAGCGATGAGTTCATCAGCTCGTTGATGCGCCGCTCGTTCGCCTCGATGCCCACGACCATGTTGTCCGTGAAGGAGCGCGCGGCATCGCCCAGCAGGCGCAGGCTCTGCAGGTTGTTGTACGCGATCACCGGCTTGAAGACGTTGAGCTCGAAGTGGCCGGTCGCGCCGCCGATAGAGACGCTGACCGCGTTCCCCATCACCTGCGCGCAGACCATGGTCAGCGCCTCGGACTGCGTGGGGTTCACCTTGCCCGGCATGATGCTGGACCCGGGCTCGTTCTCCGGCAGCATCAGCTCGCCCAGGCCGGCGCGCGGCCCGGAGCCGAGGAAGCGCACGTCGTTCGCGACCTTCATCAGGGACGCGGCGATCGTGTTCAGCTGGCCGGCCAGCTCCACCTGCGCGTCGTGCGCGGCGAGCGCCTCGAACTTGTTGGGGGCGGTGACGAAGGGAAGGCCCGTGAACGCGGCGATCTTCTGCGCTACGCGCGCCGCGTACTCCGGGTGGGTGTTCAGTCCCGTGCCCACGGCCGTACCGCCGAGGGCGAGTTCATACAGCCGGGGGAGGACCGCCTCGGCGCGGGCGATGCCGTAGGCGACCTGCTGCACGTAGCCTGAGAACTCCTGCCCCAGCGTCAGTGGCACCGCGTCCATTAGGTGCGTGCGCCCGATCTTGACGATCGACTCGAACTGCTTCGACTTCGCCTCGAGCGCGTCGCGGAGGTGCTGCAGCGCGGGGATGAGGTGGTGGACCACCTGCTCCGCCGTCGCCACGCTCATCGCCCCCGGGAACGTATCGTTCGAGGACTGCGACATGTTGACGTCGTCGTTCGGGTGGACGGGCTTCTTCGAGCCCATCTCGCCGCCCAGCAGCTCGATCGCGCGGTTCGAGATCACCTCGTTCGCGTTCATGTTCGTCTGGGTGCCGGAGCCGGTCTGCCACACGACGAGCGGGAAGTGGTCGTCCAGCGTGCCGTCGATGACCTCGCGGGCCGCCTTCAGGATGGCGTCCGTCTTTCCGGCGTCCAGCTTGCCGAGGTCATGGTTCACCTCGGCGGAGCAGTATTTCACGATGCCCAGGCTGCGGATCAGCGGCCGCGGCATCCGCTCGGTGCCGATCTTGAAGTTCTGCAGGGAGCGCTGCGTCTGCGCGCCCCAGTACCGCGTCGCGTCGACCTCGATGGGGCCGAACGTGTCGCTCTCAGTCCGTGTGCCGGCCACGGTGATCTCGCTCTCGCTACGTGTCGATGGCGGAAGGGGGGCGACACCCGGTGCCGCCCCCCGGGGGGCCTAGCCCTTCGGCGTGGCCTCCGCGAGTTCCTTCACGGCGTCGCCCGCGGCGCGGAGCGCCTTCAGCTCGGCCTCCGCCACCGGGATGTCGAAGATCTTCTGCACGCCGCCCGCGCCCAGCAGCACCGGGGCGCCGACGTACGCGTTCGAGACGCCGAACTCGCCCTGCAGGTAGGCGCAGCAGGGCAGGATGCGACGCTCGTCCAGCAGGATGGCCTCGACCATCTCGATCGTCGCGACCGCGGGGGCCACGAAGGCGCTCCCGGTCTTGAGCAGGTCCACGATCTCGGCGCCGCCGCGCATCGCGCGCTTCACGACTGCTTCGAGCTTGTCGGCCGGGAGCAGCTGCGCGAGCGGCACGCCGCCGACGGTGGCGTTCGAGACCAGCGGGACCATGGTCGCCTCGGTGTGTCCACCCAGCACCCACGCGCTGACGTCCTTCACGGACGCGCCGGTCTCCATGCTGATGAACGTGCGGTAGCGGCTGGTGTCCAGCATGCCGCCCTGGCCGACCACGCGCTTCGCCGGGAAGCCGCTGGCCTCCAGCGCCACGTGGCACATGGCGTCCATGGGGTTCGCGAAGATCACCAGCACGGCGTTCGGCGATGCCTTGGCGGCCTGGCCGACCACGCTGCGGACGATGCCCGCGTTCGTGCCCAGGAGGTCCTCGCGGGTCATCCCCGGCTTGCGCGCGACGCCGGAGGTCACCACGACCACGTCCGAGTTCGCGGTGTCAGCCCAGTCGTTGGTGCCGAGGATCTTCGCCGAGGTGCGCGTCCAGGGGGCGGATTCGGCGATGTCGAGGGCCTTGCCCTGGGGGAGTCCCTCGACGATGTCGATGAGGACGATGTCCGCGTGGCCGCGGCCGAGGAGGATCTGAGCCATGGTGGCACCGGTGTTGCCGGCGCCGACGATCGTGACCTTCTGACGCAGGGGAGTCTCCTGATTCTCCGCGCCCCGGCGGATCGTTCCCACCGGGGCGCGGTGCTGATGCGTCTGCACTCACCCGCGAGCGGGGCTCGCGTTATTTCATCTTCGCCTGGAGGTTGCGGTCCAGGGCGGCCAGGAACTCCTGCGTGGTGAGCCACGGCTGCTCCGGACCGACGAGGATCGCCAGGTCCTTGGTCATCT
Source organism: Dehalococcoidia bacterium (assembly GCA_041674525.1). Classification (GTDB taxonomy): domain Bacteria; phylum Chloroflexota; class Dehalococcoidia; order UBA2979; family UBA2979; genus SHYQ01. The sequence continues at coordinate 1,917 of JBAYVN010000020.1, read as the reverse complement.
CGCCCGCCTCGACGGTGGAGACGCAGACCTCCTCGAGCGCGGTCGCGAAGGTCGCGAGGTCGCTGTTGTTGTCCAGCTTGGCGCGGTGCGCCAGGCCGCGCGTCCACGCGTAGATCGAGGCGATCGGGTTGGTGGAGGTGGCGCGGCCGGCCTGGTGCTCGCGGTAGTGGCGGGTGACCGTGCCGTGCGCGGCCTCGGACTCCACCACGGAGCCGTCCGGCGTGACGAGCACGGAGGACATCATGCCCAGCGAGCCGTAGCCCTGCGCGATGATGTCCGACTGCACGTCACCGTCGTAGTTCTTGCACGCCCACACGATGCCGCCGCTCCACTTCAGGACGGAGGCCACCATGTCGTCGATCAGCCGGTGCTCGTACGTGAGCTTGGCGGCGTCCATCTTCGACTTGAACTCGGTCAGGTAGACCTCTTCGAAGAGGTCCTTGAAGCGGCCGTCGTAGGCCTTCAGGATCGTGTTCTTCGTGGAGAGGTACAGCGGGTAGTTGCGCTGCAGCGCGTAGTTGAAGCACGACTGGGCGAAGCCGCGGATCGACTCGTCCGTGTTGTACATGCCCATCACGATGCCGGAGCCCTCGAAGTCGAAGACGTCCCACGTCTTGGGGGCGCTGCCGTCCTTGGGCGTGAAGGTCATCGTGAATGTTCCGGGGCCGGGCACGCGGGAGTCAGTCGCGCGGTACTGGTCGCCGAACGCGTGGCGGCCGATGACGATCGGCTCGGTCCACGTCGGCACCAGGCGCGGGATGTTGTTGCAGACGATCGGCTCACGGAAGACCGTGCCGCCGAGGATGTTGCGGACGGTCCCGTTGGGGGACTTCCACATCTCCTTGAGGTTGAACTCCTTGACGCGGGCCTCGTCCGGGGTGATGGTGGCGCACTTCACGCCCACGCCGTGCTTCAGGATGGCGTTCGCGGCGTCGATCGTAACCTGGTCCTTGGTCTGGTCGCGGTACTCGATGCCGAGGTCGTAGTACTCGAGCTTGATGTCGAGGTACGGCAGGATCAGGCGGTCCTTGATGAACCCCCAGATGATGCGGGTCATCTCGTCGCCGTCGAGCTCGACGACCGGGTTGGCAACTGGAATCTTGGCCATGACGGCTCCTTCGTGATTCGGGCCGCCGCGTTTCGGCGGCCGCTACGCAGGTGCGATCCTGGCCCTTTGATCACGCGCCGGCCGACCGGAGGGCGGGGACGGCGCGGCCGCGGCCCCCGTCCCGCGACTGCCTCTGACCACCCCGGCTGGGGTGCGGAGGCCCGTTGGGCCCGGGCGTGGGGCCAGTCTCTGCGGCGCGCGAAGTATAGCCGCTCCGGACCGTAGCCGCAGACCCGTCGAGCGAGGCGCGCAGCGCCCGTGCGGCCCACGCGAGCCCGGCGTGGTGCGAATCCTCCACGGGGTGGCGAGGGGGCGCGTGCGGTCCGCGCCGGGCGCCCCCGGAGGCCGTCTACAGCGGCATGTTCCCGTGCTTCTTCGGGAGCACGGGAACCGACTTCGTGCGCAGCATCTCCAGCGCGTGGGCGATCTTCGTGCGGGTCTCCGCGGGGTCGATGACGTCGTCGATGTACCCCTTCGCGGCGGCGATGTAGGGGTGCTCCAGGCGCTTCTGGTACTCACTCACCAGACGCTTGCGCTCGGCCTCGGGGTCATCGGCGGCCTGGATCTCGCGGCGGTTGATGATGTTCACCGCCTGCGTGCCCGCCATCACGGCGATCGCCGCCCCGGGCCACGCGTAGTTCACATCGGCGTCGAGGTGCTTCGCCCCCATGGCGATGTATGCGCCGCCGAACGCCTTGCGCAGGATCACCGTGATCTTCGGCACGGTGGCGGCGGCGTACGCGTACACCAGCTTCGCGCCGTGGGCGATGATCCCGCCGTACTCCTGCGAGACGCCCGGCAGGAAGCCG
>JBAYVN010000019.1:0-34409 GCA_041674525.1 Dehalococcoidia bacterium | reverse complement strand
GAAGCCCGCTGCGAAGCGTGCTGCCGCGAAGCCCGCTGCGAAGCGTGCCGCTGCGAAGCCCGCTGCGAAGCGTGCCGCTGCGAAGCCCGCTGCGAAGCGTGCTGCTGCGAAGCCCGCTGCGAAGCGTGCCGCTGCGAAGCCCGCTGCGAAGCGTGCCGCTGCGAAGCCCGCTGCGAAGCGTGCCGCTGCGAAGCCCGCTGCGAAGCGTGCCGCTGCGAAGCCCGCTGCGAAGCGTGCCGCCGCGAAGCCCGCTGCGAAGCGTGCCGCCGCAAAGCCCGCCGCGAAGCGAGCCGCCAAGAAGGCCTAGTCCGGCCCGCCAGGACGCTCGGAACGCCCCCGGAACTCCCGGGGGCGTTCTGCGTCCCCGGCCGGCATCCACCGCGACCGCGCCGCCGTGGCCCGGCCGGCGCCACCGGGGTGGGTGATACCATGTCGCGGCTTCGAACCCGACACCACCGCGGGGTCGATGCCCACCGCGCGCACGTCCAACCCCGCGACCGGAATGACCGGAGCCGTCCGCTGCTGCAGCCACGACGCCACGACGACCTGCACCTGTACAACAGCCTCACGCGCCGGATCGAACGGTTCGAGCCGCTCCGCGATCGCGAGGTGTCGATGTATGTCTGCGGCATCACGCCGTACGACGTGGGGCACCTGGGCCACGCCCTGGTCGCCGTGGCCTTCGACACCCTCCACCGCTGGCTGGAGTTCAACTCGTACGAGGTCCACCACATCCAGAACATCACGGACATCGACGACGACATGGTGCGGAAGTCACAGGAGCTGGGGATCAGCATCGCGGAGCTGACGGATCGCAACCACGCGATCTACCTGCAGGACATGGACACGCTGAACGTCCTGCGCCCGGATGCGTACCCGCGCGTGTCAGAGACCATCCCGGGGATCGTCGCGATGGTGAGCGATCTCATTGCCCGCGGCCATGCGTACGAGGTGGACGGCTACGTCTTCTTCGACGTGACCACCGCGCCGCGCTTCGGCGCGCTGGCCGGGCTGTCGCCCGACGAGCTGCTCACGTTCCGCAGCGACTCGATGCCGGCCGAGCCCGCCGAGCTGAAGCGGCACCCGCTCGACTTCCTGATCTGGCAGCCGTGCAGCGACGAGGGCGCAACATTCCCGTCGCCCTGGGGGATGGGACGTCCCGGCTGGCACATCGAATGCTCCGCGATGGCGAGGGCGGCGCTGGGCGACCGCATCGACATCCACGGCGGCGGCAAGGACCTGCGCTACCCGCATCACGACTCCGAGATCGTGCAGTCCGAGTGCGCCACGGGCGCGGCGCCCTATGTGCGCGTGTGGATGCACAACGGCACGGTGGGGCTGGCCGGCGAGAAGATGTCGAAGTCCCTGGGCAACCTGGTGAAGGTCAGCGACCTGGTGGCGCGAGGGCACACCGGCAACGCCATCCGCCTGCTCATGCTCTCCGTCCGCTACCGCGACGACCGCGACTTCGACGAGCAGGCGCTGAACCGCTGGGAGCAGGCGGCGCGCCTGCTGGAGCACGCAGCGCGCACTCGCAGCGGTGCGCAGGGCGGCCAACTGGTGCAGTCGCGGCGCCTGGAGTTCCAGGACGCGATGGACGATGACCTGGACACCCCGGCGGCGATCGATGTCCTGCTCGGCATTGCGCGCGACCTCGAGGCGGGCACCCTGGCGGGCGACGCGGCGGTCTCCACGCTGATCGAGCTGGGCGAGGTGCTGGGGCTGCGGCTCCGACCGGAGTGATGCCGGCGGCGCGTCCGTGGGCGCTCCCTATACTGGTCGCATGACGCGCGACGACCGGCTGATGAGGCTCTCCCGCGACCACCACCATGCGCTGGTGCTGGCGTTGCGCGTGCAGCGCGAGCTGCCCGCCGCCGATGAGAGCGCGGCGAGCGCGCTGCTGGCGGATGCGGTGCGCTTCTGGAGCACCGGCCTGCAACCCCACATCGAGGTGGAGAACGAGGCGCTGTTGGCGCGCCTCGCCGCGCACGGCGACGAGGGGCTCGCGCACGCCGGGCGTCTGCAGCGCGAGCATCGCGAGCTGGACGAGGCGATCACGGCGGTGCGCAACGGCGGCTCCGCGCACGACCGGCGCGCGGCGCTGACGCGCTTCGGCTCGCTGCTGGGCGGGCACATCCGCTGGGAGGAGCGCGAGCTCTTCGACTGGATGCAGGGGCACTTCACCGCGCAGGAGATGGACGAGGCGGGCGAGCTCTTCGGCGCGCGTCTCCCCGCCGTGCCCGTGGTCTGCCCGACGCCTCAGACCCTGTAGCGGGGACGTTCTGGGTAGCTGAGACGTTCTGGCGAAGACCCCTGGGCGGGGGACGCCGCGCCGGGGACGCCGTATCGGAATCGCGGGACCGGAAGCGTGGAGACGGACCGACCGCCCCTCGGCTAGGGGTGCGCGTCGGGCGGCGTCGATGGCGTCGAGGACGGCGGGGACAGCGGCGATGCCCCGTCGGGGGGCGCCTCCCCGGGCTCCTGGCCGCGCGGTGCATTCGCCGGCGGCGCGTCCTCGTGGCGGCGCAGCTCCTGTTCCGCGGCGTTCACGATTGGCCGCAGGGCCGGCGGGATGACGCGATCCGCGGCCATGCGAGCGCCCGCTTCGGCGGCGTGCTTGATCTGCTCGTCGTGGGTCTGCACGTAGTCGCGCGCCTGCTGGGCCGCGCGCTCCACGTGCGGACGGGCGGCCTCCGCGGCCGCGCGTGCCTGTCTCGCGCGGCGCTCCGCCTCGGGCTTCGCCCGGTCGGCGAGGTTCCGGGCGATCCGCCCGAGGGCGCCGCCCACGCGCGCGGCCTGCTGCTCGAAGCGCTCGGTGCCGCTCTCCCCGTCTTCGCTGCCAGCGGCCGGAGTCGCGCCAGCCTTCTCGGCGGCATCGGGCATCCCGGCGGCCGATGCGGCAGGGCGGTTCTCGGCCAGGCGGTAGCGGAAATCGCAGAAGGGGGCGCCCTGCATGATCGTCTGGCGGCGTTCCAGGTGCAGGGCGTCCGAGTACCCCTCTGACAGCGCGAAGTCGCGGCTGCAGGAGAGGATGAAGCCCAGGTCCTCCGCGCCCATGCGGCGGTACATCTCCGCGAACCGGCAGCCGGTGACGTTGAACTCCAGCGCCTCCGCGTCCTCCCGCAGCGTCTCGATCTGCAGGTCGCCCCCGGCGCCGCTCCACGTGTCCTTCACGTAGTGGAAGCCCTCCAGGTCGCGGCGCTGCAACGCCTCCGCCACCGCGTGGCCCTGGTCGCGCGCGATCTCCTCGATCGTGGTGCGCGCGATGGCGTGCGCGCGCTCCCGCCCGATCTCCTGCTCCATGCGGCGGATCAGCGGTATCAGCACCTCGGCCTCAATGCCGCGCCGCTGCAGGAGGGTGATCGTGGCGCGCACGGCCTCCGGAGTGTGGCCCTCCGGCCGCTCCTCGTCCTGCGCGCCCGGGCCGGTGGTCTCGGGTTCGGTCACGATCGGCTCTCTCTCGTCGTCGCGCTCGTTGCCGGCGTCGTCGCCGGGCTCTCGTCCAACCTGCGGCCGCGCGAGGCGCGCCACTCCGCCCACGCCCCCAGCACGCGATCGTCGTGCGGGAAGGCCAGTCGCGGCAGGTCGTGCGGTGCGAACAGTCCCACCTCGATCGCCTCGTCGCCGGGCGAGGGGGTGCCGCCAATCATGCTTCCAGCGTACGCGATGAAAATCACCGGCTCATCGGCCTCGCTGTAGACGCCGAGCAGCGCCTCAATGCGGACCTCCACGTGCGCCTCCTCCAGCACCTCGCGCGTGGCGGCGGCTTCCAGCACCTCGCCCGCGTCCACGAAGCCCGAGGGGAACGCCCACTCGCCCATGCGTGGCTGGTGGTTGCGCCGCACGAGGAGGATGCGGCCGGCCGGGTCCTCCACGACGACGCCTACCCCCACCTTCGGGTCGCGGAACCACGTGTAGTGGCACGCGGGGCCGGAGCACGAGAGCGGCGTGCCCGGGGCCGGCTCAGGCATCGCGCGCCCGCAGCGCGGGCAGAAACGAGGTGGCGGCTGGAGTGCCATGTGCGTGCCCCGGTCCCGACTAGATGTACATCACCACGCGCCGGAACTGCTCCAGCGAGCGGCCGTCCGGCTCGCGCCAGAACGTGCGCATGCGTTCGATGAAGCCCTCGTCGATCGAAAACTGGCTCGGGTGCGCGAGCAGCGCGCGGATCTTCAGCTCGAGGAGATCGGAGATGTCGACGTTGAAGTTCGGCTCGTTCGCGCCCCACAGGTAGAGCTCGCGGACCTTGTGCGGTCGCAGGCCCTCGGCGATCTGCTCGGGGAAGTTCAGGCGGTCGCGCGCGGCGGGGTAGACCGCATCGACGGTCGCGAGGCCGGTGGCGCGGTGGTCGCTGTGGTTGACGAAGGCGTTGCGGATGATCACCGGCTCCGGGTCGTGGGTGTAGACGGCGAACGGCTGGAACTCGCGGATCTCGCGGACCATGGCGCCGAGCAGCGCGCGCGAGGCGGTCAGCTCGCCGTCCGTGAACCGCAGGTAGCGGACGTCCCGGACCCCGAGCAGCGCCGCGGCATCCCGCTGCTCCTGCTCGCGCGTCGCCACCAGGCGCTCCGGCGTGAAGGTGGGATCGTCGGAGCCCTTGGACCCGTCCGTGACGACGACGTACCGGACGTGCCACCCGGCTCGCGCGAGGAGCGCGGCCGTCCCGGCGGCGCCGAAGTCGGCGTCGTCCGGGTGCGCCGCGACGACCAGCGCGCGGCGCAACTCGCCCTGCGCCTCGTCCGGCTCGCCGGGGTGCTCCTGCCCGAAGAGATCCTCGAGTCCCGCGCCCATTCCCGTCTCCTCGGCGCTCTGCCCGCGCCTGCCCGCGCACTGTGCTGGCGTTCCATGGTAGGCCCAGGAGCGCCCTGGGGCGCTTGACGGGTTGTGGATAACCTCGTATGTTTCGAACAGAACATATGTACCCGGGTGCTGTCCAGTGGCCGGGAGCCACGGTCGGCACCGGTGCGGACGGCGGAGCGAATCGCCCGCCGGGATCGAGGGGATGCGCGATGCCCGAGGGACTGTCTGAGAAGCAGCAACTGATCCTGGACTTCCTCGAGACGTTCATCGCCGAGCACGACTACCCGCCCTCGATCCGCGATATCCAGAACGGCTGCAACATCTCTTCCACGTCCGTGGTGGACTACAACCTCAAGCGCCTGGAGGAGAAGGGGCTGATCCGCCGCGACCGCGAGGTCTCCCGCGCGATCGAACTGCTGAACGGGCAGGGGGAGCGCCGCCGCCGCACCGTGGCCGTCCCGCTCCTGGGCCGCATCGCCGCCGGCATCCCCATCCCCGCGCACCCGGATCAGGTCGCGCCCGAGGACCTCATTGAGCTCACCGAGGAGCAAGCAGGCGGGCGGGCCAACCTGTTCGCGCTGCGGGTGCAGGGCACCTCGATGATCGACGCGCTGATCAACGACGGCGACATCGTGGTCCTGGAGCCGCGCCAGGCCGCCGATCCGGGCGAGATGGTGGCCGCATGGATCGAGGACCGGGGCGAGACGACGCTGAAGCGCTACTACCCGGAGGGCGCGCGGGTGCGCCTGCAGCCGATGAACTCGACGATGGCGCCGATCTACGAGGATGCCGACAACGTCCGCGTGCAGGGACGCGTGGTCGCCACGATCCGCGCTTACTAGCGGCGTCGCACTTGTAGCGTTCTCGATACGCACGGGGCTGCGCGGGGGTGTAGCCTGCGCGCGTGAATTCTGAGCAGGACCCGCCGCTGCTGGCCGTCCGGCATCTCTCCGCGTCCTATCGCACGCGGGAGGGGCCGCTGCCCGCCGTGCGCGACATCTCCTTCGATCTCCACGCCGGCGAGGTGCTGGCGCTGGTGGGCGAGTCCGGCGCCGGGAAGACCACGGTTGCTCAAGCGATCCTCGGCGTGCTGCCGCCGCGCACGAACGTCGAGGGCGACGTGCGGTACCGGGGCGTGTCGCTGCAGTCGATGTCCGAGGCGGATCTCCGGCGAGTGCGCGGCGAAGAGATCGCGCTGATCTTCCAGGATGCGCTCGCCTCGCTCACGCCGACGATCCCGATCGGCGATCAACTGGCAGAGCTCTACCGGGCGCATCGCGACATGGATCGCGCCGGCGCGCGCGCCGCGGGGATCGCGGCGCTGGCCACGGTGCTGCCGGACCCGGAGCGCGTGGCCGCGATGTATCCGTTCCAGCTCTCCGGCGGCATGGCGCAACGCGTGATGATCGCGATGGCGACCGCGCTGCAGCCCTCGATCATCATCGCCGACGAGCCGACCTCGTCGCTGGACCCCGCGCTGCGGATGGAAACGCTCGAGCGGCTCGAGGCCCTGCGCAACGCGGGTACCGGTGTGCTCCTGATCACGCACGACTTCGGCATCGTGGCGCGGCTCGCCGACCGCGTGTCGGTGATGTACGCCGGCGCGGTGGTGGAGACCGGCGACGTGCACACGATCTTCCGGCGGCCCCGGCACCCGTACACCTACGGCCTGCTGCAGAGTCTCCCCTCCATCGCGCACCGCGGTCCGCTGGTCCCGCTGCGCGGCCAGCCGCCTGACGTGGCGACGCTGGGCGAGGAGTGCCCGTTCCTGCCGCGATGCTCGAAGGCGGTGTCGCTCTGCCGCGTGCAGCCGGCGCCCGCGCTGGACGCTGCGGACACCGGCGTCCCCGGGCACGCGGTCGCGTGCTACAACCCGATCAGCGTGGACCGCAACCGGCAGGACGCGGCCGGCTAGCGCCGCGAGCGCGCACCCCGCGGCGCGAGATCCGCGAGGCGCACGACGAGCAGCTCCAGCGCGAGGTCATCGTCCAGGCGGCCGGTCTTCACGGAATGATCGCTGTGCTCCACCGCGCGCAGCGATGCCTCCGCCGCGACGCGCCCGGCGGCGCGCGCCTGCCGGGTGAGCTTCTCCAGGGGGAAGCCCCGTGCGCCGGTGGCCGCCGCGATCGCGTCCGGCGCCGCGCGCGCCTCGATCAGCTCGGCGGCGCGCACCATCATGCGCAGCTGCCGGGCGATCATCGAGAACAGGTGCGAGGCGCTCTCCGAGCCGTCATCGCGCATGCGCCGGAGCACGCGCAGCGCGTCCGCGGCCCGTCCCTCCACGACCGCATCCACGAGGTCGAAGATGCGCTCCTCGCGCGCCTGCGGGGTGAGCAGCCGCACGTCATCCGCCGTGATCGGGCGAGCGCCGGCATACATCGCCAGCTTCTCCAGCTCGCTCGCCAGCGCACGCAGGTTGGCGCCGACCAGGTCCGTGAGCGCCTCGATGGCGCGTGGCTCGATGGAGATGCCGCGCTGGACCGCGCGATCCTGCAGCCAGCGCGCCACCTCGCTGGGGCCGCCGCGGCTCCACGTCTTGAGCGCGCTGAGCTCGGTGACGGTGACGTTGGGGAAGGCGCGCAGCGCCGCCAGCAGCGGCGAGCCCGCGACGCCACGGCCGCGGTCGTCGCTCTTCTTCGGGGGTTCGAGCAGGACCAGGTGGTTTGATTCCGGCATGGTGGGCGTGAAGTCCACGAGCTGCTGCCAGGTCTCCACCACGCCCCGGCGGCTGCCGAGCGCGGTCAGCAGGCCCTCCACGATCACGAGGCGGCAAGGCGACAGGAACGGCATCGCCGCCGCGTTCTGAATCAGCGTCTGCGGGGTGAGGCCGCGCGCCGGGAGCACGGAGGTGTTCGTGGCCAGCGACCCGTCCGTGTCGATCGCGGACTTCAGCGCGCGCAGCGCCTCGGAGGCGCGGAACTCATCGTCGCCGAAGATCACGTGGAGCACGGGGTCCCCTGTCGCCGGTCCGGGCAGGCGCGGCGCGCCACCGGCGCTATTCGAGTTCCAGTTGCCAGCCCAGCCACGTCGCGATCGTGGTCAGCGCGAAGATCGGCGCGCCGGGCCACAGCACGGCGTGCAGGAAGTCGGCGCCGGCGGTCGCTGCCGTGAATCCGGCCCAGCCGAGGGCGAGGGCGATCCCGGGGAGGGGGAGCCATCGCGGAAAGCGGGGGTCGTCGTCGTCCACGAGGGCCTGCCGCAGGAGATCGGCCGGCGTGACCGCGTCCGGCGCGTCGCGCCGGACGTGCCCCCGTGCCCCCGGCTCGCTCCGGCCGTCATGCGCCTCGTGCTCGTCGCTCATCCGCCCGCCTCGTCCCTGGTGACGCGCCCATCGTACGAGGGGCGCGCGCGGCCCGTCGAGGCGCACGCCCGGCCGGCGCGGCGGGAACCGCGTGCGCTACGGGAAGAGGTCGAGGGGCTGCTCGCGCACGATCTCCGCGGCGGACCCCTCGCCGCGCTCGTAGTCGTAGCCGCGCAGGATCGCGACCGGGATGGCGTCCAGCTTGCCCATGACCATCTCCGCCGCCCCGGCGACCTCGTCCGCGACGCAGATCATCGTGACGCGCAGCACGTGGCCGTCCAGGTCCGGCTGGCCGATGTAGTCGCGCATCGGGCGCATCCCCGCCACGCCGATCGCGATGTTGGTCTGGCCGAGGCGCCACGGCCGCCCGAAGGTGTCCGTCATGACCACCGCCACCTCCACGCCCGCGATGCGGCGGATATCGTCGCGCAGGCGGCGGCACGAGGCGTCCGGGTCGACGGGCAGCAGGCAGACGAGGTCCGCGCCGCCGACGTTCGAGGCGTCCACGCCGGAGTTCGCCATCTTGAAGCCGTGGCGCGTCTCCGTGATCAGCACGGCGCCCACCTGGCGGATGACGCGCTTCGACTCGCGCAGCACCGCCTCCACGACGCGCGGGTCCTTCTCGGTGCGCTGCGCGTACTCGAGCGCGAATGGGCTGGGCTCGAAGTCGTCCAGGGGATACACGCGCCCCTCGGCCTTGGAGACCACGCGCTGCGTGACCGCCACAATGTCGCCGTCCTGCAGCGGCGTCTCTTGTGCTGCGGCGGCGTGCACGATCTGCTGCGCGAGGTCATCGTCGCGCTGCACCATCGGCATCTTTGTGACGCCGATGACGCGGAACTCGGGTGGCATGGGGACTCCTCGCCTCGCGTGGCGACCGGAATCGACGACTGGAACTCAGTGGTCGAGCCCTGCGATCTGGACGCCGGCATGCGCCTTGTAGCGCCCGTTGATGCCGACGAGCAGGATGGTAATGCCCTCCACGAAGCGCGAGAAGCGCAGCGGGCCCGCGTCCAGCCCGCGGACGCCCGCGAACTCCCCGGCGAGCGCCATCACGGTCTGCTTCGCCTCGGCGTCCGCGCCGGTGACCAGCACGTCCGCATCCACGGTCGCGGCGGGGTCGAGCAGCACCTCCGCGGAGAGGTTGTGGAACGCGCCGAGGACGCGCGCTCCGGTGTCTTTCAGGATCTCCGCGGCCTCCTCCGTCGCTGAACCGGCGGCCACGTCCACCGGGCGGGGGCCGCGGTCGAAGACCATCGGCACCACGGCGTCCACGACGATCTTTCCGGCGAGGTGCTCGCGCAGGCCCTCCAGCGTCGCGCGGTGCGCCGCGTACGGGACGACGACCACCACGATGTCGGCCTGCGCAGCGGCGGTGTCGTTGCCGCCGCCCTCGATGTGGTCGCGCCCGAGCGATGCCGCGAGCTCGCGCCCGGCGGTCAGTCCGCGCTCCGGGTCGCGGCTGCCGATGATCACGCGGTGGCCGGCCAGCGCGAAGCGGGTCGCCAGGCCCCGCCCCTCCGGTCCGGTGCCGCCGATGAGCGCGATGGTGTGGGGCATGCGTTCTCTCCCGTGCGTGCCCATCCCGCGGTCACCCGGACGGGGTGGGCCTAGAATGCGAGTGACCTCGGCGCGCCAGCCGCGAGCCGGGGCGCTATCGTCGCACACCGCCGCCACTGGAAGCCCCGCTTGCCCCCGAACTCGCCACTCGCCCCGCCCGCCCCCGCTCCCCCGGCGCCTGCGCCCGCGGTGGAGGTGCGCGATCTCTCGCACCGCTACCCCTCCAGCGCGGGCGAGGTGGTCGCGCTGGAGCGCGCGAGCCTGCGCGTCGGCGCCGGGGAGTTCGTCTCGATCGTCGGGCCGTCGGGGTGCGGGAAGACCACGCTGCTGCGCGCGGTCGCCGGGCTGATCGCCGCGACCGGCGGCGAGGTGCGGGTGCTGGGAGGGGCGCCCGAGGATGCCCAGCGTGCGCACGCGCTGGGCCTGGTCACCCAGGAGCCCGGTCTCCTCGCGTGGCGCAGCGTGGAGGCCAACGTGCGGTTGCCGCTGGAGATCACCGGCACCTCCGCGGACGTGGACGCGCTGCTGGAGCGCGTCGGGATCGCCGCGTTCGCGCGCTACCGGCCGGGCCAGCTGTCCGGCGGCATGCGCCAGCGCGTCGCCCTGGCGCGAGCGCTCGCGCACGGACCGCGGCTGCTGCTGATGGACGAGCCGTTCGGCGCGCTGGACGAGCTCTCGCGCGAGGAGCTGCGCCTGGAGCTGCTCGCGCTGTGGGAGCGGGAGCGCATCGCGGTGCTCTTCGTGACCCACGCGATCCACGAGGCGGTGCTGCTCTCCGACCGCGTGGTGGTGATGAGCGGATCGCCCGGCCGCATCGTCGCGGACGTGGCCATCGACCTGCCTCGCCCGCGCAGCGAGGCGCTGGAGTCCACGCCGCGCTTCGTTGCGCTCACGGGTGAGGTGCGCGCCGCCCTGCGCGATGCCTCGCGAGGGCTCCGCTGATGGTCGACACCCCCGTCCGTGCGCCTGCCCCTGCCGACATGAGCGACCTGCCTGTGCTGAACGTGCGTCCGCCGCGTCAGCCGCTGATCGCCGTGGCGCTGCCGGTGATCGTGGTGGTCGCGATCCTCGCGGGCTGGGAGGCGTGGGTGCGCATCGCACACGTCCAGCGCTACCTGCTCCCGCCGCCGACGGCGATCGCGCAGGCGCTGGCTGGCGACCCGATGCGCTTCATCGAGGCCGCGGCGGTCTCGCTGGGCGCGGCGCTGGGAGGCCTGCTGATCGCCACGATGGGCGCGTTCTCGCTGGGCGTGCTGATGGCGCACTCGCGTGCGCTGGAGCGGGCGCTGTACCCGCCAGCGCTGTTGCTGAAGGTCATGCCGATCGTGGCGGTGTACCCGCTCTTCCTGATCTGGTTCGGCTTCGGGATCTGGCCGCGCGTGCTGATCGCGGCGCTGATCACCTTCTTCCCGGTGCTGGTGAACACCGTCATCGGCCTGCGCAGCGTCGACCCGCAGGCGCACGACTTCCTGCGCGCGCTCCACGCGTCACGCTCGCAGGTCTTCTGGCGGCTGCGGCTCCCCTCGTCGCTGCCGTACCTCTTCGCGGCGCTGCGGATCAGCGTCCCGCTCTCGCTCATCGGTGCGGTGGTCGCCGAGTTCCTGTCGGGGGCGTCGGGGATGGGGCAGCTGATCCTCGTGGCGAACGGGGACTTCGATACGCCCGCGCTCTTCGGTGCGGTGATCGTGCTCGCCGCCCTGGGGGTTTCATTGACGGTCGGGATCTCGTATCTTGAGCGCCGCGTGCTTGACTGGCACGAGTCCTACCGGGGCGTGTAGCGCCCGCGCGTACCGCGCGGATGCACCCTCGACCAGCACTGACGCGTGTAGCTCCCGTACAGCCATGTGCGGATGCACGCACCGGAACTGACCGGGGTGCGTTCTATGTCTCTGCGTGTCTGCTCCTGGCGGGCCTCCCGCCTGCTGCTCGTTGCGTGCGTGTTCGCGATCGGGGCCGTGCTCGCCGCGTGCGGGGCTCCCGCGAAGGCGCCGGCCGCCGGCGCCACGAGCCCCACCTCGACGCCGACCTCGACGCCCACGCCGGCGAAGCCGATCGAGCGCGTGACGTTCATGGCGGGGTACACGCCCCAGGCCAACCTGCCGTTCGTCGCCGTGTACGTCGCGCAGGAGCGCGGCTTCTTCGCGGACGAGCGCCTGCAGGTGGACATCCGGCACTCCTCCGGCCAGGACGAGCACCTGAAGCTGCTGCTGAACGGCGACGTCGATTTCGTGACCGGCACCGCAGCCCAGGCCCTGCGCCGCAGCGCGGACGGGATGCCGAGCGTCGCGATCGCCCTCTTCGGACAACGCGGCGACCAGGGCTACGTGGTGCGCGCCGACTCGGGCATCAAGACGCCCGCGGACTTCAAGGGCCGCACGGTCGGCTTCAAGGCCGGCGTCGTCCCCGCGGAGCTCGAGGCGATGCTGCAGAACGCGGGCCTCACGAGGAACGACGTGAAGCTCGTCAGCGTCGGCTTCGACCCCCGCGAGTTCATCGAGAAGAAGGTGGACGTCTACCCCGTCTTCCTGAGCAACGAGCCGGACACGATCCGCAAGGCGGGCGTGCCGATCACGGTCCTCGATCCGGCCAACTTCGGCGTGCCGACGCTGGGGCTCACGTACCTCGCGAACCGCGACACTCAGCAGAAGCGCCCGGAGGTGCAGGAGCGGTTCCTGCGCGCCACCCTGCGCGCGGCGAAGTGGATCGAGGCCAACCCGGACGCGGCGATAGAGATCACGCTGAAGTACGCGAAGGGCGCGGACGCCGCGCATCAGCGCTTCCTGCTCGGGGTCGATCTCGCCAACGCCGCCCGGCCGGACGGCATGGGCCGCAGCACGGCGAAGAGCTGGCAGGACCTGGCCGATCTGCTGGTGACCGCCAAGATCCTGGCCAAGCCCATGGACGCGAAGCAGGCGTACGACACATCGATCGTCGATCGGCTCTACCAGTCGAACCAGATCAAGTAAGCCGATCACTCGAACCACGATCGGGGCGAAGGACGACCTCGGCGCGGGTCAAGGGACGACGACGGCGATGACGCCGAGGACGCGGCCGTCCGCGTGCAACTCGATCTCCCACTTGCCTGAGCCGAGGGCCCGCCCGGGGGCGTAGCCCACCCATGCGCGGCCGCTGTCGCCGTAGTCCCACCGCAGGACCGGGGACGTGTACACGCGCTGGTTGTTGTGGAAGACGAGCCACTCCAGCGTCTGCACGCCCTCCATGCCCGTGAACTCGAAGAAGACCAGGGCCTGCGTGGACGCGGCCACAACCGGCGCCTGCGGCCTGCCGTCTGCCGTGGCCGCGGCGCCCGAGCCGGCGACGGTCACCTTCGGCTCCTTCGGGTCCACGCCGATGAGCGCGGTCGCCTGTGAGCGCAGCGCGCCGGCTGCCCAGATCTCGATGCGCCAGCGCCCTCGTGGCATCCCGCCGGAGCCGGGTGCGGCAATGCGGTCGCCCTGGATCGCGAACCCGCGGCCGTCCCAGCGGTACGACGAGGAGAGCGAATCCTGCGGAACGTTGTCCAGGTACCAGCGCTCCTCGATGATGGTGCCGTTCGGGACGCCCTCGAGGACGTACTCGTAGTACAGCGCGGCGCCGCCCACCGCGAACCGCGTGCCGTAGTCGAAGAGGTCGCGGCTGACGGCGGTCTGGATCGCGTTCGCGCCGAAGACAGGAGCGCTGATCCACATCGTGTCTGTGGGCTGCTGCGTCGTGCTGCCGGGGGCGTTCGTCTGCATCAGGATCGGGGCCTGGTAGCGCGCCGTCTCCTTCTTTGCGCGGTCGATCACGGGCTGCGCAAGCTCCAGCGGGATCAGCTCTCCCACCTCGGCGCTTGGCAGGTAGC
Organism: Dehalococcoidia bacterium; assembly: GCA_041674525.1. Classification (GTDB taxonomy): domain Bacteria; phylum Chloroflexota; class Dehalococcoidia; order UBA2979; family UBA2979; genus SHYQ01. The sequence continues at coordinate 20,904 of JBAYVN010000019.1, read as the reverse complement.
GGTCCTGCGCGAGGATGCCGATGAGCGCCCCGGACTGGTTGAACGCACCACCACCGGACGTCCCGTGTGGCAGACGCACGTCAGTCTTCAACCAGGTGCGGTTGGTCACGCCGGGGGTGCCACGGATGCCCGTGATGCTGGCCTTGCTGATCAGCAGCGGCCGCGCCGGCCCGCCGTTGTCGGCTGCGGGGTGCCCCAGCAGGCGGATCGGCAGCCCGGCCGCCGCCGCGCGCGCATCGCCGAGGTTCGCCGGCGGGAGGTTGAAGCGCCCTGCCGAGAGTGATCCCGATCCCGCGTCGCGCATCACCCGCAGCACTGCGATCCCGTTCGCGGGGTCGGCCGACACCAGGTCCGCCTCGAACTCCCGCGTGGGCGCGTCTCCGAGCCTGCGGTTGGTGGAGACGAGGATCGTCCCGTACGCGGGGGTCCCGTCCGCACGGAAGGGCTGCACGACGCCGTACGAGGTGAGGATCAGGCGCTGGTCGCCATCGACGATCACGCCGGAGCCACTGCGCACGACCTGGGGCTGCCCGTTGCCCGGGTTGGTGGCCTGGATCTGCACGATCGACAGCGCCAGCTGCGCGTCCGGGATCGCGGTCGCCCCGCCGGGGCTGCCCGGCGCCACCGGGGCAGGGGTGCCCTCGGCGCGCCCCGCGAGTCCGTTGCCGGGGATGATCCGCGCCACCCGCTGGCAGGCGGTCGCGGGGATCGCCGCCAGCAGGAACAGGGCGGCCAGGATCCATGCGCGGCGCTGCGTGCTCATCGAAGTTGAACCGTACCGCCGCGCCCACCATCCCGCTACCGCGATTCCAGGCGCGGCACTCCGGGATTCCGGGCGCGGCAGTTCGGAACGGGTGGGGGACCCGGGCCGCGGTAGACTCGACGCGAAGGCGGGGATGCTCGTGGAAGGCACAGACTACCGGGACATTCAGTACGGCGTGGCCGATCGCATCGCGACGATCACGCTCAACCGGCCCGAGCGCATGAACGCGTTCAGCGAGCGGATGCTGGCTGAGTGGGCCGGCGCGATCCGGCGCGCGCAGGACGACGACGCAGTGCGCGTGGTCATCGTCACCGGCGCGGGACGCGCGTTCTGCGCCGGCGCCGACCTCCGCGAGTCGGGCGACGAGGATCGCGTGCTGCTCACGAGCAGGAACCCCGGTGAGCGGCGCAACGCCCTGCGCCTCTCCGTGCACCGCGTCCCGCAGGCCCTGCAGTACCTCGACAAGCCGTACATCGCCGCCGTGAACGGGGCGGCAGTCGGCGCCGGGATGGACATGGCGTCCATGGCGGACATCCGCATCTCCTCGGACGCGGCGCGCTACGGGATGTCCTACGTCACCGTGGGCCTCGTGCCCGGCGACGGCGGCGCGTGGCTGCTCCCGCGCCTGGTCGGCGTGCAGAAGGCGCTGGAGCTGATCTGGTCGGGCGAACTGTTCGACGCAGCTGAGGCGCTGCGCATCGGGTACGTCGCCCGCGTCGTGCCCCACGACCGGCTCATCGAGGAGACCCGCGCGTATGCCCGGCAGCTCGCTGCGGGGCCGCCTGTCGCTGTCCAGCTGGCGAAGCGGCTGGTCTATCGCGGCATGCAGCAGAGCTTCCCCGAGGCGCTGGAGGCCGCTCAGGCCGCGTTCACCATCGTCCAGTCGACCGAGGATGCGCGGGAGGGTCCGCTGGCCTTCCGCGAGAAGCGATCCCCGGACTTCCAGGGGCGGTAGCGCCGGGGTGAGCTGCGGCGGATCGCGTCTCTGTTAGCACTCGCTTCACGCTTTGCCAACGCAGACTTCATCGCGATGGGGCAGCATGGTGATCTGGCTCCAGGATGGGGCAGGGCGTGGAGGGGTGTTCGATGACCGGCAGGCCGTGGATCGTATCCGGAGCACTGGCGTTGGTAGTCGTGGTGTCCATGACCCTCGGGGCGTTGATCGCGCGGCAGACCGGCGGCGCCGGGCGCACCCCGGTAGCCGTGCAGCGGGAGACGGCGACGAAGCCCGTCGCCGCGCCCGCGATCGCGCTCGCCAGCGGCGGGATCGCCGATGTGGTGGATCGCGCGGTGAAGTCCACCGTGGTGATCGAGGGCGGCACCGCCGCCGGCTCCGGCGTGGTGATCGACCGCGACGGCCACGTGGTCACGAACTACCACGTGGTCGAGGGCCAGAAGACGCTGAAGGTGGTCCTGCAGGACGGCTCCGCCAGCCGGGCGACCGTGCTCGGGTCGGACCCCAGCACCGACCTCGCCGTGCTGCAGACGGAGTTCGCCAGGGATCAGCTCACGCCCGCAACCATCGGCGACTCGAGCGTCGTGCGCACGGGTGACGCCGTCTTCGCGATCGGAGCGCCGTTCAACCAGCCGTTCACCGTGACGTCCGGCATCATCAGCGCCACGCAGCGCAGCACGCAGTCCTCGTTCACGGGGCGCTCGATCCGCGACGTGCTGCAGACGGACGCCGCGGTCAACCCGGGGAACTCCGGTGGCCCGCTGTTCAACATCAACGGCGAGATGATCGGGATCAACACCTCGATCGAGAACCCCAACGGCCGCTTCTTCGTGGGGCTCGGCTTCGCCATTCCCTCGAACACGGTGCTCAAGCTCGTGCCCGACCTGATCGCCGGCAAGACCGTGAGCCACGCGCAGCTCGGGGTGAGCGTGCTCGCGCTGGACGAGGTGGTCGCATCCGACCTGGGCCTCGGCGTCACGCGCGGGCTGTACGTGACCTCCGTGCAGCCGTCCTCGGCGGCGTCGCGCGCGGGCATCGTGGCGGCGGAGGCCCCACAGGCGCGCACCGGTCAGCAGGCGCTGCCCGGCAAGGGCGGCGACGTGATCGTGTCCATCGGCGGGCGCGACGCGAAGACGTTCACGGATCTCGCACGTGCCATCGATGGCGCGGACGTCGGGACGGCAGTGAACCTCACCGTCCTGCGCAACGGCCAGCGCGTGAACCTGTCCGCCACGCTCCAGGCCTGGGACCTGCGCGCGAACTAGTCGCGGCCGTCCTCGCCCGGGCGCCGTCTAGAACGGCGGGGGGAGCGGCAGCGGGCGCCCCGCCACCACGAGGTAGGCGTGCTGCGCCGCCCGCGACAGCTGCTGGTTCACGCGTCCGAGGAGATCGCGATACGCGCGCCCGAGCGCGTACGGCGGGACCAGCCCATCGCCGACCTCGTTCGTGACGACGATCGCCGGCCCGGAGCGCGCGCCAAGGGCATCGAGGAGCGCGGAGACGTCCCCCGCCAGTTGATCCTCCAGCCGGTCCAGCGCGGGGGCTGCGGGTTCCTCGTCCTGCAGCCCCAGCAGGCGGTTCGAAGTCCACACGGCGATGCAGTCGATCAGGATCGCGTCCGCGCCGGAGGCGGCGTGCACCGCGTCCGCGAGGTTGCTCCCAGCCTCGATCGTGCGCCAGGCGGTGGGGCGCCGCGCGCGGTGGCGGTCGACGCGGAGGCGCATCTCCTCGTCGAGCGGCTCGAGGGTGGCGATGTAGGTGACGGGGCGTCCGGCGCGCGCCGCGAGCGCCTCGGCGAAGGCGCTCTTGCCGCTGCGCGCGCCACCGGTGACCAGCGTCAGATCGCCCATGCGCGGCGCTAGAACAGCAGGGGTGCGATCCACCCCTTGCTGGCGGCGGCGACGAGGGACATCCACACCGCCACCTGGGCCACCTCGATCGAAGCGCCGAAGACGTCGCCGGTCACGCCCTCCAGCATGCGCGCGGCCGCGCCGGCGAGGATCACGGCGGCGACACCTGCCACCAGGACGAGCACCAGCCCCGGCGCGCCGAACATGGCGATCGCCGCGGCCAGCGCGATCAGCGTCGCCAGCGGGGCGGCGGCGGGCCACAGTCCCTGTTGCATCGCGTGTCCCAGCCCCCGTGGCCGCGCCGAGGCGAACAGGATGCCGACCGGCACCACCGTCCAGCGCGCCAGGACGGGGGCGATCAGCAGCGCCGGGACACGCACCGGATCGGGGAGCGCGGCGAGCGCGGTCCACTGCGCGAGCAGCACCAGCACCAGCGCCATCACGCCGGCCGGGCCGGTGTTGCCCTCGCTCATCACGCCCAGGCGCGCGGCGCGGTCGCCCTGCAGCGCCATGCCATCCGCGGTGTCGGCGACGCCATCGAGGTGGAGGCCGCCGGAGGCGAGCGCGAGCAGGGCGACCAGCAGCACCGCGGTGGGCCCGGCCGGCAGGAGCGAGGAGAGCCCGCGGTCGGCGACCACCAGGGCGGCGCCGATCAGCAGTCCCGCCAACGGGTACCACCCCAGCGCCTCCGCGAAGATGCGATCGTCGTACGTCTGCACCCGGCGCAGGCGCAGGGGGGTGAGGAACTCGAAGGCGATCAGGGCGCCGCCGAGGTATCGCGCGACGGCGTTCATCTACGCCTCCGGCTCTACCACGGCCGTCGAGTCGCTGACGCCGGCCTCGGAGAACGTCGCCATCTCGTCCAGCACGCGGCACGCGGCGACGCACAGCGTCATCCCCAGCGCCGCGCCCGAGCCCTCGCCCAGGCGGAGCCCGAGATCCAGCAGGGGCTCCAGCCGCAGGTGCTCCAGGATGGCGGTGTGCCCTGGCTCCGGCGAGCGGTGCGAGGCGATGACGAAGTCGCGCGACGCGGGGGCGATCGCCTCGGCGAGCAGCGCAGCGGCGCCGGAGATCACGCCGTCCATCAGCACCGGCACGCGCGCGGCGGCTGCACCCAGGTACACCCCGGCGAGCACTCCGATCTCGAACCCGCCGATCGCGCTGAGGATGCCCACGCCGTCAGCCGCGTCCGGGCGGTGCAGGTCCAGGGTGCGCTCGATCACCCGCACCTTGTGCTCGTGGCGTTCGTCGTCCACGCCCGTGCCACGGCCCGTGACAGCGCGGGGCGGGCGACCGGTGACCGTGGCGACGATCGCCGCCGCGGCGGTGGAGTTGCCGATGCCCATCTCTCCGGCGGCGATGATGTCGGCGCCGCCCTCCGCGCGCTCACGATGGACGAGGGCGATCCCCTCGGCGATCGCGCGCTCAGCGAGGGTGCGCGTCATCGCGGGCTGCTCGCTCATGTCGCGCGTGCCTGGCGCCAGCCGCAGCCGCAGCAGGCGCGGATCGTCCGGCGTGTCGCCGGCGACGCCGGCGTCGACGACGAGCACGCGCGCCCCCGCGTGCGAGGCGAGGACGTTGATCGCCGCACCGCCCGCCAGGAAGTTCGCCACCATCTGCGCCGTCACCTCGGCGGGGTAGGCGGAGACGCCCTGCGCCGTCACGCCGTGGTCGCCGGCGGCGACCACGATCAGCCGCCGGTCGAGGCGCGGCCGCGGCACGCCCGTGATCCCGGCGATGCGCGTGGCGAGCGCCTCGAGCCGACCGAGCGCGCCGGGGGGCTTGGTGAGGTCGTCCTGGCGGAGGTCGGCCACGGCGGCGGCGCGGGCGTCCGGCGCGCCGATCGCCTCCACCGTCCGGGCGATCAGCGCCGCAGGGTCGACGACCGGCATGGGCCACCTCCTCACGCGGTCTCGCGCGGTGAGTCACGAGTGTAACCGCCGAGGCGGCTGGACTCAGCCCGGCCGGCGTACGCTCTCTACGTGAACGATTACTACCGCGACGCCCCGGACCTCTACGACCAGACCGCGCGCGGGATCCCGGGCGACGTGGAGTTCTATCGCGACCTTGCCGTGGCGTCGGGCGGGCCAGTGGTCGAGCTGGGGGTGGGGACGGGGCGCATCGCCATTCCCACCGCGGCCGCGGGTGTCGAGGTGATCGGGATCGACCGGTCGCCGGAGATGCTCGCCGTCGCCCGCACGCGCGCGGAGGCGGCCGGGGTCACCTCGCGGCTGCGCCTGGAGGCGGGGGATATGCGGTCATTCACCGTTGCGGAACCGGTGCCGCTGGTCACGATCCCGTACCGGGCGTTTCTCCACAACCTGGAGGACGCCGATCAGGCCGCCACGCTCCGGGCATGCCGTCGGGCGCTCCGTCCCGGCGGGCGCCTGGCCCTCAACGTCTTCAACCCGGACCTGCGGATCATCGAACGCTGGCAGGCGAAAGGCGCCCGTCATGTCGAGCCGTTCGATGGCGAGGGGCGTATCGAGGCGCACCACGAGTTCCGGCCGGCGGCCCGCATGGTCACCTCGCGGCTGCGCTGGCGGGAGGGTGGTGACGTTCGGAACGGGAGCCTGACGCTGCGTTACGTCACGCGAGCGGAGATGGAGGGACTGCTGGCGACGGCGGGGTTTACGGTCGAGGCGCTGTACGGGGATTGCCATGGAGCGCCGTTCGAAGAGGGCTACACCGAGCTCGTGTGGATAGCGGTCCGAAGGTCCTGATTACCAGGTGACGAAAGGGCTTGAAGCGGCACTGGGTCTGTCGATACTTTCCTAATGGTAGTGACGACACGGGTTGACAGGCCCTCTCGGTCCGGTATGCTCTTGTCGTCACAATCACGAACTCTTCACAAATGTGATTGAGTCACGGAGAAGGAGCCAAATCCTCGCTTCGGCGGGGACCGGGGGAACCAACATAACTGGGGTGAATCCTTCCCAAATCCGGAAGGACGGGCGATTCTGAACCAGCCCGAACCCGACAGCTAACCTCGGCGGCTAGCAGGATCAGCCCTCACCGGCGGGATGCCGACGGCAGGACATCCAGAAGGAGGGCGGAAGTGCTGAACAGCGCTCCCCCGAAGAAGTGCCCGCGTTGCCGCGGCCTCATGATCATCGAAGACGACTGGTACGGGAAGTTCGGCACGTGCGTGGCCTGCGGCTACGTGCACGAGAACGAGCGTTGCAACCCTGACGACCTGGTGGAGGAAGAGCGCCTGGCCGCCGGCAAGCAGCGCCGCCGCCAGCCCTCGCACGGCAAGCTCCGCCTGTAGGCCTCGGCCTGCGGGTACCGGGAGGGCGGGCCGGCGTCCGCTTCCCGGGCCGCTCCACAGTTCACTGACTCCGCGTGTGCGATTGCGCCCCGCCTTCCCCGGGCGCTTCGCCGTGCCCGCGCGATCGAGGTTGCCCTTCCGAAGTCGCACGGATGCACGTATGCTTCGCCACAAGAGGGCACCCGAGCGCTGCTGAGCGCGCATGAGGCGCAGGGGCGCGCCAAGATAGGGGCACTACAGCATGTCGACATTTGTCCGCGTCACGTACCTCATCCCACGACCGGGCCAGGTCGAGCGCGTGAAGACCCAGCTGAAGAAGCTGTCCGACTACTTCGCGGAGCAGCCCGGCTACATCGAGGGCTACCTACTGCTGCCCACGCCGGAGACCACCCATCACGCCATGGGCCGCGTGGGGGTATGGGACAACGACCACTCCGCCGAGGAAGCCGCGCAGGCGGAGCACGGGATGGCCCTGCGGGCCGAGCTCCTGCGCCTGATCGAGGAGGATTCTCACCTCGAGTACACGTTCATCGGCGAGCCTGACCCGAAAAGGGCCGGGTAGCGGGGACCGCGGCCGCGGAAGCGACTGATGTGGAGGCCGGGTGAGTGGAAACCCGACGTCGCGCCGGACATGGCGCGAAGTCGAGGGAGATGCCACCCGGCTTATGGGGGAAGTTCCTAGGGATCTGCGGGTTTCTCCTGATAGGGATGATCTCGGCCCGACCGTAATGTCGGCGGTGCCATGAGATGAACCCCTCGAGGAGCGCCCGGAATGGGTGAGGAACCGCACGAAGTACACGCGCTCGACCCGGGAGCCCCGGCCTGTGTTCATCACTGGCTGCTCGGCGAACCGGTCGGCAACCAGGTTCCGGGTCGCTGCAAACGCTGCGGTGCGCGCCGCGTCTACAGCAACTCCATCGAAGGCACGGATCGCTTCGACGACTACCGCGAGATCACAGCCAGCAGCGACTACTACGCCCAGCGCGCCAGCGCCTGACGTTCGCATCGCGAATCCCGTCCCCGTCCCCAACAGGCCGCGCTCAAGCGCTGGAGGAATCCGATGAACGACCGTCTGTCCATGGCCCCCGTCACTCGCAACCGCCCGGCGGTGCGCAGCTCGCAGCGCATCCGCCTGCTGGTCGCGGACGACCACGCGCTGCTGCGCCAGGCGCTGCGCGTGCTGCTGGAGGCACAGGAGGGGCTGGAGGTCGTCGGCGAGGCGACGAACGGGCGGGACGCGGTGGACGCCGCCGAGCGCCTGCTCCCGGACGTGGTGCTCATGGACATGGTGATGCCCGGCCTCAACGGCATCGAGGCGACGCGCCAGATCCTGAAGCGCGCCCCGGGGACGCGGGTGCTCATCCTTACGGCGTACCTGGAGGACGAGCGGCTGCTCCAGTCGCTGCGCGCGGGCGCCGCCGGCTACGTGGTCAAGAACTCCGACATGGAGGAGCTCCTGCTCGCCATCCGCTCCGTGTTCCGCGGGAACACGTACTTCTCCACCTCGGTGTCCGAGGAGATCGCCGTCAACGAAGTGCTCCTGCAGGCGAAGCAGCCGGAAGGTCGCACCGGCTACGAGCTCCTCACCAACCGTGAGCGCGAGGTGCTCCAGCTGATCGCCGAGGGGCTCTCCAACCAGGCTATCGCGGACGAGCTCGTGATCTCCGTAAAGACCGTGGAGGCGCACCGCTCGCACATCATGACGAAGCTCCACGCGAAGAACCGCACGGACCTCATCCGCTACGCCATCCGCCGCGGGCTGGTGGGCCTGGAGAGCGCGGACGCGGGCGAGGAGCGCAGCGCCGTCTAGCCCACGACGCCACGCAGCGCGCATGCGGCGGCCCCCGGGCCGCCGTTCTGTGTGCATCGCCTCGCCCTGGCCTCGGCCTCGACGACCTCTCGACGGTCCATCGCCGTTGCGGCGGCGATCTGTCAGGATGTGCCGGTGACGTCCCCCGACGCGATTCGTTCCAGCCGCCGCACCGTCCTCGTCGCCGAGGACGAGGAGAGCGTGCGCCGCATGATCGGACTCGTGCTGCGTGCCGCCGGGTACGACAGCATCCTCTGCGCGGACGGACAGGACGCCGCGGAGCGCATCCAGGCGGGCACGCGCGTAGACGTGGTGCTCATGGACCTGCGCATGCCGCGGATGGGTGGGCTGGAGTTGGTGAGATTGCTGCGCCAGCATCCGGAGACGCGCACCCTGCCCGTGATCGCCATGTCCGCGTACAACGACGACGTGCAGGAGCGGGAGGCGATCGCTGCCGGCGCGGACGCGTTCCTCGCTAAGCCGTTCACCGTCACCGATCTGTCCGGCGCGCTGAACACCCTGCTCGCACGCTAGGCGCGCGCTGCGGGCCCGCGCCGCGCGAAGTCAGGCGTCCGGAGCGCGTGAGATCGGGGTTTCCCGCAACCTCGGGGTCGCGCGTTCGTCTCCCTCGGGTTCTTCCCGATACGGAACACCGGCCCTCCACCGAACAATGGCATCCGACCCTGCACACGGCGGCGATCACGTCGCGCGCAGGCAAGGGGGCCGCCGATGATCCAGGTGACGCGACTCGATCAGAGTCATCTCTACCTCAACGCGGAGTACATCCAGAGCGTCGAGAGCACACCCGACACCCACATCGTGCTGGTCAATGGCCACTCGTACGTCGTGACCGAAAGCGACGAGGAAGTGGTCGATCGCATCATGCGGTACCGCCAGGCCGTGTACGGCGGCGGTACCGGCCGCCCCGCGCTGCACGTTGTGAACGAGTAGGGCTGGCACCGTGGGCATCACAACGATCATCGGTCTCGTCGTCGCCGCCCTGGGTGTGGTGGGCGGCTTCATGATCGAAGGCGGATCGATCGCGTCGCTGATCAACATCCCGGGCGCGATGATCGTGATCGTCGGCACGCTGGGCGCGACACTGGTGTCGTTCCCGCTCAGCGCCATGAAGACGATCCCCGCCTCCTACATGAAGGTGCTCAAGGGATCGGGCGCCCTCGCCCCGGCCGAGATGGCCGAGCGGCTGGTCGGCATGGCCGACAAGGCGCGTCGCGAGGGCCTGCTGTCCCTGGAGGACGAGGCGCAGAACGTGGGCGATGACTTCGCCCGCAAGGGCCTCATGCTGATGATCGACGGCACGGACCCCGAGGCCCTGAAGTCGATCATGGAGATCGAGATCGATGGCGCAGCCGCCCGCCTCAGCGAAGAGGCGGAGGTCTTCCGCGTCGCATCCGGCTTCTCGCCCACGCTGGGCGTGCTCGGCGCCGTCCTCGGCCTGATCCACGTGCTGGGCGGACTGGGCGGCGACGTGGCTGCTCTGGGCGCCGGCATCGCGACCGCGTTCGTCGCCACGTTCTACGGCGTGGGCATGGCGAACGTCATCCTGCTGCCCGTCGCGACCAAGCTGAAGGGCATCGCGACCGAGGAGCAGGTCACCCGCGAGATGATCCTGGAGGGGATTCTCTCCATCCAGGCCGGCGACAACCCGCGCATCGTGCGCGAGAAGCTGCAGTCCTTCCTCCCGCTGCACGACCGCGCCTCCGAGGACGCGGAGGGTGACGCCGCGGGCAGTGATCGGCTCGCAGCATGAGCCGCAAGCACGGCGGGCACGCCGAGGCGCACGCGGACGAGCGCTGGGTCATCTCGTACGCGGACCTCGTCACGCTGCTCCTGGGATTCTTCATCCTGCTCTACGCGACCGCGGACGCGAACGCGGCGAAGTTCATCAAGCTGTCCTCCGGCCTGGCCCAGGCGTTCAACGTCCCGGTCAAGGAGGGGTCTGCCAGCGGGCAGCTGCTGGACGGCGGCTCCGGGCTCGTGCCCTCCGGACCGCAGGGCAAGATCGAGATGGACCTCAGCAGCATCCGCAACCTGGTTCAGCAGGAGTCACTGGCAGCGGGCGTCTCGGGGAAGATCCTCGTCAGCAGGGACGACGACCGCATCACGATCCGGCTCGCTGACAACCTGGTCTTTGCCTCGGCCAGCGCCGACATCCGCGACGACGCGAAGCCGTTGCTCAAGATCGTCGCGGACGCGCTGAAGGACAACAAGAACGAGATCCGCGTGGAAGGCCACACGGACAGCATCCCCGTGGTCACCGACCGCTACCCCTCCAACTGGGAGCTCTCGTCCGCGCGCGCCACCGCGGTGCTGCGCTACCTGACGGAGCAGCTCGGCGTGGATTCGCGGCGCGTCTCGGCGGCGGGGTACGGGCCGAACAGGCCGATCTCCAACAACATCACGCCGGAAGGACGCGCGCTGAACCGCCGCGCCGACGTGGTGATCCTCTATCCACAGGCGCAGATCGGCGGCCGCGCGACGTTGCCCGAGCCGGGCGCCACGCCACAGCCGGTGACTTCCGGGAACGGAGCGGGACAGTGACCAAGACCGTCATCATCGCGGTCGGCGGCGTGGTCGCCGGCGTCGCGGTGGCGCTGGGTGTGTTCTTCGTCTTCTTCAGCGGCGGCGGTGGCGCCAGCGCCGAGGCGACGGCGTCGCCGACGCCCGTGCGCGTCGAGGGCAAGCTCGGGCCGCACATCACCCTGCAGGATCGCATCTTCAACCTGCAGGGCGGGACTGCCGGGGCGCAGACGTACGTGAAGCTGCAGACCGTGATCGAGTTCGAGACCACGAGCAAGGAGTGGGCGAAGGTCCTCCACGGCTGCGTGGCGGCGAGCCGATCCACCTCCGAGTCGATGGTCTCCTCGGCGCCGCGCCCGAGCGTCGATCCGGCGCTGGTCCTGGAGGGTGCGAAGGTCGACCCGTGCACCGCGGCGGAGGAGAAGCTCCAGGAGGAGTTCGCGCGCGAGATCGGGACGGGGCAGCAGCTCATCGAAGACGCGGTGCTCACGGTGGTGTCGCGGCACACGGCGGCGGAGATCTCCACGCCGGACGGCAAGGATGCACTGAAGGCCGAGATCAAGAAGGCCGTCGAGAAGCTGATCCACGAGCCGAAGGTGACCCGCGTCATCTTCACGAACTTCATTACCCAGTAGCGATTCGCACCGGCACCACCACCATGCGAACACGAATGCGGGCGGCCTGGCCGTCGATGGGAACGCAAGACGATGCCTGAGAACCGGGCGCTGTCACAGTGGGAGATCGACGCGCTCCTCAACCAGATCCCCGGCGCGTCCGAGGATGCGGCGCCGGGCGGGGCCACGTCCAACCAGCCCGATCGCGCGTTCGCCCGCGTTATCAAGACGTATGACTTCCGCCGCCCCGACAAGTTCTCGAAGGAGCAGTGGGCGACGCTGCAGGCGATGCACGAGCACTTCGCGCGCCTGATCGGCGCCGCGTTCTCCTCGCGGCTGCGCACGCTGGTGAACGTCCGGCTGTCGAGCATCGACCAGGGCCTGTACGAGGAGTGGCAGGCGCAGGTCCCCAGCCAGACGGTCTGCTACGTGCTCTCCATGCGTCCGCTCAGCGGCAACATCGTCGTCGAGTTCACGATGGACGTCGCGGCCGAGGTGATCGACCGCCTGCTCGGCGGCACCGGCGTGCTGGTCGACCGCGGCCGCGAGCTGGGCGAGGTCGAGATCGGGCTGCTCCGCTCCTTCGGTCGCGCGATCACGCTGACGCTCCAGGAGATGTGGGGCCAGATCCAGCCCGTCGATCCGCAGGTGCAGGATCTGGGACAGGACGCGAGCCTGATCCAGGTCGCCGCGCCCACGGACGTGGTGCTCACCGTGTTCTTCGAGGTCAACGTGGGCAACCGCCTGGGCGCGATGTCCGTGTGCATCCCGTACACCGTGCTGGAGCCCGTGGCCACGCATCTGTCCGCACAGGTGTGGATCACGTCCGGCGTCCGCTCGCAGGTCACTGCGGAGGAGCGCGCGATGATGGCGTCGCTCATCGGTCGCACGCACCTCGATGTCGCGGTGCAACTCGGCGGCGTGAACCTCCCCGCGCGCACCATCGTGGACATGCAGGAGGGCGACACCTTCGTGCTGGAGACGCGCCTGGGGAAGCCGCTGGACATCCTCATCGGCGAGCGTACGCGGTTCCGCGGCCTGCCCGGGATGGTCGGCAACCGGGTGGCGCTGCAGGTCTCAGACGTGGTGCATGAGGACACGTTCGGCTTCTTCGACCGCTCCGGGGTGCACTTCAACGATCTGACCGTGCCGGCGCTGGAGCTGGCCCCCGCGGCACTTCCGGTGCGAACCGACGACGAGTAGGCACGTCCGCCGGGAGGCGGATCGACAGGAGACCGGCCATGGCTGATGAGCAGGACGAGACCCCCGGCGCGCCGCAGGACGACCTCGATGCGCTGTTCGCGGCGCACGAGGCGGCCGGCGCCGCTCCCGGCGTGGAGGTTGCCGTGTCGCCCGAGGTGGAGACGGTGCTGGGCAGTCATGCCGTGAAGGCACTGTCCGATCTCTCCGCGCGGGCCATGGACGTGCTCACCGTCGCCATCGACAGCGTCGCGGGCCAGCGCGCCGTGCTCGTGGACGCGAGCCTGAGCGTCACGGACTACGCCACGGTCGAGGCCGAGTTCGCGACCATCGAGCACATGGGCTTCGAGGTGAAGGTTGCTCTCTCGCCCAGCGAGTCGCACCTCGCCGCCGTGCTCATCCCGCTGGCGGACCTCGGCGCGCTGCTGTCGCTGGACCTCAGCGCCGCCACGCTGCAGGACGCCGGCGCCGCGAGGGCGCAGACGGACGCCGCTGGTGCGGCGATGCGCCAGCTCCTGGACCTGGTCAGCCTGACGCTCTTCAGCGACGAGCTGCAGGGCGTGGAGGCGACGCTCTCCGACCTGCGCATCGGCCAGATCGAATACACCATGGGCATCCTGGGCGACGTGGCGCGGAACGCACCCGCCGTGCGCGCGCACCTGGCGCTGGCGCGCACGGACGGCAGCGTGATCGCCATCCAACTCGTCATCCCGTCCACGCTGCTGACGGCGATCGCCGAGCGCCTCGATCCGGCGGTCGAGGCCGCCCCGGCCTCGCCGACGCCGCTCCGCCGCCCCGTGGCGTCTGCGGCGGGTGGCGGCGACCGGACGGAGGAACCGCGCGGGTTCGGGCTCACCGACGACCCGGGCAACATCTCGCCGCTGCGTCCCGCGGGGACCTTCGGCGTGAGCGCCGGCGACGACCCGGCGGTGCACCCCGTGCGCTTCCCCCCGCTTCCCGGCGCGAGCGCCGCCTCTACCCCGTCGCCGCGATCCCTCGACCTGATCATGGACGTGTCCATGCGCGTCACCGTGGAGCTGGGGCGCAGCACGATGACCGTCGAGGACGTCCTCGCCCTCGGCCCCGGCTCCGTCATCGAGCTGAACAAGCTCGCGGGTGAGCCGGTGGACATCCTGGTGAACGACCAGCTGATCGCCCGTGGCGAGGTGGTGGTGGTCGACGAGAACTTCGGCGTTCGCGTGACCGAGATCGTCTCGCCGCGCCGGCGCGCGCACGCGATGGGGAACGAGCGATGATGCGAGGCACGCGATCCCTGCACGTCCGGCTCGGCGCGCTGATCCTGGGCGGCGTCATGCCCCTGCTGGCGTCGGCGCCGGCGCTGGCGCAGACGGCCGGCACCGCGCACGAGGTGACAGGCGTCGCCGGATACGGCGCGTGGGACTGGATCAGCCTCACGTTCCGCATCGCCGCGGTGCTCGTGGTGATCTGGGGATCGGTCGTCGCGATGCGCTGGTACGTCCGCCGCATGAACGGCGAGGCCGGCGGCGGGCTCACGCGCGCCCTCCACATCGTGGAGACGCGACCGCTCGGCCCCGGGCGGGCACTGCACCTGGTGCGCCTGGGCGATCGTGCGGTGCTCATCGGCGCGACCCCGGAGCGCATCAATGCGCTCATGGAGATCGATGACCCGGCGCAGCTCGAGCGCCTCTTCGCCGGCGGCGGCGAGCCGGCGCTCCAGGGCGCGCCGGGGCTGTTCGCCGGACTGCTTACCGGCCTCGCGATGCTGCCTCCGCTGGCGGCGCGGGCCCGCACCTCGATCGTGGCCCGTCGCGCCGAGCGCACAGCGCGCCGCGCCACGGATCGTGCGGCGGCGCTCCACGCGCAGGAGACCGAGGCATTCCTCGCGACAACCTTCGAGGCGGAGGCGCCTGCCCTCGCCCCCTCGACGCAGCCGCCGCGCTCCATAGCGCGCTCCGCGCCGCGCGCCGCGCGCCCGGCGGGCGTGCTGACGGACGTCCTCGCACGTCTCGGCCGGCGCATGCGCGGCGGCGCGAAGCCTGCGCACGCGAAGACCGCGAACGCGAAGCCGGCGCCCCGCGTGGGGATGTTCGGCGCTCCGCTCGGCACTGAGCCAGCCATGACCGCCATGCCGCCCCTGCCGCCGGCGCTCGCTGCGCTGGACGCGGCGATCGTGGGCGGTGCGTCGCGCGCGGGCTCGCTCTTCGACCGCACGCTGGCGGAGGCGCAGCGCGTGCAGAGCGGCGGCATGTTCGGCACGCCGTTGCCGGACTTCGACACGCCGATGTTTGCGCGGCAGGGATCCGGCCTCAGCGCCGCGGGCCTGCGGGCGCGCGCCGGCTACCAGCAGGCGACGCCCGGGGAGGACGAGATCGCGCGCGAGGCGCGCATCAACGAACTGCAGCGGGCGATCGCCATGGCTCGAAGGAGCGCCGGGTGATCCACGTCCCGGCACGGCTGCGCCCGACGCGTCGAGGCGTCGCGTTCGCGATGCTTGGCCTCGGCGTGATGTTCGTGGCGACGGGGTGCGTGGCTGCGGACGGCACCGCGACGGTCCCGAACATCGGCGGCGGCGGTCCCGGTCAGCCGAGCAGCGCCGCGACCGGCGTGCAACTGCTGGTGCTGCTGACCACGCTGTCGTTGGCGCCCGCGCTGCTGGTGATGGTCACCTCGTTCACGCGCATCATCATCGTGCTGTCCCTGGTGCGGAACGCGCTCGGCGTGCCGCAGCTGCCGCCGAACCAGGTGCTCCTGGGGATCGCGTTCCTGCTGACGGTGTTCGTCATGGCCCCCGTGTGGACCACCGTGAACCGGGACGCGCTGCAGCCGTACCTCGGGGGGCAGATGTCGCAGCGGGACGCGATCTCCACCGCAGAGAAACCGGTGCGCAAGTTCATGCTCGCCCAGACGCGCGAGTCCGATCTCGCGTTGTTCGTGGGGCTGTCGCAGGACACCCGGCCCGACAACATCGATCAGGTGCCGACGTACGTGGTGATCCCGGGCTTCATAGTGAGCGAGCTGAAGACCGCGTTCCTGATGGGGTTCATCATCTTCGTCCCATTCCTGATCATCGACATCGTCATCTCCTCGGCGTTGCTGTCGATGGGGATGATGATGCTGCCTCCGGTGGTGGTGTCGTTGCCATTCAAGATCCTGCTGTTCGTCCTCGTGGACGGGTGGAGCCTGATCATCGGCTCGCTCGTCACGAGCTTCGTCGTCTAGTGACCGCGTCCGCAGAGGAGTAACCCCGATGACCGACGCCACTGTGATCGCGCTCGCGCAGGACGCGCTGTGGACGACGCTGATGATCTCCGCGCCGATCCTCATCGTCAGCCTGGTGATCGGCATGCTCGTCTCGATCTTCCAGGCGATGACCCAGATCAACGAGGCGACGATGACGTTCGTGCCGAAGATCCTCGGCGTCTTCGCCGTCGCCGCGTTCCTCGGGCCGTGGATGATCGGGACGATGGTGAACTACACCGCCCGCATGCTTGCCACGCTCCCGACGCTGGCGCGTTAGCGCAGCATGCTCTCCGAGGTGCTCGCCGTCTCGCCGGAATGGTCGGCGCATTTCCTGCTCGTGCTGGCGCGGCTGAGCGCAGCGATCGTCGCCGCGCCGCTGCTCGGGGCGCGCAGCGTGCCCGCGCAGGCGAAGATCGGCCTCGCGCTGCTGCTCTCGCTGATCGTCGTGCCGCTGCAGAGCGCGCAGCTCACCGCCATCCCCACGAACCTGTTCGTCTTCGTCACCCTCGTTGGGTCCGAGGTGCTCATCGGCATCGCGCTCGGCATCGGCGTCTCGCTGGTGTTCTCCGCGATGGAGATGGGCGCGTCGCTGATCAGCGTGCAGATGGGCTTCGGCCTCGGCGGGGTGTTCGACCCGATCTCGGGGGCGCAGTCCGGAGCGCTGGAGCAGTTCTACCGCGTCTTCGTCACCCTGATCTTCTTCGCGATGAACGGCCACCACCTGGTCATCCGCGGCCTGATCCAGACCTTCGAGGTGGTCCCGGCGGGGACCGCCGACCTGTCGCTGATAGCGGGGGCGCGCGTGGTGCCGTTCTTCGCGTCGCTGTTCGTCGCCGCCGTGCAGGTGGCGCTCCCGGCCATGGGCGCGCTGATGCTGACGGACCTCGCGCTCGCGCTCGTCGGGCGCACCGTGCCGCAACTGAACGTGCTGGTCGTCGGCTTCCCGGTGAAGATCGGCGTCGGGCTTGTCGTGCTCGCGGCCTCCATGCCACTGACCGTGCTGTTCATCAGCGGAGTCTTCGGGCGCGCGCTCGTGGACGTCAACCGATTGCTGGTGCCCTGATGGCCGGCGAGCGCACCGAGGCCCCCACCCAGAAGCGGCGCGACGACGCACGAAAGCGCGGACAGGTCCCCCGCTCGCGCGAGGTGGACAGCGCAGTCGTGATCCTCGCCGCCTTCGCCGTGATGCGCGTCGGGGGCGGGGCGCTGTGGAGCGGACTGCAGTCGCTGATGATCGACAGCTTCGAGCATCTCAACGAGAAGCCGCTCACGATCGAACTGACCGCCACCATGGGGCTCAGCCTGATGGGCCGCGCGATCCTGCTGCTGGCCCCGCTGATGATCGGCGTGCTCGCGCTCTCGCTGATCAGCGGGATGGCCCAGACCGGCGGCCCGATGTTCTCCACGGAGGCCGCGAAGCCGCAGTTCAAGCGCCTGAATCCGCTGCAGGGCGCGAAGCGCCTGGTGGCCTCCAAGCAGTCGTACATGAACCTGTTGAAGACCCTGCTCAAGTTCCTGGTCTTCGGCGCCGCGGCCGCACTGACCTTCCAGGCGCACTGGAGCGAGATGACGGCGCTGGGCGTGGCCTTCAGCCTCGGCGAGTCGGTGTCTCTGTTGACCTCGATCGCCTTCGATCTGGTGCTGAAGGTGACGCTCGCGCTCGCGGTGTTCGCCGCGTTCGACTTCCTGTTCCAGCGCTACGACGTCGGCCGCCAGCTGCGCATGACGCTGCAGGAGGTGAAGGACGAGGCGCGCCAGAACGAGGGCGACCCGCAGGTGAAGGCGCAGCTGGCCCGCGCACGCCGGTCGCTGCTGGCCCGCGCGATGCAGAACGTTCCGAAGGCCGACGTGGTGATCGTCAACCCGACGCACTTCGCCGTCGCGCTGCGCTACGACCCGGCCACCTCGCGCGCTCCGATCGTGCTGGCGAAGGGCACGCAGCTCATGGCGCAGCGCATCCGGGAGATCGCCGAGGAGCACCGCATCCCGATCATTACCAACCCCCCGCTCTGCCGGGCGATCTACAAGGCGGTCCGGATCGGCCAGGAGATCACGCCTGACCTGTACGAGGCCGTCGCCGAAATCCTCGCGTTCGTGTACCGGCTGCGCACGGGCGCACGCCGGGCGGCCGCGTAGGGCACGAGGAGGATCCAGTGGCGTTCGCTGCACCGACGACCGGCAGCTCCGGCGGCCTGATGCGCTCGCTCACGCACAACTCGGACGTGGCGGTCGCCCTGGGCGCGATCCTGATCATCGCGCTGATGATCATCCCTATCCCCTCGTCGCTGCTGAGCATGCTCATCGTGCTGAACCTGGCGCTCGGCATCATGATCCTGCTGATCGCGATGTACACCCACGAGGTGCTCCAGTTCAGCGTCTTTCCGGCGCTGCTGCTGGTCGTCACGCTCTTCCGGCTGGCGATCAACATCGCCACGACGCGCCTGATCCTGCTGCACGGCGACGCCGGCACCGTCATCGAGGCCTTCGGGAACTTCGTGCTGGGCGGATCGCTGGTGGTCGGCATCGTGATCTTCCTGATCCTGTTGGTGATCCAGTTCGTGGTGATCACCAACGGTGCCGGCCGCGTCGCCGAGGTGGCCGCGCGCTTCACTCTGGACGCGATGCCCGGCAAGCAGATGTCGATCGACGCGGACCTGAACGCGGGCATCATCACGGAGTCGGAGGCGAAGGCCCGCCGCCTGAAGATCGCCGGGGAGGCGGACTTCTACGGTGCGATGGACGGCGCCTCAAAGTTCGTGAAGGGCGACGCCGTCGCCGGCCTGATCATCGTCTCGATCAACCTCGTCGGCGGCATGGCCATCGGCATGCTCCAGATGGGGCTCTCCGCCACCGACGCCGTGAAGCACTTCTCGCTGCTGACGGTCGGCGATGGCCTGGTGACGCAGATCCCGGCGCTTCTGATCTCCACGGCGACCGGCATCATCGTCACCCGGTCGACCTCCGACAGCCACCTGGGCGAGGACATCGGGCGGCAGCTGTTTGCGAACCCGCGAGCGATGTTCATCGTCGCCGGCATGCTCGCCGCGTTCGGGCTGGTACCGGGACTTCCCCTATCCCCGTTCTTCCTACTGGCGGCCATCATGGGGAGCGCGGGGTATCTCGTACGGGAACGTCAGAAGGCGCAGCGCAACGCGATGGCACAGGCGGTCGAGGTCGAGCAGGTCGAGGAGGCGCAGAGCGTCGACTCCGTGATCTCGATGCTCCAGGTCGATCCCCTGGAGGTCGAGGTCGGCTATGGCCTGATCCCGCTCGTCGACGACGAGCGCGGCGGGACGCTGCTGAACCGCATCACGATCATGCGTCGGCAGATCGCCATGGACCTGGGGATCGTGGTGCCCATGATCCGGATCCGCGACAACCTGCAGCTGCCCGCGAACCGCTACTCCGTGAAGCTGCGCGGCATCGAGGTCGGCGGCGGCCTGCTGATGGCGAGCCAGTTCATGGCGATGAACTCCGGGCTGGCCAACGGCGAGCTGAGCGGCCTGGAGACCGTCGAACCGGCGTTCGGGCTGCCCGCGCGCTGGATCGTGGCGTCCGAGAAGCAGCGCGCCGAGCTCATGGGCTACACCGTGGTGGACGCCCCGTCCGTGCTGATCACCCACCTGAGCGAGCTGATCCGGCGCCACTCGCCGGAGCTGCTCTCCCGGCAGGACGTGCAGACGCTGTTGAACCACCTGAAGCAGGATTATCCGACCGTGGTCGAGGAGCTCGTCCCCGGCGTGCTCACCGTCGGCGAGGTGCAGGGCGTGCTCCAGCTGCTCCTCGCGGAGGGCGTCTCGATCCGCGACCTGGTGACGATCGCCGAGACGCTGGCAGACCTCGGGCGGCAGACGAAGGACGTGGAGATGCTGGCCGAGGGGGTGCGCGCCGCGCTGGCGCGCCAGCTCACGATGCAGCACCGCGGCGCCGACGAGCGCCTGCATGCGATCACGCTGAACCCTCGCCTGGAGCAGATGCTCGCACAGGGGCTCACCCAGACGGAGACCGGCGCTGCCGTGGCGGTGTCGCCGGAGTTGCTGCAGCGGCTGCTGACATCCGCCGCATCGCAGATGGAACACGCCGCGGCATCCGGCTACCAGCCGGTGCTCCTGACCTCGGCCCGCATCCGGCGCCCCGTGCGCAAGCTGCTGGAGCGCGCGCTGCCGGCGCTCCCCGTGCTCTCGTTCAGCGAGGTCGCGCGCGAGGCCGAGGTGGAAGCGGTCGGCATGGTGGAGGTCGAGTATGCAGCAGCCTAAGCGCTTCCAGGCAGCCACGCTGGGCGAAGCCTACGCGATGGTCCGCGCCGAGCTCGGCGGGGACGCCATCATTCTCTCCACTCGCAAGGCGGCGTCACCGGGCCTCTTCGGCCAGCCCGGCCGGCAGTTTGTCGAGGTGGTCGCACACCTCCCCGAGCCGCTGGAGGAGCCCCGCCCCGGGCGCCGGCCCACATTCGACCAGGACATGGCCGCGCACGAGCTCGTCCGCGGCATCGCCGAGGCCGCGGCGATGGGCATGGCCATCGATCCCGCCGTGGAGCTCGCCCCGCCGTTCGAGAATCCCGCCGCCGGGCACTCCCGCGAACTGGCACGCGAGCTGGGGCCGCACCTCGAGGACGTCTCCCCCGCTGAACCGCCGATGAACGTCGCCGCCGCTGAGGCGGCACCCGAGCCACCACTCG
>JBAYVN010000018.1:0-34510 GCA_041674525.1 Dehalococcoidia bacterium | reverse complement strand
GCCGGTGATGGCGCTCCGAGGCGCGCGATCCCGCTGCGTACCGCTCGGCAAGAGAAGTCGAGGAGACGGTGGAGATCGTGGGACCCGGCGGCGCGGGGAAGACCACGATGGTCAACCCGCTGATGCGGCTCCCCGACGTCACCGGCGGGCGCAGCTCGCGCCGCCGATCGCGGACATCGATGTCCCAGCGCAGTCCTCGGCGGCGCGCCGACCCGGGCTCCGTCCGGCGCACGCACCACCACTGAGGGGCACCCGGACCGGATTGCGATCGGGAGTGGGCCGGCGTATACCATCCGTTATCATTCACGCTGGCCCCCGAAGTCGAATGCGGCGGCCGGCGGTCGACGACCGACAGATGGCCTCGCGCTGGCGAGGTCGCCCCGGGGAGGGATGAGATGGAATTCGCGTACACACCGGCCCAGCGGGCCCTCCAGCAGAAGATCCAGGACTTCATCGCGCGCGAGATCACCGACGAAGTCGCCGAGGAGCAGGACGAGCTCGGCAGCCGCGGGCCGAAGGCACGCGCGGTGTACGACAAGATCCGCGACAACGGCTGGCGCGCGATCTCGTGGCCGAAGCAGTACGGCGGTCAGGGCGGAAACCGCCTTGACCAGTACATCGTCGAGGAGGAATTCGCACGCGTCGGCTTCAGCGTCGGCGGTGGCGGCAGCGGCGCTCCCACGATCCTCGCGGGGGGCACGCAGGAGCAGAAGGACTACTTCATCCCGAAGCTCATCAGCGGCGAGCTGTCGTTCTGCCTCGGCTTCACGGAGCCCTCGGGCGGCGCGGACCTCGCGGGCCTGCAATGCCGCGCGACGAAGGACGGCGACGACTACGTCATCAACGGCCAGAAGATGTACACCACGGGCGCGCACCGCGCCACGCACATCTACCTCATGGCGCGTACGGATCCCGAGTCGAAGCGCAACGCCGGGATCTCGATCTTCCTGATCCCCATGGACACGCCGGGCATCACGGTGCGTCCGCTGTGGACGATCCAGAACGAGCCGCGGGCGCCTCGCGGCACCACGTACGGCGAGAACCGGACGAACGAGACGTTCTTCGAGGATGTTCGGGTGCCCGCCTCCTGCCTGCTGGGCGAGGAGCACAACGGCTGGAACCTGAGCGCGATGGGGCTGAACCTCGACCGCGTCGGCGCCTCGCGCTACCTCCGCTCGGTGGAGCGCGACGAAGACCTCGTGAACTGGCTCAAGGACCCGGCCAACGGCGTCACGGCCGAGCACATCAAGAACGACCCCTCCGCCCGGGACCGCATCGCCGAGGTGTGGACGGAGGCGCAGGTCTGCCGCCTGATGACGCTGCGCAGCATGTCGATCGTGGAGCACAACGGGAAGTTCACGTACGAGGGCAGCGCCGAGAAGGTGTGGTCACCGGAGCACGGCGTGAAGACCACGGAGACGATCGCCCAGCTCCTCGGTCCGTACTGCCAGCTCCTCAACGGCGCCGAAGACGCCATCGAGAGCGGCCTGTACGCGCACAACGTGCTGGGTGCGTTCCAGTCCGGGATCAACCACGGCAGCACGCAGATCATGCGTGACCAGGTCGCGCAGCGAGGCCTCGGGCTGCCGCGCAGCCGTTAGACGCCACCCGGTGCCGCGGCGATTTGGGGCACTCCGGCCCCCGCGCCACCGGTTCGCGGTCCGCATACGCGCCGGCGCCCCCGAAATGCGCTTCCCCGCCGCTCGTGTGTGGCGGATGCCGCACTGCGCTTCTTCGCACCTGAGCCCGCGAAATTGCGGATTCCGATCGCGCGGTTCCCTGTTTACATGGAGGTGTCAACGATTTCGGCTCGCCATTCCCCCCGGGGAGAGCGGCAATGCGACCGTCCAGCCGGGAATCGCGGAAGATCAGCCGCCGACAGGCTATCGGGAGCATCGGCGCCGGCCTCCTCGGCGCCATGATCGCCGGATGCTCCTCCGGGCACATCCCGATCGACTTCGGGCGGGTGGAAGGCACGGTCGAGGACCCTGGCGCGCGGGCCGCCGGGGCGATCCGCCTCGCCGCCGCGCCGATGCTGTCGCCCGGCCGGACCTCCTCCCTGTACCAGGATCTCGGGGCGTACGCGGCGGCCCAACTCGGCCGTCCGGTCGAGCTCATCCAGGGCAAGACGTACTTCGAGATCAACGAACTCGTGCGGAGTGGGGCAGTGCCGGTCGCCATGGTCTGCACCTACCCGTACGTCCTGGGCCACCAGGACTTCGGGATGGAGCTGAGCGCCGCCCCGGAGATCAACGGGGCCGCCGAGTACTACTCCTACCTCGTCGTACCGGCGGAGTCCGCGGCGCGGTCCCTGGAGGACCTGCGCGGGGCGAGCTTCGCCTTCACCGACCCCATGTCGAACAGCGGACGGCTGGTTCCGATGTACCAGCTCGCTACGCGCGGGTGGACGCCGCCGACCTTCTTCAGCCGGACGATCTTCACATACGCTCACGATCGCTCGGTGGTCGCGGTGGGCGACGGCGTCGTGGCGGGGGCCACGGTGGACAGCGTGGTCTTCGACTACCTCGCTGCCCGCGAGCCGGCGTTGACCGCTCGCGTGCGCGTCATCGAGCGCTGGGGGCCGTACGGGGGGAACCCGATCGTGGTGGATCCGCGCCTCCAGCCCGAGCTCAAGGCCGATCTGCAGAGCGTATTCATCGACATGTCGAAGCAACCCGAGGGCGTCGCGATCCTCAAGCGCCTGGGCGTCGATCGCTACATCGTCCCGGACGACCGCTCATACAACAGCGTGCGCGAGATGAGCCAGTACCTGCGCTCGCACGGGCTTGTGCCGTAGGGGGGCGGATGCGACACCTGCGTCTGCGCACGAAGATGATCCTCGCCATCGGCCTCCCGATCGTGATCCTCGGGCTGGCCGGGACGGTGCACGCCCGGCTGACGCTCGCCAGCATCTCCCACGACGAGCTCGACCGGCGGAGCCTCTCCATCGCGCGCGACCTGGAGGTGGATGCGACCGAGGGCTTCCTGACGAACGACCTATTCGGTCTGCACCGCATCTTCACGGCGCTGGAGACTGCCGATCCGGACGTGCGCTACGTCATGCTCCTGGACTCGCAGGGGGAGGTGCGGCTGAGCACCCTCGGCACCCGGGTCCCGCAGGGGCTGCGCGTCGCAAATCCCATCCCCGGCGGGGCGGGGTACTCGTTCGCGTTGCTCGATACCGACGAGGGGCACGTGCGCGACCTCGCGTACCAGCTGCAGCAGGGTCGGCTGGGCGTGCTCCGCATCGGTCTCGCCACGCGGCGGCTGGATACGCGGGTGGATGCGTTGACCACGAACCTGCTGGGGCTCACCGCGGCGACGCTGGGGGTCGGGCTGATGGTGAGCTACGCCGTGGCGACCGTGCTGACGCGGCCCATCGCGCGCCTCGCCGATCTCGCGCGGGCGGTCGGCCGAGGTCGCCCGGCCGACCACGGGAGCCTGTACGACCACCCCGATGTCGGCGCACTGGCCAGGGAGTTCGACGACATGACGGAGCGGTTGCGCGAGAAGGAGGCGGAGCGCGGGCAGCTGCTCGCGCAGGTGATCACCGCCCAGGAGGACGAGCGCCGCCGCATCGCGCGCGAGTTGCACGATGACGCGGGACAGGCGCTCTCCTCGCTGGTGATGGGGCTGGCGCGCGTGGATCGGGCGTCCGGCTCCCCCGAAGTGGCGACGCTCACCGCGGGGCTGCGCGTGCAGGCGGGGGAGGCCCTGGAGCTGATGCGCCACCTCGCGCGCGACCTGCGCCCGAGCACGCTGGACGACCTGGGGCTCGCACCGGCGCTACGCGCCTACGTTGAGGACTTCGGGCGCGAACACGGGATCGACGCGCATTTCAGTGCGGAGGGGCTTGTCGGTGTGCGGCTGCGGGCGGAATGTGAGACCGCGCTCTACCGGATCGCGCAGGAGGCGCTCACGAACGTCGCGCGGCATGCCAACGCCCACCACGTGAGCGTGGTCCTGAACGTGCGCGGGGCCGTCGCCGTGCTGGTGGTCGAGGATGACGGCGCAGGGTTCGACGCAGCGCGGGTGCTGAGAAGCGATCGCACCGAAGCGAAGCTCGGGCTCCTCGGCATGGAAGAGCGCGCGCAGCTCGTGGGGGGCACCCTTACCATCGAATCGAACAGCGAGATGGGCACCGCCGTGTTCGTCGAGGTTCCGCTGGAGGTGACTTCGTGACGGCCACCCGCATCCTGATCGCAGACGACCATGCCGTGGTGCGGGCCGGGCTGCGCCACATCCTGGAGCGCGAGCCCGACTTCGAGCTGGTCGGGGAGGCCGCCGACGGGGACGAGGCCGTCCGGCTGGCGCTGGACCTGCTCCCGGACGTCCTCGTGCTGGACATCGGCATGCCCGGCAGGAACGGCCTGGAGGTCGCCCGCGAGCTGCTGGCCCACGTTCCCGGGATCCACATCGTCATTCTCACCGTGTACGACGACCACGAGTACTTCCGCCAGCTGGTGGAGATCGGCGTCGCGGGCTACGTGCTCAAGGCGGCGGCGGACTCGGCGCTCGTGGACGCCATTCGCGCGGCCCAGCGCGGTGGCGCGCTGGTGGACGGCACGCTGATGCGTTCACTCATGGACCTCTTCGTCCACCGCACGCCGTCCGCCACAACGGAGGAACGGAAGTGCAGCGAGTCCACGCCCGCGCTCAGCGCGCGGGAGGAGCAGGTGCTGAAGCTGACGGCGCTGGGATACTCCGGACAACAGATTGCCGACCAACTCGGCGTCGGCGTGAGCACCGTGGAGACGCACCGCACGCACCTCATGCGGAAGCTGGGACTGAAGGGCCGTGCCCAGATCGTCCAGTACGCGATCCATCACGGGTACATGGAGCCGACAGCTAGGTAATCCGTGCATCACGGATTGTGGGGATGCTATGCATCCCCTGGGCGCTCTTCTTGCGTAAGCCCCGACTTGTGAAGATCAGCACAAGTGGCGACGCATCCCGACCAGTTTCGCCGATCTCCCTAACGCCCCCGGGGACGATCCTTCGTGCTGTGAATGCTGCATGTCCACACAGGCACGAAGGAGCGAGGATGCACCACCCCCCGCGCGCGAGCGGCTTATTTCATGACCACGTAGCCGGTACACGTTCGCACCCCCGTTCGTTGCGGCCGGACGTGCAGGGCAGCGGAACGGAGGACCGTTCGTGACACTCGCACCTGAGTCATCTGGAACCCCCGGCGAGGCGCCTGAGCCCGCCGGCGGCGCCACCGTGGACCGCCGGGAAGTCGTCGAGCGCCTGCTCAAGATCGGCGCTGCCTCGCTGGCGGTGGCCATCGCGTCCGGGAGCCAGTTCGCTCCGCTCCTTGCCCCGGCGGCGGCGGCGGCCGACGCGAAGCAGACCAAGCGCTACGGGATGGTGATCGACACCCGGCGCTGCGTCGGCTGCAAGGCCTGCATGGTTGCGTGCAAGTCGGAGAACAAGACGCCGCCGGGCGTCTCGTACACCGTGGTGGTCGAGAACGGCTTCGGGGAGCGGCCAGGCGACCGCCCCCTCTTCATGACCAAGCCGTGCTTCCACTGCGAAAACCCGCCGTGCGTGTCAGCGTGCCCTGTGGGGGCGACCTTCAAGCGCAAGCAGGACGGCATCGTGGTCGTGGACTACGACCGGTGCATCGGCTGCCGGTACTGCATGGTGGCCTGCCCGTATCAGGCGCGGTACTTCGACTTCGGTGAGAACTACGCGGCCGTGGCGGAGAAGACGCCGTACGCGGCGGTGCCCTCGCCCGAGTACCGGCAGTTCCGCGTGCGCGAGCCTGAGACGTCGCCCATCGGCAACGTCAGGAAGTGCACGTTCTGCGTGCACCTGCAGGACGAGCAGGGCAACTACGACCAGGCCGCCGGGCGCTGGCCGGCATGCGCGAAGACCTGCACCGGCAAGGCGATCTTCTTCGGTGACTTCAACGACCCGGACAGCGCGGTGTCGCGGCTGCTCACGCAGCGGCAACCCGTCCGTCTGAAGGAAGAGCTGGGCACCGAGCCCAACGTCTACTACCTGCTGTGACGAGGGGGATCCGCTGATGGCCAAGAACCTGAAATTGATCTTCTGGGTCGCGGGAATCGCCGCCATCGCGGCGGGCTCCTGGGCCTGGTACGACCGCATCGCGCACGGACACGACAACGCGAACTACGGCAACCTGGTTCCGTGGGGGCTGTGGGTGGCCGCGTACATCTACTTCATCGGGTTGAGCGCCGGGAGCTTCCTGGTCTCGTCGCTCGTGTACGTCTTCCGGGTCAAGCAGTTCGAGCAGGTCGGCCGGCTGGCGCTCTACAGCGCGGTCGTCACGCTCCTCCTCGCGCTGCTCTCGATCGCCGCGGACCTGGGGCACTCGTTCCGCGCGTGGCACGTCCTGGTGTACCCGAACTTCATCTCGCCCATGGCGTGGATGATCTGGCTGTACACGGCCTACTTCGTGTTGATCCTGCTCGAGCTCTGGTTCGTGCTGCGGCATGACTTCGTGGTGGGCGGCCGGGGCACCAGCGGGCGCGCGTCACTGTATCGCATCCTGGCGCTGGGGAATCACGACACGTCCGAGGCGGCGCGCGCCGCCGACACGCGGGTGGTACGCGTGCTCGCCACGATCGGCGTGCCGCTGGCCATCATGTTCCATGGTGGTGTCGGGTCGCTCTTCGGCGTGGTGTCCGCGCGGCCCGGCTGGCACGGCGGGCTCTTCCCGATCCTCTTCCTGGTATCCGCGCTCGCCAGCGGCGGCGCGCTGCTCGCCCTGATCAGCGCGATCTTCCAGGACGGCCTCCGGCGCAACCGTGACACGGTGGTGGCGCTCGGGACACTGGTGCTGGGCCTGGTCCTGCTGGATCTGCTCTTCATGCTCTCCGAGACGCTGACCGGCTTCTACGGCAACGCCCAGGGGCAGGTGCAGAACCTGAAGCTGATCTACGCCGGGCCGTACTGGTGGGTGTTCTGGATCTGGCAGCTGGGCGTGGGGACGCTGCTCCCGCTGGCGATCCTCGTGCTGCCCACGCGTCGCGACGCCCGGTTCGTGGCGATCGCCTGCGGGCTGATCGTCATCGGGTTCCTGGCCGTGCGTCTCAACATCGTCATCCCCGGCCTGGCCTCGGAGCAGGTCGTGGGCATCAGCGCCGCGTTCGAGTCCGCGCGCGTCACGACCGACTACGTGCCCAGCGTGATGGAGTGGCTGTTCACCACCGGCATCGTGGGGCTCGGTCTGATCGCGTTCGGGATCGGCGAGTGGCTGCTGCCGAACCACGAGGGTACGGCGGCGGAGGAGGTGTCTCGTGTCTAACGACAACGACAACCAGATCGGGCGCAGGCGCCTGATCAAGCTGGGCGCCGGAGCGACCGTGGGCGTCGCAGCGGCGGCGGCGGTGTCCGGCGTCGGCACGCGTTCCGGCGAGCACGCACTCGTCGCGAACGCCGAGGGCGCCGCACAGTGGGGCCGGCAGGCGGGCAAGTGGATCCCCAGCTGCTGCAACATGTGCGGCGGTCAATGCGGGATCATGGTTCACGTGGTGGACGGCGTCGTCGACAAGATCGAGCCGAACAACTGGAACCCGAACAACTACACCAACATCTCCTCCGACTGGCTCGACGGGTACACCGTCGAGAAAGGCTGCAAGGAGGGCGGCGCGATCTGCCCGAAGGGCAACGCGGGCATCATGGCCCTCTATGACCCGGAGCGCGTCAAGAAGCCGCTGAAGCGCACGAACCCCGATAAGTCGGAGGGCGCCGACCCGAAGTGGCAGGAGATCACCTGGGACCAGGCGGTTTCCGAGATCGCCGCCAAGATGAAGACCCTGCGTGACGGGGGTGAGGCGCACAAGCTCCTCTGGCTCAGCGAGGACCACTCGTTCACGCACCCGCAGCAGGACTTCTGCGCGCTCTACGGCACGCCGAACTACTCCAACCACGCGAACCTCTGCGACGTATCTCGCAAGGCGTCGTTCATCGCCGTGATGGGGCACGAGCGACCGCTGGCCGACTTCCTGCAGTCGAAGTACGTGATGCTCTTCGGCTGGAACCCGACCTCGGCGATCAAGTGGGTCCACCTCCCCCGCATCATCACGCGGGCACTCGAGGGGGGCGCGAAGCTGGTGGTCGTGGATCCGTACATGTCAGACACCGCCGCGCGAGCGAGCGAGTGGCTGGCGGTGCGGCCGGGCACGGACGGCGCGTTGGCACTGGCCATGGCGCACGTGATCATCCGCGACAATCTCCACGACAAGAACTTCGTCGCCCAGTGGACCGTCGGCTTTGACCAGTTCTCCGCGTATGTCAAGGACAAGACGCCGGAGTGGGCCGAGAAGATCACCACCATCAAGGCAGCCACCATCGAGCGGATCGCGCGAGAAGTGGCGACCACCAAGCCGGCGTTGATCGACGTCTGGAGCGGCCCCGGCCAGAACTCCAACGGTGTGCAGGGCGGGCGGGCGATCGCCCTCCTGAACGCGTTGATCGGCTCGTTCGACCGCCCCGGCGGGATGATGATCCCCGACAAGCGCGGGTCGAAGTATTCGCAGGCCCAGGCCGACGCCAGCGCGGCCGCAACACTGAAGCAGCCCCGCTTCGATGAGAAGTCGAAGTACCCCCTCGGGCACAGCTCCGGGGTCTACACGCAGACCTTTGCCAACCTCGCTGAGGGCAAGGGGCCGTACCAGCCGAAGATCGGCGTCCTGGTCTTCCAGAACGTCATGAAGTCGGTCCCGGGCTCGCAGAATGTCGCGAAGGCGCTGGCGAAGCTGGAGACGCTCGTCGTCGTGGACACGATGATGAGCGAGACGGCGATGCTGGCCGACTACGTCATCCCGGGCACGACATACCTCGAGCGGTACGACGTGAACAGCCACTGGGTGACCTGGTCCGTGATCGGACTTCGCCAGCCGGTGGTGAAGCCGATCTTCGGCCAGCTGGCGGAATACGAGTTCGTCGCGGCGCTTGGGCGGAAGCTCGGGCTGAAAGACAAGAGCGGCAAGGACTTCTTCAACCTGGGCGCTGTCTCCGGCCAGCCGGTGCAGGATCTGACCGCGTGGTACGAAGAGCAGTTGTCCAAGGAGCTGAAGGAAGGCGCCTCCGGGCTCACCCTTGAGCAGCACAAGGCGTTGCCGGGCGCAACGTGGGTCGACAAGATCGGCACCGCGTACGAGAAGTACGCCGTCCCCGTATCCGCCACAGCCCTGGCGACGGCGTTCTATGACACCGCACCGGCTGCTCCGGCGGCGGGTGCTGCACCAGCAGGTGCTCCGGCGGCAGGTGCTGCGCCGGCGCCCGGCGCGACGCGACCCGACGGGACGCTTGTCTACGACAAGGACAAGACCGCCGGGGGCGTGGTCATCGGTGTGGTCGTGGGTGGCAAGGTGATGAAGGGCTTCTCCACGGCAAGCCGGCGCGTGGAGTTCTACACGAAGGCGCTCGAGGGCAAGAAGGACGCAGACGGGAAGCCTGTCGATCCGCTTCCCGTGTACGCGCCGCGCGACTGGCAGCCGTCGAAGGAGTTCCCGCTCTTCCTGATCAACTGGAAGGAAGCGAGCCACACTCACACGCGGACCCAGAACAACCCGTGGCTGCTGGAGATCAAGCGCAGCGGGCCGCTGATGATCCACCCGGATACCGCTGCGGGTCTCTCGGTCGCCGATGGTGACGAGGTGTGGGTGGAATCGCCGCATGGCAAGGTGAAGGCCACGGTGCACACCACCGAGCGAATGCACCCGGAGGTGGTCGGGTTGCAGCACGGCTGGGGTCACACCGCCCTGGGCAAGAACGCCAAGGGGCGCGGCACGAGTGACAGCGGGCTCCGCCCGATCAAGGGTGACCCGATCTCGGGTCAGGCGTTGCACAAAGAGACGTGTGTTCGGATCACGAAGGCGTAACGAAGGGACTCGGGTACGGCGCGGTGGAACGCGCCGCGCCGTACCCAGGCCGGGAGGTGTCCGGTGACGCTCGCCGCGGTTCCGATCAGCGAACGCCTGCAGCAGGCGCTTGACGCCAGCGCCGAGCGCCACGGGCGGCTCTGTCCCCGGCAGGTGCTCGGCGTGCGCATCGGGCTTGCTGGCGTCGAAGCGCTGGGGTTCGACCCCGATCCCGTGGAGCGCCGGCTCCTGGCGTTCGTCGAGACGGACGGCTGCTTCGTCGACGGCATCGAGGCGGCGACGGGGTGCGCGGTGGGGCATCGCACGCTGCGCGTCCACGATTACGGGAAGGTCGCCGCGGTCTTCGTCGACGTCACGGACGGGCGGGCGGTGAGGATCGCGCCGCGGGCGGGCATCCGCCAGGCGGCGGCCCGCTACGCGCCGGAGGAGTCCCGGCGTTACTACGCGCAGCTGGCCGGGTACGCCGCGATGCCGGCGCACGAGCTGCTCGAGGTCACGCCCGTCGAGCTGCTCGAGGACCTCACGGCGCTGATGGGACGCGCGGGCGTCCGCGTCGAATGCTCGGCGTGCGCTGAGGAGATCATGAACGGCCGGCAGGTGATCCGCTGGGATGCCGTGCTCTGCCGGGGATGTGCTGGCGGTGCATACTTCCGTGCGTCGCCCGGCGTTCGCGCATAACCCACGCTCGGAGCCTCGCGAGTCGAGGCCAATCGATCCGGAAAGGCGCCATGTCCATGGCACCCTCGCTCCCCGTCCTGCGCGTACGTGGACCCGGCAGGAACGTCGGGAAGACGTGGCTGGCGGTGGGCCTGATCACGGAGCTCAACGGGCGCGGGTATGCCGTCGGCGCGATCAAACGGTCCCACCATCCGCTGCCGCTGGACAAGCCGGGGTCCGATACGGACCTCTTCGCCCGGGCTGGCGCGAGCGCCGTGATCTTCGGCGCCAGCGACGGCATCCTCGTGCGCGGCCCCGAGCCGGCCATGCGACTGGCCGATCTCGTATCCCGCTTCGCGGGCACCGCCGACGTGGTCGTCGTCGAGGGCTTCAAGCACGATGTTCTGGGTGCGGTCGCTGAGATCGAGCAGCCTGCGGGCGGCGGCAATCCGGGGCGCGTCGCGCTCCGCAGCATGGACGGGCGCCGGCTGTTGCGCACGCGGATGGACGATATCGCCGGGCTGGCCGACGCCTTCGAGGCGGAATGCTGCCTGTCCGCGGCCGGCGATGTGTGGCTGCGCGATCGGATTCGCGCGGCGGCGGTGACGCACGGGCACCGCTGCGCCGGCATCACGCTCGGCGTGCGGATGGCGCTGGCAGCCGCCGAGGCGCTGGGCCTCGACCTCCCCGCGGCCCCGCACCGGCTGAACGTGACCCTGGAGACCGCGCGATGCGCCGCGGACGCCGTCGCCACCGCGACGGGGTGCAGCGTGGGGAAGAGCGACCTGCGCGTTCACGACGTCGGTAAGCTGGCCGCCGTGTTCACGGACCTCGAGGCGTCGCGTGCGGTGCGCGTCTCCGTGCGCTCCGCGGTGCGGGACCTGGTCAGCACGTGGGCGCCCGGGGTGGAGGACCCACGCCGGGCACAGGACATCGCCTATCGCCTGATCCCGGACACCGGGCTGTTCACGATCACCGAGGCCGAGCCGGAAGTGGAGCCGCCCGCGCCTCGCGGTCGAGTGGACTGCGCGGCCTGCGGCGAGGAGGTCGTGCTCCGTCATGCGGTGCCCAACGATGGCAGGCTGTGGTGTCAGCCCTGCGCGTCGCGTGCCCCCGCATCCACTGGCGGCCGCGACGATCGGGGAGAGCGAACGGCCTCGCCGGTGGAGCGCGGCTAGCGCCCCAACGGCAACCTCGATCGGTGCGCGCTGAGCCTTCACAGATCTGAGGTCTCGCAGAGCGGCCGGTCCATGCGCGCGCACGCCGCCCGTGCGCGCTCGCTGCGCGCGTGCGGGTTCCCCACTGTTCGCGAGGCGCGTTGGAATCCGCGCACCGGGGGCCTACTATCTGCCCGCGATGACGAGCGCACACACCGGCCAGGCAGGTCTGCCGGCTCGGGCAGATCAGATGGAGGAGTCCCCATGAATGCGATCGACCTGAAGGAGCGCCTGCGAGGCGGCGGGATGGTCTTCGGCTGCATGCTGTCCGCGATCGGCACCACGCGGTTCAAGAGCGCGCTGGCAGGCAGCACGCTCGACTACGTCGTGATCGACAGCGAGCACGGGTCGCGCGATCGCAAGGAGATCCAGGAGCTCAGCGGCATGCTGCGCGAGATCAACATCACGCCGATCGTGCGCGTGCCCGTGCCGATGGCGCACTGGGTGGCCATGGCCCTGGACGCCGGTGCCGCGGGCGTGCTCGTCCCCTACTGCGAGACCGTCGAGGAGGTGCGCGACACCGTCGGCACGGCGAAGTGGCACCCGCTGAAGGGCGAGTACCTGCGCCGCGCGATCGCGGAGGGCATCTTTCCCAGCGCGCGCACGCAGGAGTACCTCGCCAACCGCCGCCGCGAGAGCATCGTGATCATCGGGATCGAGAGCGAGCCGGCGCAGCGCAACCTGGACGCCATCCTGGACGTCGGCGACATCGACGGCATCTTCATCGGACCCAACGACATGACGACCTCGCTCGGCATCCCCGACGAGACGAAGAACCCGAAGTACCTCGACGTCATCCGCGACGTGGTGGCGCGAGCGGGGGCACGCAATGTCCCCGTCATGGTGCACCACCAGAACGTGGAGGACTCGCTGGCCGCGATCGAGCTCGGCGCGCGGTTCGTGCTGCACAGCACGGACGGCCGCTTCATGCAGGGCGCGATGCAGGACCAGTTCGCCCGGCTGCGCCAGGCGTCGGCTCGGGGCGACGCGGACGCCCCGGCACGGCGGGACACCATCGAGACTGTCTGACCCCGTGACTGCCCGCCCGCCGAGGGCCGTCAGGTCCGCGGCGTCGCGGGGTCGCGTTCGCGGCGCGCGGCTGGGAAGACCTCGGCCGGGAGGCCATCGACGAACTCGATCACGCGCCCGCGCTGGGCGGGGATGCGAGCGCCGGGCAGGAAGATCCCCGTGAGGTTCACGGGGTCGACCGCGCTCACCGTCACCCGCTCTCCGTCCAGGGGAGTGCGACGCGTCTCGCGCAGCGCCGACACCGCCTCGGGCAGCGCATACTGCTCGCCCGCGACGCCCTGCACGAAGCGCCCGCCACGCACGATGCCGCGCGCCTCGAAGCGGCGGAGTGCCTGCGCAATGCTGCGCCACGGCATCGCGACGCTCTCGCGCGACACGAGATCGCGGAACAGCACCCCGTAGCGGCGGAGCAGCGTCCCCGCAATCGCCTCGGCGAGATCCTCCTCGCCGCCGCGCTCGACCGCGGGGGCGCGGAGCACGGACCAGCGGCCGGGCGGGCCGCCGCCGCTGGCTGCGAAGAACCCGGCTCGCGTGTACAGCCCGGTCCGCCGGGGCGACGGGCGGCCACCTCGGCGCCCGCCAGCGATCTCGCGCAGCCCCTGGAAGCCGTCGGACGCCACCCAGCCCCCGCCGATGAGCTCGCGCAGCCCCTGCTCCACGTCCGTCGCGAGCCGCCGCGTGCCGCTGACGATCTCGTCGAAGAAGAGCGCGCCGCGCCGCTCGAGCAGCTCGAGGATCTCACCCGCGGCGCCGGCCTCGGGGCAACCGGGTGCCGGGAGATATGCGCGCGTGGCGGTGAGCAGCGCCGGCAGATCGGTCCGCAGGGCGACCGTCACCGGGGTCGCCCGCGTGGCCGCCGTACCGCCGCCGATGCGCGCCTCGGTGCCGGCGCCCTCCTCGGGGACCGCGGGACGTCGAGGAGTGAGGCGCGCCCACGCGGCTTCGCCGGCGAGGCAGAGCTCGTCGAGCCACGACGCGTGGTACTCGCGCATGCGGGACCGCAGCAGGTCCGGCTCCCAGGCCGAGGCCGGTGCCTCGAAGCCCCCGAGGCGCGCCAGGACCTCCCGCAGCCCGCCGCGCCCCTCGGCGCGATGCTTCTCCGGGAGGCGTTGCCAGCGCAGCAGGAAGCGCATGTAGTCCTGGCGCGAGACGGGGTCGATCTCGCGGCGCAGGCGGTCGAGGGTGTAGCGGTGGATCCGCGCCAGGAGGCGGCGATCGCACCACTCGTCCCCCGTTGCGCCCGGCGTGTACCGGCCGCGCAGCAGGAAGCCCTGCGCCTCCGTCATCACCAGGCCGTGCTCCACGTCTGCGAGCTCCAGGCCGGCGCGCGCGGCGAGGTCGGCGGCGTTCGTCACGCCGATGGCCTCCGCGTGCCCGCGCAGGAGCAGCACGCGCGCCGCCTCGCGATGCTCCACCGGGAGGATGGCCGCCGCGGGCACGTCGAGTTCGGCGAGTGCAGTGCCCGGGTACAGCAGCCGCAAGGCGTGCACGTGCTCGACCGCGAACCAGAGGCGCGCCCCGTTCACCGTCAGGTGCGCCGCGCGGCTCGCCGCGGCGAGCGCGTGCAGCCAGTCACGCCACTCGCGCACGAATGGCTCCGCAATCGCCACGAAGCCCAGGAGCGCGTCGTGCACCTCCTCGGCGCTGCGCGCCTCCGGCCACGCCTCGTCGGCCACGCGCGCGATCGCCTCGGGATCCAGCGCCGCGAGGTCGCGCGCCTCCACAGGCAGGGCGCGCCGCAGCGAGACTGCCCGCGTACGCCGCTCCTCGATCGGCGCGTCGTCGAGGTACGTGTATGGCTTGCCGGTGACGATCTCGTGCGCCATCGGGCTGGGCTCGATGGTGTCGCGCGCGTGGTAGCGGATGCCGCCGGCCTCGACGCGCTTGAGCACTTCCACGAGCCCGTCGACGTCCATCGCCTCCCGCAGGCAGTCCTCCATCGTCTGGCGCATCAGCGGGTGATCGGGGAGCGTCAGTGGCCCGTCCAGGTTCTCCTGGCACCCGATCTGCTCCGGGAACACCGCCGCCATCAGGTCGTCCGCGCGCATGCGCTGGATGAACGGCGGCACGCGCCGGCCGCCGCGCTGGCGTTGCAGCGCGAGGGCGCGGGTGATGTTCCAGCGCCACCGCGTGGGGAAGAGCGGAACGTAGAAGACGGACTGGCGCACGGAGTCCTCGGCGTTGCGCGCGGTCACCCAGGCGAACGCGTCCTCCAGCGGCCACGCGTGCGCCATGCCGGTCGACAGCAGGATCGCATCGTCGTTGGCGGCCGCCTGCAGCTCGAAGTCGAACGCGACGCAGAAGCGCTTGCGCAGCGCCAGGCCCCACGCGCGGTTGACGCGCATCCCAAACGGCGCGTGGACCACCAGCTGCATCCCGCCCGAGTCGTCGAAGAAGCGCTCGAACACCACGTCAGTGTCGGACGGCACGACGCCCAGTCCGTCGCGCGTCGCCCGCACGTAGTCGATCATCTGCTGCGCACCCGTCGCCGGGAGCGCGCACTCCTCGACGAGGCGCGCCTCGAGCGCGGGGTCGTCGAGGCCGGCAGTCACGTCGCGGCGCAGGCGACCGACTTCTGCCGAGAGCTCGCGCGTGCGCCCCGGCGCCTCGCCCAACCAGAACGGGATCGTCGGCGGCGCTCCGCGCGCATCCGTCACGCGCACCGTGGACGGCTCGACGCGCGCGATGCGCCACGACGTGCTGCCGAGCATGAAGATGTCGCCGCCCCGCGACTCCATCGCGAAGTCCTCGTTGAGCGTGCCGACGAAGGTGCCCTCCGGCTCCGTGACGACGCGGTAGTCACCGAGCTCCGGGATCGTCCCGCCGTTGGTGATCGCGGTGAGCCGTGCCGCGCGGCGCGGGCGCAGCACGCCGTGGATGCGGTCCCGGTGCACGAGGGCGGGCGATCGCCCCGCGCCGTCTCCCACGCCGGTCGCTACCATCTCCACCACCTCGTCGTAGACCGGGCGCGTGAGCCCCGCGTACGGCGCGGCGCTGCGTACGAGGTCGTACAGCGCATCCTCGCGCCACTCCTCGCAGGCCACCTCCGCCACGATCTGCTGCGCGAGCACATCGAGTGGCGCGACCGGCTGCACGATGCGATCGAGGTGTCCGCCGCGCACCGCGCGCACCAGCGCCGCGCACTCGATCAACTCGTCGCGCGTGGTGGGGAAGAGCCGTCCGTGCGGTCGCAATCCGAGCGCGTGCCCCGAGCGCCCGATGCGCTGGAGGAAGGTTGCGATGCTCCTCGGCGACCCTACCTGGCACACCAGGTCGATCGCGCCGATGTCGATCCCCAGCTCCAGCGACGCCGTGGCGACCAGCGCGCGGAGCTCCCCGGACTTCAGACGCTCCTCGACACGCTGCCGGCGCTCACGAGAGAGCGAGCCGTGGTGCGACGCGACGGCGTCGGCGCCCAGCCGCTCGGCGAGCTCGTGCGCGATCTTCTCGGAGTGCGTGCGGGTGTTCACGAAGATGAGCGTCGTGCGGTGCGCCGCGACCAGCTCGGCCAGCCGCTGGTAGATGTCGGCCCACTGCTCCTTCGGCGGCACCGCCTCCAGGTCGCTGGGCGGCACCTCGATGTGCAGATCGAGGTCGCGCTGGTGGCCCAGGTCAATCACGCGGCAGGGGCGCGCCGATCCGCCGTCCACGCCCACCAGGAAGCGGGCGATCTCGTCGATCGGCCGCTGCGTCGCGGAGAGGCCGATGCGAGTCGGGCGCGCGCCGCCCGGGGCCGTGACGATGTGGTCGAGGCGGGCGAGCGTCAGCGCGAGGTGCGAGCCTCGACGGTCGCGGGCGAGCGCGTGGATCTCGTCGACGATCACCGTGCGGACGCCGGTCAGCGTGGCGCGCGCGCGCTCCGCCGTCACCATGAGGTACAGGGACTCCGGCGTGGTGACGAGGATGTGCGGCGGCCGCCGGACGAGCGCCTGTCGCTCCGCGGACGGGGTGTCGCCCGTGCGCAGGCCCACAGTGATCGGCGGCAGGTCGCAGCCGATCTCCCGGGCGATCGCGGCGATCTCCTCGAGGGGTTGCTGCAGGTTGCGCTGGATGTCGTTCGACAGCGCCTTCAGCGGCGACACGTAGACGATCGTGGTGCCCGCAGCCGGGTCGCGGATCAGCGAGTCGATGCCCACGAGGAACGCCGCGAGCGTCTTGCCGGAACCGGTCGGCGCGGCGAGGAGCGTGTCCAGCCCGGCCCCGATGGACGGCCAGCCGGCCGCCTGCGCGTCGGTGGGCACACTGAAGCGCCGCTCGAACCACGCACGGACAGCGGGGTGGAACGCCCCCGGCCACCCGGCGCCCACGTTTGCCGTCGAGGTATCCGCTGTCATGCTGCCCCCGCCGCGCACGCGCGCGGAGCACCCAGCGTATCGCGAACCGGATGGCATTTCGCGATCCGGTCATGGCAGTGCGGCGGACCGCTCGCTGGGACGAGCGAGGCGCGGGACGGGGCCGGTTGCGCGCGCGGCCTACAATCCGCGCATCCGAGGGCGATAACGAGTGTCATTCGCTGGACTCCGGGGGTGCATCGTGGCGGCGTGCGTGAACTGCGGCAGGGAAGTTGATGGTGCTGCGTTCTGTCCGCACTGCGGAGCTGCGCAGTCCGGGGGCATGCCGTCCTCGACGACTGCCGTGCCGGGGCTGACGAACAACGTCGTGGGGCTGTTGTGCTATCTGCTAGGGGCAGTCGGCGGGGTCGTGTTCCTGCTGATCGCGCCGTACAACCAGGACAGGACGGTGCGCTTCCACGCGTTCCAGTCGATCTTCCTCACCATCGCGTGGGTGATCTTCTGGATCGTGCTGAACGCGGTCATCGGGATCCTGCACCTGTATGTGCTGTACTTCCTCACGCCGCTGGTGGGGCTCGGAGCGCTGATCCTCTGGGTGTACCTCATGTTGAGCACGTACCAGGGGAAGCGCCTGGTACTGCCGGTGGTAGGTCCGCTGGCCGAGCAACAGGCGGGGCCGCAGGCATAGCGGACAAGACGAGGCAGCGCGCATTGCAGCGGGCGGCGCCTCGGCGCGCCGCATGCCCGTGGGCTGATCCAGCGCCCTGTGCGATCGGCGTGCCGCCCCCGGGCGGTGCCGGAAGCCGCCGGCGAGGTCTCCCGGGGTCTGGCCGAGCGTTCGTGCGTGTGAGCTGGCCGGACGGCGCGCATCCAGCGCATGTCGGAGGCGTATCGGATGGCGGCATCGGGAGAAATGAGCGTCCTACGTGTTGACGGGGCGCCGCGTGCAGCGATATCTATCACGCATGTTGTAGCGCGGGCGGGGTGTCGTCTCGGCAGGCGGAACCTCATTCGCGACCCCACGCGGGACCGTTGCACCGGCTCGCGTGGCGGGTACAGCCCGATCCCGGCGTGGCTCCTCCACTTCGGTGATCTCTTGGTGGTCGCCGGTTGCCTCTCCCATCCCCTTGTGGAGGCGCCGGCGGACCACCTCGGACTCCGTCCGCTACGACCGATCCGACTCTGCCAGCGCCGTCTCCCGCCAGCGGTCCCGGGTGCCGCCGGGGGAGACCGGCCGTCGCGCGCGCACCGCCAGCAACCCGTCGCGGAACACGCGCGCGCCGCCGTGCGAGGGGTGGCGAAGGGCGGGCGCGCTCACGCCGATCCCGCGCAGCGCCCGCTCACCGGCTCGCCCCGCCGCGACCACGCGGGCGTTCGGCGCGAACTCCAGGATCCATTCGAGCCACGGACGCCCGAGGGCGATCTGCGATACCGTCACGTTCGAGTTCGAACACGCCGTCGGGCCGGCGGGGTGGGCCGGCACCGCATTCCATGTGAGCGGGAGGTCCACGTCGCCGAAGGCTTCGGCCAGACCGTCCCACACCACGCGCGCGGTGGCCTCGGCGGTGCATGGCACTCCCGGCGGACACACGTACCCGGCGGCCGCGCCGAAGGCACCCCACGGGTCCCCCTCGCCGAGCAGGATCGCGAGGGACGTGAACGGCACACCGGAAAGCGCCGCCCCCCGGTGCCCGGGCGCCTCGCCGACCAGCAGGATCGTCGAGGCGGTCGGGTCGCGCCGCCGCAGGAACAGCTCGAGGTTTCGCGCGGCCACGGGCTGCCGGTATGGATTGCGGAGCGGAGGCGGCGGGTTCGCCGCTGCGATCGCACGCACGAATGCCGCCACGCGCGCATCCCGGTCGATGCGGCCGCGCGCTCGCGCCATCGTCAACGCCGCGGGCCGTCGCCGCGTGCCCCCGTGCGCGCGATGGAACCCTCGGCGCTTTCGATGCCCTCCTCCGCCAGCAGCCGCCGGCGCAGGCGGCGCCGCTCCGCGCGCTCGAAGGCGACGAGGCCGATCAGGAGCACCACGTCCAGGGCGAGCGCGACGGCATCGGTGAAGAAGAACCCGTGGTTCACGAAGATCGCGAGCCCGAGCCCGATCGCCAGGTACAGCACCATCGGCAGCACGATCCACGCGATGCCTCGCGGGTGCTCGATGGCCCGCGCGACGCGGTGCAGCGGCGCCGCGAGCCGCGCCACGTGGCGGCCCACGCGCCAGATCAGCGGATCGGCGAGCGCCTCCTGGTGGCCGGTGTACACGTGCGTCACCGGCACGGGCAGGCGCCGCGCCCGTGCGTGCACGTCCAGTCCGAGCATCCGCGCGAGGCGGGGCGGCCGCGCGGCCAGGATGACGCCGTCGTACGGGCCCGGTGCGGCACGCAGCTCGTCCCGCACCGCCTGCAGCGGGGAGGCGTCGCCGATCTCGCTGCGCTCCAAGTGGACGCCCGCCTGGTCCAGCTGCGCCGTGGCGATGATCTCGTGCGCCGTCGCGACGTGCTCGGCGGCGGGTCGGTTGTGGACGCCCCGCGGTCGTGGTGTGAGGAGCACGAACGACGCCCCGCGTTCCGCATCGAAGACCGCGCAGGCGCGCTCCACCGCGGCGGGGATGCTGGCTGGGTCGCCCGGGACGAGCAGGTAACGGGACATCGCGCACCCTCGCGACGCTGCGGAACCCTCCCCCTCCTGCGGGGCCCTGCAGTGTACGCCGTGCCGCATGCCAGAACCGTCTCGCGCCGCCGAGCTCGAGAATCAGCGCGGTTCGAGCGTGTCGAACTCTGCGCGATACCGCTCAAGAGTGCCGGCCCGCGTCCCCACTCGGAGCGGTGGCTCGACATCGACAAAGTGGTCGTCGGGCTCGGACCAGCGGTGGAGCAGCCGTGCCTCCGGGAGGCCGTCCACGACGCCGTTGATCTCGAGGATCTGCGAGACCACGCGGCGGCTCGGGCGGTGCCACGGGCCCACGCTGCGGATGTAGGTGACGAGGTCGACGCGCGCCGCCTGGTCGTCGGGCACCCCGTTCTGCGCGGTGAGGACCTCGAACGCCTGGTCCGCGCCGCCGGCGTGCAGCGCGGTCGCGAGTGAGAACCCGCTCCCCAGGGCGGCGAAGACGCGCCGCACCTCCGCCCCCCACAGGTATTCCTCGAAGCCGGCCGGCGAGACCTCGGCGACCACGAGGTAGCCACCGCCGCCCGCAGCGGGAATCCCCAGACCGGGACCCGCGCCCCTCGACAGCCGGTGCATGGGTGTGCCGGGTGGGGCGTACTGGAGCGCCGCCTGCATCACGGTGCTCTTCCCCGCCAACCGCGGGATCGCCACGAAGAGCATCGAGCGGCGTTCTTCCGCCGCGAGGGCGAGCGTCGCGGCCATGCCCGTGGACATCGTGCGGTTCCGGACGAGGTCGGCCAGCGTCAGCATGGTCGACGAATGGTACCGGATGTGGTCGAGGCCCCGCGCGCACTCCGGCGGGGCTTCGGAGCCTCGACCGCCCGCTACCCGCTAGCTGATCTCCTAGCTGACCTCATAGACGATCGACACCGAGACCTGGATCTGCTGCTCACCCGGGCTCACGGGCGTCGGCGCTCCGTCCATGGCGGACGGCGCGGCGGCTCGCGGCGCCACCGGGATCGGCACGTTCCCGCCGGACTCGACGATCGAGCGAGGGCGGCCCACGGAGACGCCGGCCGCGCGGGCCAGCACCGTGGCGCGGGACAGCGCGTCCTTCACGGCCGCCTCGCGGGCCTGGTCCATGTACCGGGCCGGCTGGTCGACGGTGAAGGAGATGCCGTTCACGCGCACCGCGTTCCCGCCCGCCGCCACGGCGGTATCCAGCACCTCGGACACGCTGTCGATGTTGCGGACGGTGACCTGCACCTGGTTGCTCACGACGTAGCCGGTGATCGTCGGCTGCGAACCGGGGACGGAGGAGTACTGGGGCGAGATGTTGAAGTACTGGGTCTGGATGTCCTTCCCCTCCACGCCCTGCTCGGTCAGCGCGTTCTGCACCGCCTGCATGGCGTTCGCAGCCTGCGACCGCGCGTCGGCCACGGTGCGTGCCGTGCTCGACACGCCGATGCTCAGGCGGGCGACGTCCGGGGTCACCCACACCGAGCCGATGCCGGCGACAGCGATCCCGGTCTGTTCGCCGCTGGCGGCATCCACCGTCCGGTCGGGCACCCACCCTCCGAGCGCCAGCGCGAGCAGGCCAGACATGCCGATCAGCGCGAGCAGCGAGCGAGCACGACCCTGCGGTTTCATCGACGGTTCCTTCCCTGCATTTGCCGCCGGATCGCAGGGGCGCGAAGCCCGGCGGATTCGTTTCCGTTGAGACGCCGGCGGGGGGCTTCCGGTTCCCACTGCGGGTTCCTACTGCGGGCACCTCGACCGGGGGACGTTGCGTTTCGGCGCCCGCGCGGCAGGCATGCCGAGGGCGGCAGGGCCGGTGCGAGCGGGCACGTCCCGCCCGCGCCTCGTGCCCGTGCCGAGGGGAGGGCTACGCCCGCGCGGTGGTGGCGCCGCCGCTCGCGGCGCCCTCGGGGGTGCGCGTGC
The DNA here is from genome assembly GCA_041674525.1 of Dehalococcoidia bacterium. Classification (GTDB taxonomy): domain Bacteria; phylum Chloroflexota; class Dehalococcoidia; order UBA2979; family UBA2979; genus SHYQ01. Next base: position 12,910 of record JBAYVN010000018.1, on the reverse strand, counting down.
CCGCGCCGTCGCGCTCGCTGGGGTGGACCGGCGGCGGTGCCAACATGAACGCCACCGCCGCCACGAAGCACGCGACGGCGAAGAACAGGAACGTCAGGACGTAGCCGCCGGTGCGGTCGAACACGAGCGCGGTCATCAGCGGTGCGGACCCTGCGATCGCCACGTTCGGCAGCTGCGTGAACCCCGTCAGCGATCCCACGATGCGCCGCCCGAAGTAGTCCGGCAGGGCCTGCGCGTTCAGCAGGTGCGTCCCCGAGATCCCCATGCCGAGGATGAACGCGGTGATGTACATCGGGATCAGGCCCGTCTGCACTGCGAACAGCACGATCGAGGACCCGTAGATCGCGCCGAAGGCCACCATCGTCCGGTGCAGCCCGAGGCGCTCCAGGAAGTATCCCCACACCGGGCGCGCGGCCAGCGATCCGAACGCGTACGTGCTCACCACGCCGGCGCCCAGGGCCTTGCTGAACCCGTACGACTGCACGAAGCCGGAGAGGTTGATGAAGATCGCGGACGTCGGCATGGAGCAGAGCAGGAACCCCAGTGTGAGCAGCCAGAACGATCGCGTGCGCACGGCCTCCCTGACGGTCCACGGCGTGTCCGCCGCCACCGCGGGGCCCCCTCGTGCGGTCGCGGGCTGCGCGAGGGTCCCCGGCTCGTCGCCGTCCGGGAGCAGCCCCACGTCCTCGGGGCGCTTGCGGATGAGCCACCACGACAGCGGCGCGATGCTGAAGCAGAGGATGCCGACGATGAACCAGACCAGCCGCCAGCCGTAGCGCTCATCGATGAACGCGGCCGTCGGCACGGCCACGACGCCCGCGGCCGAGGTGCCCAGCGTGACGATCACGAATGCCTGCGCGCGCTTGCGCACGAACCAGTTGGCCACCACCACGCGCGGTCCCAGCAGCCCCACGCCGGGTTGGGCCACCCCGAACAGCGCCCAGGCCGCATAGAACATCAGCAGCGTGTTGGCGCGGGACACCGCGATCAGTCCCAGCCCGGCCACGGCGGCGCTGATCGTCATCGTCGCGCGTGAGCCATATCGATCCACCAGCGGCCCGAGGACCATGGACAGCAGCCCGCTGATCCAGCGATTGACCAGCAACGGCCCGACGATGGCGGCCTGGCTCCACTTCAGCTCGCTCTGCATCGACAGGATCAGGACGCCGAAGACGTAACCGCCCGCGGACACGGTGATCAGCTGCGTGTAGAACGACAGCAGCACGATCCACCAGCCACGGTACATTCCGCGGACGCGGGCTCGCTGCGCGCTGACGAGTTGACTGATGCTCATGACTCGCCGCCCTGGCGCGCCTCGCTTGGAGGGTCGCCGCGTGCTCGGTCCGCGGATGTTGAACGCATGCTACACGGGGATGCAAGCCTTCTCCGGTCGCTCGCGCGGATCGCGCGCATGCCGCCATCGAGCGCGTTCGCGGACCGTGGCGGCGATCGCTCGCGGAGGCTACGCCGCGATCGAGGCGGCGCTGGCCTCTGGGGCCTCGGGCTTGCGGGCGAAGAGGATCAGCACGCTTCCCAGCAGGGCGCACGCCGCCACGATCAGGAGCACGCCGTCATAGTTGCCCACGCGGTCGTAGTAGTACGAGGTCAACACGGGCGCGCTCGCTCCGATCAGGAGCGTGAACGGGATCCCCGCGCTGCGCACCGCGCCCAGGTACCGCCGTCCGAAGAACGAGGCCCAGACCACCTCCTGCATGGGCTGGTTGCCGCCCCACCCGAATCCCAGCAGCACGAACCCGGCGAACACCACCTGATCCGCATGCGCACGCACCGCGATCACGATGATCACGAGCGCGATTGCGTTCGTGACGAAGCCGATGATCGCGCTCTTCGCGTCCACCCGGTCCGCCAGCCAGCCCCACACCGGCTTCGACAGCATCGACGGGAGTGACGTCACGGCCATCATCGACGCCGCGAAGCGGCTGCTGTACCCGGCGTCCGTGAGGTACGGGATCATCTGCAGCAGCATCACGCCGATCGACATCGCGCCGAGGCCGAATCCGACCACCACGAGGTAGAAGGCCGGGGTGTGCACCGCCTGCCGTCTCGTCAGCGAGCGCGCGAAGTCGGCCGCGGCCGCCCGGCCGCCGCCCGCCGCGATCTGCGCAGCGCTCTTGCCATCCGGGTGCAGGCCGTACTCCTCGGGCGTGCCGCGCATCAGGAAGGTCATCGGGAGCAGGAGCGCGAACGCCCACACCGCCAGGATCTGCCAGGCCATGCGCCAGCCGAACTCCTCGACCAGCCACGCGGACGCCGGTGTCACCACCACGCCGGCGAACGAGACGCCCATCGCCGCGGTGCTCACGGCGCGCCCGCGCTGCTCCACGAACCACTTCGACAGCGTCACGTACACCACGAGGCCGCCGCACATCGAGGAGGCCGCGGAGATGATGACGCCGTTCAGCAGCAGCCACTGCCACAGCGTGTGCACGTACGCGGAGAGGAACAGCGCCCCCGACATCGCGATGCACCCGATCACCATCAGCCGCCGCCCCCCGTGCCGGTCGACGTGGGTGCCGATGAACAGCGCGGCTCCGGCGACCACGAACTGGCCGACGGACCGGGCGATCGCGAACTCAGAGCGGCTCCAGTCCAGCTCGGTGGTCATCGGCTTGACGAACGCGCCCGTGGCGTAGCTGTTCGCGCTCACCGTCACGAGTTGCGAGATGAACGCGACGCCCACCAGCCACCAGCCGAAGTACGCGCCCGTGAGGCGGTCGCGAGCGCGGGCCAGCGCGCCGGGCAGCAGCTGGCGGCCCTCGGTCTCGGTTTGCGCCATGCCCGGCTCCCGCTCCCGCGTCTCAGGTGCCCGCGAGTCTACTCTCCCGGCAAGCGGGCCGTGCTCGTGCGGGATGCCCGTGGTACGAGGACGGGGCGAGGGCACGGCGGCGCACCCGATGTGCGTGGCAGGATGCGAGCAGAGCGCACTGCCCGGACGCCGATCGGGTCAGCGCGTGAGGGCGAACCCGGCCCATGCACTCGCGACCGCCAGGACGAGGCTTCCCAGGACCGCCGGGCCGAATCGTCCCGTGCTCGTCCCGTACGCCATCACCACCTTCGTCGCGGCGTTCGTCGAGAACGCCACGAGCACGGGCAGGGCCGCCTGCGACGGTGCGAGGCGATCCCCCTCGACCAGTGACGCGACCCCGATGGCCGCCGCGTGGGCGTCCGCGAATCCCCCGATCGCGGCGGCGAGCGACACCCCGCCGTTCCCCGCTACGATCGAGACCGCGACCGATAGCAGCGTGACCGTGGTGATGAGCCCGGCGATCAGGATCGCCACGCGCGGATTGAAGGCGCGCCCCGGGTGCTGCTCCGGGGGGATCGAGGCGGGACTTTGCCACATCGCCAGGGCGCCGCAGATCGCGGTGGCGAGTCCCGCCAGTGCCAGCGGCACGAGCAGCGAGACGACGGAGCGGGGACTGGCGACGGCGACCAGCGCGAGCAGCTCGATCGGCGTCGCCACCGAGGAGAGCAGCGCGCCGGCAAGCGCGGGGCGCGCCAGCTCCGGGCGCTCCTTCGCCAGCGCACCCATGGAACCCACGGTCGCCGCGCTCGACACGAACCCGCCCGCGAGTCCTGAGAGCGGGAGCCCGAAGCGCGGGCCCAGCGCGCGGTTCGCCACGTATCCGCAGGCGCTGATCGCCATGAGCAGGACGGCCAGGCGCCAGACGGCGAACGGGTTGAGCACCCCGAACGGATCAATCGCGCGGTTCGGGATCAGCGGCAGCAGCACGATCGCCGATGCCGCCAGCATGAGCGCGTCGTGGACCTCCTGGTCCGTCAGCACCGTGGAGACGAACCGGTGGAGCGTGGTTCGCGTGGCGAGGAGGATCGTGACCGTCACGCCCAGGGCTGATGCCAGCCCGGGCGAGTGCTGCGCGAGCACGCCCAGCAGGAAGGCGACCATCAGCGCCGCCTCGCTGGTGATCCCCGTGGAAGGGGCGTCGCTCTTCCAGTACGCCGCCAGCGCGGTCGCGCCGATCACGAACGCCACGGCGGCCGTCAGCAGCTCGCCGCCGACCTGCTGCGTCACCCCGCCGAGCAGCGCGACGAGCGCGAAGGTGCGCAGCCCGGCCGATCCCCGGCGGCCCGCCTGACCCATCCGCCGTTCGCGCTCGGCGCCCAGCAGGAGGCCGATCCCGAGCGCCACCGCGAGGCGCAGCACCGTGTCCGTTCCGTACGCCGTCGGCACGCCTTCGCGCTCCCCTCTCGCGGTCCGGCCCGTTCGCATCTTGTCACACGGTGCGGTGAGAGCCGCGCCGGCGAGTGGGGCGGCGCGCGAAACGGCGCGGCGACGGCGAACCGGGGCTACCGGGGCGCGAACGGGGCGACCCGCTCGGGCTTCAGCACACAGCCGGGCGTGACCTCGCGAGGGCGGCACCGGCGCCGTCCTACTGCGTTCCACGCGAGCAGCAACACGCCGGGGACGGACGAGGGACGGACGAGGGACGGACGGGGGAGGTCTACTCCCAGGCCTTCATCACGACCTTCCCGAAGTTCTGGCGATTGTCGAGGTAAGCCAGCGCGTCGTGCACCTGGCTCATCGGGAACACGCGGTCCGTGACCGTCCGCAGTGCGCCGCGCTCCAGGAGGTCCGTGATCACCGCGATCTCGGCGCGGGCCTCGCCCGTCGGCACCGTCGAGGGGAGCGAGAAGCTCTCGACCCTCAGGCCGCGGCGGGCGATCTCGGCCGGGTCGGCTTCGCCGCGGGGGCCGCCGCCCTCACCCTGCTCGGAGGCCCGTCCCACCGACACCAGCCGCCCACTGTCCTTGAGCACCTGGACGCTCTTGCGGTAGACCTCGCCTCCGACCGACTCCAGGCACACGTCCACGCCCGCGCCGCCGGTGATGCGCATCACCTCGTCCGCGAAGTCGTGCGTCGAGTAGTTGATGCCGTGGTCGGCGCCGATCTGCTTGCCGCGCGCCACCTTCTCGTCGCTCCCGGCCGTGGTGATCACGGTCGCGCCCGCCCACTTCGCGATGGCGATGCCCGCCATCCCGCAGCCGCTCCCCGCCGCCTGGATGAGCGCCGTCTCGCCCGCCTGGAGCCCGGCCCGCTTCATCAGGGCGAACCACGAGGTGAGGAAGACCACCGGGATGGTGCACGCCTCCTCGGGCGTCAGGTTCTTCGGCATCGGGAAGACGGAGAGCATGTGCGCGGCGACGTACTGGGCGTACCCGCCACCGGGGAGCAATGCCATCACCCGGTCACCCGGTCGGACGTTGTCCACCTCCGGTCCGATCGCCTCCACGACGCCTGCGACATCCTCGCCCGGGATCACGAGCGCGCGCGCTCGACCGTAGCGCCCGGCCTGGTACGTGAGGTCCGTGCGATTCACCGAGACGGCGTCCACCCGGATCAGCACGCGCCGCGGCGCCAGCTCCGGATCCGGTGCGTCCGCGTAGCGCACGCGGCGTTCGGGGGCGGACACGGATTCGTCGACCAGGACTGCTTTCACGGTCGCTCCTCGCGATCTGTCGGGCTTCTGGGCTTGTCAGGCGAGGCGGGCAGCCGCCCGGGCGGCGTTTCCTCGCTGGCTGGTGATCATACGCGCATGCGCGTCAGCCCCCGCGCGGCCGAGGAGCGCGTCGCACCTGACTGGACCGCGGGCCCGCGCCCGGCTCCGTTCGGGCATCGGGACGGGCACGAGGATTAACGCATGTTATATTCCCCGCGCGGAGCCGGCTCGCCTCTGTTCGCCGGCGGGGCTCGAGGAGGGGTTCATGAGCGATGCACTGAAGAAGGCGGCGATCGTCGGCGTGTATGAGTCGGCCCAGGCGCGCTCGCTGAGGCGCACCCCCATCGACCTGTACCTCGAGGTGGTCCAGGGTGCCCTGCAGGACGCCGGGCTGACCGTCAAGGATGTCGACGGGGTCGTCGGCGGGAACCCGCTGCTCACGGAGGGCGAGGGGCGCGGCATGCCCGGTTCTGTGTTCGCCGAGTACTTCGGCACCCAGCTGCGCTACTCCGGGCAGGCCCTCACCGCGACCCAGGCCGATGCCCTGGGCATCCTCCACGCGATGGAGGCGGTGGCGATGGGCCGGGCTCACACGGTGCTCGTCGCCATGGCATCCGCCACGCCGGGCTTCGGCGTGCCGGGTGGGGACTCCGGCCAGGGCGTCAGCGGCGACCAGTGGATCTCGCCGTTCGGCCTGGCGCGGGTCGGCTACTACGGCATGTTCGCGCGCCGCCACATGTACGAGTACGGCACGACGAGCGCCCAGCTCGCCCGGGTGGCGGTCAATGCACGCAGGCACGCCCTGCTCAACCCGTCCGCCATCATGCACGATCGCGGCCCCATCACCGTCGACGACGTGCTGGGCTCGCGCATGATCTACGACCCCCTGCACCTCCTCGACTGCAGCCCCGTCAACGAGGGTGGCGGCGCGATCGTGGTGACCACGGAGGAGCGCGCCCGGAGCCTGAAGCACCGTCCCATCCACGTGCTGGGCTTCGCCGAGGCCTACTCGGCCGTCGACATCTTCGACCTGCCGACGATCACGGCGTTCGATGGGGACGGCGGCCGATCGGGCAGGGAGGCGTTCGCCATGGCCGGGGTGACCCAGGCCGACATCGACCTCGCCCAGATCAGTGATCACTTCAGCATCAACCCGATCATCGAGCTGGAGGACCTGGGCTTCTGCAAGAAGGGCGAGGGCGGCCCGTTCGTGGAGAGCGGCGCCGTTGAGCTGGGCGGCAAGATGCCGATCAACACCAACGGCGGCTATCTCTCGCACAGCCACGCCGGCGGCCCGGGGATCTTCGACATCATCGAGCTGGTGCAGCAGCTGCGCGGCGAGGCCGGCGCGCGGCAGGTGCCGAACGCCCGCATCGGCCTCTACCACGGCGTCGGCGCCACCTACATCTCAGCGCAGACCGCCATCCTCGCGAGGGACTAGCGGCGGCCAGCCGCGTCGCCCGTCCAGCCCAGCCCGACCGCACACGCATTGAACGAGGGAGCCCGAAATGAGCGAGTACCAGAAGCCACTGCCCCACCCGACCGCGCTGACGCAGCCGTTCTGGGACGGCGTGCGCCAGCACAAGCTCCTCGTGCAGAAGTGCAGCTCGTGCGGCAAGCTGCGTCACATCCCGAAGCCATGGTGCGCGAACTGCCTGTCGCAGGAGTGCACGTGGGTGCCGCTGAGCGGCCGGGGCCAGGTGTATTCGTACACCGTCATGCATCGCGCTCCGCACACCAGCTTCACGCCCGACGTGCCCTTCGCGGTGGCACTGATCGAGCTCGAAGAGGGCGTGCGCATGATCAGCAACATCGTCGGGTGCCCGTACGACCAGGTGCGCGTCGGCATGCCGGTCCGCGTGGTGTACGAGGACATCGACGACCAGGCGGCGCTCTTCAAGTTCACGCCGGCCTGAGCGGGCTCACGTCGGGTGACGGCGCGAGGCAACCACGTCTCGTGCCGGGGGCTCGCGGGGATCGACCCTGGTAAGGAATCACGATGTCACTGCCGCTCTCGGACATCCGGGTCGTGGACTTCGCCACGGTGTTCTCGGCGCCATTCGCGGCGATGCTGCTGGCCGACCAGGGCGCCGACGTGATCAAGATCGAGCCCCCGGACGGCGACACCGCCCGCACATCGACACCCGTTCCCGGCACCGCGGACCTGAGCCTCGGGTTCCTCGCGTTCAATCGCAACAAGCGCTCGGTCACGCTGGACATCACGAAGCCCGAAGGGCGAGAGGCGGCCTACCGGCTGTGCCAGTGGGCGGACGTGCTGATCATCAACATGCGCGTCGACACGCGCCGGCGGCGCGGCTTCACATACGAGGAACTGGCGGCCATCAATCCTCGACTGATCTACCTCTCGCTCACCGGGTACGGTGACGAGGGGCCGGACGCCGATCTCCCAGGCGTGGACATCGTGATCCAGGCGCGCACCGGCGACATCGAGGGGCGGCAGGAGGCCGGCAACCCGCCGCCCCCGCACACCCGGCTGTACCACTTCGACATGGCGACCTCGATGATGGCCGCCTACGCCGTCACCGTCGCGCTGCGGGAGCGCGATCGCACGGGGGTCGGCCGCAAGGTCGAGGTGAGCCTGTTGCAGACGGGTGTATCCCTGCACGCGACGCAGATGACGAAGGTCCTTGGAATGGACACCCGCTTCCCCACGAAGGCCGTCGGGACGCGCAGCGTCAGCCCCGGACAGCGCGCGGTCAACACCGGTGCCGGACTTCGCCAGATCTATCGATGCGCGGATGATCGCTACATCCTCAACATGTTCATCAACACCGGGCCGAGGTGGGACAGCCTCTGCCAGACGCTCCAGCTGGACGAGCTCGCGGGGGACCCGCGGTTCGATTCAGCCGAGCACCGCGCGCAGCACACGGACGCGATCGCGGAGATCCTCGATCGCCACCTGCTCACGAAGCCGGCGGCCGAATGGGAGGCGATCTTCAAGGCGGCGGGCCACACCACCAGCATCGTCAAGGAGGTCGAGGAGGTCTTCGACGATCCGCAGGTGATCGCCAATGACATGATCGCGCAGTTCGAGCAGCCGGGGCTCGGCGAGGTGAGGGCCGTCGGCCTGCCCTTCCGCATGTCCCCAATGTCCGAGGAGCCGTGGTTGCGCCGCCCGGCGCCCCGCCTGGGCGAGCATACCGAGGAGGTGCTTCGCGTGGTGGGGTACAGTCCGGACGAGATCGGGAAGCTGCGCGCCTCAGGCGCCCTCGGCTAGCCCGCGCACGCGCGCCGCTCGTTCGCATCCTGGTAGGGAGCTGTCGATGTCTTTGCCGCTCGCCGGCATCAAGGTCGTGGATTTCGCCACGGTGCTTGCCGGACCGTTCACCACCATGTTGCTCGCCGACCAGGGGGCCGAGGTCATCAAGATCGAGTCGCCCGGCGGTGACAGTGCTCGCGGGATGGGGCGGGTGCCGGACAGCGACCTCAGCTTCTCGTTCCTGGCCTTCAACCGGAACAAGCGCAGCATCGCCCTGGATATCACGAAGCCCGCCGAGCTGCAGGTCGCACACCGCCTCTGCGAATGGGCGGACATCATCGTGACGAACATGCGCGTCGACACGCGGCGGCGTCGAGGCTTCACGTACGAGCAGCTCTCCGCACTGAACCCGCGACTGATCTACGTGTCCCTGACCGGGTACGGAGACGACGGTCCTGAAGCGAACCTCCCGGGCGCCGACATCACCGTCCAGGCGCGCATCGGCGATATCGCGGAGCGGCGCCTGGAGGGGCAGCCACCGCCCCCGCACACGCAGCTCTTCCACATCGACATGGCCACGTCCATGCTGACGGCCTTCGCCGTCACGCTCGCCCTGCGGGAGCGGGATCAGACGGGGCAGGGACAGAAGATCGAGACGAGCCTGCTGCAGACGGGCCTGTCGCTGCACGCCTGCCAGATGACGCGGGTAGTCGGCGTTGACGATCGGTACGGCGGGCCGATCACCGGGCTTCCGCAGACGTACCGTTGCGCAGACGGGCGGTACATCCTCTCCCAGTACATCAACCTGGAGCGGCGCTGGGAGTCGCTCTGCGACGTGCTCGGCGTGGACGAGCTCGTCAGCGATCCGCGCTTCGCGACCATCGAGGGCCGTCGTGCGCACACGGAGGAGATCGCCGGCATCCTCACGCGGCTCTTCCTCACCCGGCCCGCGGCGGAGTGGGAGACGATCCTCAAGGGCGCAGAGCACATGATGAGCATGGTCAAGGAGATCGACGAGGTCTTCGACGACCCCCAGGTGATCGCCAACGGCATGCTGACGCGCTTCCAGCAGCCGGGCGTCGGCGAGGTGCTCGGGCTCGCGCCGCCGTTCCGCATGTCCTCGACGGCCGGCGCTTCCTGGTTCCGCCGGCCCGCGCCGGCGATCGGCGAGCACACGGACGAGATCCTGCGGGAGCTGGGCCTTCCGGCCCGGGACCAGCTGCGCGCGCCGGACTGATCCCCGGCGGACGTGGGCCTCGCGCGACTACTGCACCGACTTCATGTACTCGACGAGGGCGCGCACCTGCTGATCGGTGAGCGCCCGGCCGAACGTCGCCGGCATGATGCCGGGGGCGAACCCCTTCACGACTTTCGCGTTCGGGTCGACCACTGACTCCCTCAGGTATGCGTCATCGGCCATCACCGAGCTGCCGTCGGCGAGCTGCACCTGGCGGCCCGCCGGGCCCTTCCACGTAGGGCCCACGCCGGTCTTGCCGTCCAGGGTGTGGCAGGCGATGCAGCCGTTTGAGTTCGCGCGTCGCTGACCTTCGGCGACGAGCGCCGCATCCAGGCCGGGAGCGCTGCTGCTGCTCGTGGATTCCCCGCAGGCGGAGGCGATCAGGCTGCCCAGCGCCACGGTGCAGACCCCCGCGAGGGTCATGGTTCGGGATCGTTGAAGCATGGCGTCAGTCCCTTCCGGTCGATCGACCTATCGACGGATATCGACGTCGCACGAGGCACGCACGCCGGGCCGCATGGCGCGCACCGGGCGGCTCACCGGGCGATCGCCGGGCGCGGCACCGGGACATCCGCCACCAGCTGCGCGAGCGGCACGAATTCGATGCCTCTCGCACGGACACCCGCCACGATCGCGGGAAAGGCCTCGAGGCAGCGCGCGTTGAAATGCGACAGGATGATACTGCCCGGGCGCGCGTTCGCGACCACGGAGCGGGTGATGCCGGCCGTGTCCGTAGTGGTCCAGTCCACCGTCGACACGTCCCACTGGATCGTGCGGTAGGACCGGGCGTCAGCGGCATCCAGCACTGCCTCGCTCAGCGTGCCGAAGGGCGCGCGGAAGAAGCGCATCGGCCGTCCCGCGCCCACCGCGCGCTCATACAGGCGCTCCATCCCGGAGAGCTCCGCCTCGATGTCCGTGCCCGACAGCATCGCGAGATTCCGGTGGGTTGTGGAGTGGTTCCCCACCTCGAAGCCGTTCGCGACGGCTGACGCGACGAACGCCTCGTCACGGGCGACCGCCTGCGCCGTCAGGAAGAACGTCGCGGGGACGTGGAGCTCCGCGAGCAGCCGCATGATCTCGGCGCGCCGGCTCCATCCGTCATCCACGGTCAGTGCGACGTGTGGCCCGGCGGTCGCCACGCGGGCGATCGTGCGTGCGCCGGGAGCGAAGGCCGAGGCAGGCTGGAGCGACACGGTGGTGGCGGACGCGGGCGGAGTGGAGGCGGCCATCGTTCCCAGCGGGGTCGCCGCGGGCGGGCGCGGCGCGGGGGGCGTGGTGACCGCATCCGCGGGCACTGCAACCGGCGGCGCCATCGCTGCCGTCACGGACGCGGGTGGGACCGGCCGCGCCGCCGAGCGCAGCATCATCGGGGCGACGGCGCTCGCGGCGGCGACCGTCGCTGCGCGCACCCCGAGTCGCAGCAGCGCACGCCGCCCCGTGGTGGCCACGTGCGCTGCGTGTCGGGCATCGTCGTCATCCTCCGGGGTACTCACGTCGCTGACGCTAGTTGCATCGCGATCTTGAGATCAACACCGCGTTCGCCGATCGGCAGCCCGTGATCGCGATGCAACGATGCGCTCCTCGATCGGAGCGGGTGGATCGCACCAGCCGAGTGATGACATCCAACCAGATGCCACTCCTGACGCGACTCCGGAGCGCGTGCCGATCGGCGCGGCACCGTCTTCCCGCCTCGTGACACACACGCGATCCGGCGTCACTCCGCGGGCGCGTCCGGCTCGAGGCGTCGAAGACGTCGCGCGCGCAATGCCGATGAGATGGCGGGACCTTCGCCCTCGCCGGGCAGGACCAGCGCCGCCCGGCACGCAGGGCCGCCGCGCTACGGTGTTCACGTTGAATCCTGTCCGCCCGGGCGTCCGCCCGCGGGCCGGACGGAGGCCAGCGATGACCTGCCAGCTGGGACACGTGGCGTATCGCACTCTGAACCCCGACTCACCTCACGAGTCCGGGGCCTGCCGTGGGGGCGCTGGCCCTCGCGTCCCGCGCATCGACTCGCCGGCCCAATCGCAGACGCCGATGGTGGATGTGCATCCCGTGAGGGATGAATCCGGACGGGAGCGTTGAGCCATGGACGCGGTGGATCTTGCCCGCTGGCAGTTCGGGATCACGACGGTCTATCACTTCCTCTTCGTGCCGCTCACGATCGGGCTCGTCTTCATCGTCGCGGGCTTCCAGACGGCGTGGATGCGAACGGATGACGAGCGGTATCTCAAGCTGACGCACTTCTACGGCGATCTCTTCCTGATCAACTTCGCCCTCGGCGTGGTGACGGGCATCGTGCAGGAGTTCCAGTTCGGGATGAACTGGAGCGCGTACAGCCGCTTCGTTGGCGACATCTTCGGCGCACCGCTGGCGATCGAGGGGCTCCTGGCGTTCTTCCTGGAATCGACGTTCCTCGGCCTCTGGATCTTCGGGTGGGGGCGGGTGTCGCGCGGCCTGCATCTCGCCTCGATCTGGGTGGCCGCGATCGGGACGGTGCTCTCCGCGGCCTTTATCCTCGCGGCGAACTCCTGGATGCAGCACCCGACCGGCTACACCGTGAACGCCGCGGCGGGCCGGGCCGAGCTGACGGACTTCCTCGCGGTCCTGACCAACTCCACCATGCTGCTGATGTTCCCCCACACCATCGTGGCGGCCTTCCTGACCGCCGGGGCGCTGGTTGCGGGCGTCGCGCTCTGGCGTCTCGCGTACCGCCCCCACGAGGATGCGGAGGCCTTCCGCATCGCCGCCCGCACCGGTGCGTGGATCGTGCTCGTCGCCGGGGTGCTGGTTGCGATCACGGGCGACGCGCAGGCGCGGCTGATCACCGAGCAGCAGCCGATGAAGATGGCGGCGGCCGAGGCGCTCTACGAAACCTCGCAGCCGGCGTCGTTCTCGATCTTCACCATCGGCACGCTGGGCGGGACGGAGGAGGTCTTCTCGATCCGCATCCCCCGCCTCCTTTCGTTCCTCGGG
>JBAYVN010000017.1:0-36248 GCA_041674525.1 Dehalococcoidia bacterium | reverse complement strand
CGCGGCGAAGATCGGCCTGGACCGGGGCATCGGCGGGCCGCTCTACGAGACCTCTGCGTACTTCATGAAGTCCCCGCCGCGCCAGATGCTGGACGAGGACGCGCGCGATCAACTGGAGGCCTTCATCGCAGGCTAGTCCGCGCGGTACGCTCACCGTGTGAGCTGTGCTCCGCGGAGGCAGGGGTACCGGTGCTGGTCTACTGGGCATTCCTGGCCGGAGCCTACCTGGCGCGGATGGTGCCGCTCCGGGTCAGCTACGGCCTGGCCCGACTGGTGGGCGGCGCCACGTATTACGCGTGGGGTGGCGGCCGGCGGCGGTGCATCCAGAACATGCGCCACGTGACGGGCGGCGACGAGCGCGCCGCCCGCCGCTACGCCCGCGCCTCCCTGGCGAACTACCTCGTCTACCTCGTCGACTTCTTCCGGGTGATCGGCACGAATGCCGATGAGATCCGGGCACGGGTGCGCGGCGACGACTGGGAGCGCATCCGCGACGAGCGCACCGGCCGAGGGATCGTCGCGATGACGATGCACTACGGGAACTGGGACCTCGGCGGCGCGATTCTCGCGCTGCACGGGTTGTCGGTGGCCGCGATCGCGGATCGCTTCGACAACCCGCGCGTCAACCGCTACGTGCTCGGGTCGCGGCAGCACCTCGGGATGAAGATCATTCCGGCCGACCGCATGGGGCCGGGCCTGATCCGCGCGCTGCGCAACAACGATGCGGTGGCGGTGCTGGTGGACATCCCCGCGCCCGAAAGCGGGATCCGCGTGACGTTCTTTGGCGACACGATCGCGGTGCCGGACGGCCCGGCGCGGCTCGCGCTGCGGACGGGCGCGGGGATCGTCGCCGGCGTGGTCGTCCGGCACGCGCGCTGGGACGACGGCGTGCGCCTCGAGGCTGCGGCGATCACCTTCGACCGCACGGGGGACGAGGGGGTGGACGCGCAGGCGCTCACGCAGGCGGTCTTCGCGCACTTCGAGCAGTTCATCCGCCGCGATCCGTCGCAGTGGTACATCTTCCGCAACCTCTGGCCCGCGGACGCCCGGCGCGAGGCCGAGACGGCCGCGATGGCTCGCTGATGGGCCACTTCCTGGCGCTGTGGCTGCTCGTGAACTTCGCGGGACGGCTGCCGCTCGCGCTCCTGGATACGATCGCCGCCGCATGCGGCGATCTGGCGTGGTGGGGGTCGCGCCGCGTGCGTGCCGTCACGCGAGACCACATGCGCCACGTGCGGGGGCCCACCGCGCCGCCGCGCGAGGTGGATCGCCTGGCGCGCGCCTGCGCCCGCACGGCGGCGCGCGGGTACGCGGAGTTCGCGCACCTGCCGCACCTCTCCCCGGATCGGGTCCGCGCGCGGATCGTCGCCATCGACGGCATTGAGGCGCTCACCACCGCGCTGGCCGAGGGGCGCGGGGTGATCGCGGTGTCGGCCCACCTCGGCGCGCCCGAGGTGATCAGCCACGCCGCGCCGACCTTCGTCGACTCGTTCGCGGGCGTGGCCGAACCACTGCGCCCACAGCGCGTCCACGATTTCGTGCACCGCGTTCGAGCGGTGCGCGGCGTGCAGTACTTCCCGGCGACGCTGGGGGGTCTCCGCGAGGCCCGGGCGCACCTCGCGGCGGGTGGGGTGCTCGGGCTGCTGGTGGACAGGGACGTGCTGGGGACGGGGCACCCCTGCGCCTTCTTCGGCGAGCGCGCGCGGATGCCGGTGGGGGCGGTCGAGCTCGCGCGCCGCAGCGGCGCGCCGGTGGTGGCCGTGTCCGCGCTGCGGGAGCCGGGCGCAGGCCGGTACCGGCTGGTGTTCCGTCCCGTTCTCCTGCCCCCGGCGACCGGCGACCGCGAGGCGGACCTGGACGCCGGGATGCGCGCGGTGATCGCCGCGCTGGAGGAGATGATCCGCTCGGCGCCCGGACAGTGGTTCCCGCTGGTCCCGGTGTGGTCGGGACTGGCTGTGGACGGCACGCCGGCCCGACGCGGCTACAATGAACGCGATGACGGGACACGGAATGACGCGCGACCCGGAACGCATGGATCCTGACGAGGCCTCAGCGACGCGACGCTTTGGGCGCGCGGACCTGCAGGTGCACACCTCCCACGGCGACGGCATGGAGGACGCCCGCGGCATCTTCGAGCGCGTCGAGCTGCGCGGCGAGATGGACATCATCGCCATCACCGACCACGACGATGTCCGCGGCGCGCTGGAGGCGCGCGAGGTGCACGCCCGCGCGCGCTACCACTTCGACCTGGTCACGGGCATCGAGGTCACGACGCGGCAGGGGCACCTGCTGGCGCTGTGGGTGGACGTCCCCATCCCCTCGTTCCGGTCGCTGGAGGCGACGGTGGACGCCGTGCACCGCGCGGGCGGGCTCGCGGTCGTCCCGCACCCGTTCTCCCTGCTGACGCGCTCCGTGGGCCGCCGGTCGCTGGAGCGCGTGCTGGCGATCGAGGACGAGGCGACGCACCCGGACGGCATCGAGCTGGCGAACCCGACCAGCATGGGCTGGGACACGGGGGCGCGCTCGCGGCACCTGAACGCCGCACGCTATCGGCTGGCGGAGACCGGCGGGAGCGACGCCCACTTCCCCGAAGTCGTCGGCAACGCCTACACGCTCTTCCCCGGGCGCGACTCGGCCGCGCTGCGCCGCGCCATCGTCGAACGGCGGACGGCGGGCGTGCTCGAGCAGGGCAACCCGCTGCGCGCGATCGGCGCGCGACGGCTGGTGGTGCAGCAGGTGCGCGGACTCGCCGTGACGCCGCGCAAGGTCCTAGGCCCGGCGGCGACGCGCCTGCGGGACCGCATCCGTGGCGGCGAGGGCCTCGGATGAAGATCGCGCTCGTCTCGCCGTACGACTGGGGTGTCCCCGGGGGCGTGAACACGCACGTCCACGCGCTCGCGCAGCAGCTCCGCGATCGTGGCCACGAGGTGAAGGTGCTCGCCCCCGCCGCGCACGACGTGGACGACTCGAACGTGATCACCCTCGGCCGCCCGTGGCCGGTGGCCGCCTCTGGCAGCGTGGTGCGCATCGCGCTGGACCCGCGCGTGGGCCGCCGCGTGAAGCAGGTGCTCGCGCGGGAGCAGTTCGACGTGGTGCACGTGCACGAGCCGCTGATGCCGGTGCTCCCGATCCACGTGCTTCGCCACTCGCGCACGGCGAATCCACGGGTGGTGAACGTGGGCACGTTCCACGCCCGCAAGGACGGCGGGAACCGGCTCTACGCGTACGGACGGCGGCTGTTGAAGCGCTGGTTCCGGGAGTTGGACGGCAAGATCGCGGTGTCGACGCCGGCCGGGCAGTACGTGGAGCGGTACTTCCACGGGTACTACAACATCATCCCCAACGGCCTCGATGTCGACCTGTGGTCGCGCCCGGACGTCGTTCCCGCCCCCGGCTTCGAGGACACGCAGAACATCCTCTACACGGGGCGCGCGGAGAAGCGGAAGGGGCTCGCTGTCCTCATCCGCGCCTTCGGCATGGTGAACGCGCGCAACCCGGACACCCGCCTGATCATCGTCGGGCCGGATTCGAGCGCCCGGCGTCGCTACGAGCGCTGGGTGGCCGGGAGCGCGCGGCGAGGGATCGTGTTCGTCCCCGAGCAGCCCTACGCGGACCTGGTGCGCTTCCATCGTGCCAGCCACGTCTTCTGCTCCCCCGCGCTGGGCAACGAGTCGCAAGGTTATGTCCTGCTGGAGGCGATGGCGGCGGGCGTGCCGGTGGTGGCCTCCAACATCGACGGCTACGCCTCGGTGATCACGCACGGGGCGGACGGCCTGCTCGTCCGTCCGAACGATGCGATGGAACTGGCCGATGCGCTGACGGCCCTGCTCAACGACCCGAAGCGCGGCGCGGCGCTCGCCGCAGCCGGCCGGCTGAAGGTCCAGGCGTACTCGTGGCCGCGGGTGGCGCAGCAGGTGCTCTCGTACTACGAGCGGCTGCGGAACCAGCAAGACACGGTGGAGGCCTCGCGGCGACTGGCGAGACGGCATACGCTGACTGCAGCACCATGAACGTACGACTCCTTCCCGCACGCCCGCCGGCCGCCGCGATCGCCCCGATCGTCCGCGTGCTCGCCTTTGCCGGCGTGACGCCGACGATGCTCACCACCGCCGGGTTCATCGGCAACGTGCTCGGCGCCGCGCTGGTGATCGAGGGGTCGCTGCTCGCGGCGGGAGTCGTGGTGCTGCTCGCGAGCGCGCTCGACATGCTGGACGGAGCGCTCGCCCGGGCCACGGGCAGCGCGTCGCGGTTCGGCGCGATGTACGACTCGACGCTGGACCGGCTGTCGGAGGCGGCGGTGCTCTTCGGCATCGCGTGGTACGCGATTGACACTGGCAGCCGCGAACAGGCCATGCTCGCGTTCGCATCGGTGGTGGGATCGCTGATGGTGTCGTACGTGCGGGCGCGCGCCGAGGGACTGAACCTGCAACTGCGCGACGGCATCTTCACGCGCGCCGAGCGGGTGGTCCTGACTGCCGCGATGCTGATCACCGGCTACCTGCGCTGGGGCCTGTGGATCCTCGCGATCATGTCGCTGTTCACCGCGTTCCAGCGGCTGTGGATCGCCAGCGGCATGCTCATCGCGCAGGATGCCCCGCCCCGCCCGGCCGGCGCCGCCGCGAAGGCGGAGCCCCGCCGGTGACGACGGAATCGCCCCGGGACACAGATGCGCCACGCGCCCGTGGCGTCGCCGGCCCCCTCGAACGGGACGCCGAGGCGGCCGTGGCGGCGTTCTTCGCGGAACGCCTCGCGAGTCCGGTGGGGCTCGATGTCTGGACGCGCCGGCACACCGGCATCGACCTGCCGGACCAGGATCCGTGCGAGTACTGCCCGGAACAGCTGGCGCTGATGCGGCAGTTCGCGCGGGTCAGCCCGCTCCTCACGATCACGTCGTACGACCTGCAGCGCCACGCGAAGCGCGCCGCCGAAGTGGGCGTGGACATGGCGCCGACGACGATCATCCGCTCCGCCGGGCGTTCGCTGCAGTTCGTCGGCATGGCGGATGGACTGCTGCTGCCCGCGTTCATGGACGTCATGTCGTACTTCTCGCTGGAGGCGACGCCCCTCGCGGACGAGTCCCTGCAGGTGCTGTCCGCCATCGAGGCCCCGCTCGACATCGAGCTGATCGTCGCGCCGTACGATGGCTATTCGGCGCACATGATGCGGCTCACGGCCGCGCTCGCCGTGGAGTCGCGGCACGTGCGTCTGCGGATCGTGGATGCGACGGCGTACCCGATCTTCGCGGCGAAGCACGGCGTGACGAGCGTGCCCGTGCTCACGATCGCGGGCCGGCGGTTCGACGGCGTGTGGATCGAGCCCGAGCTGCTGCGCCAGGTGAAGCGGATCGTCGCCGGGAACACGGAGCCGGTGCACCGCACGCAGCCCGCGTCCGCCCCGTTCGTGACCGAGGTCGAGGCACGGCGCATGGCCGCCGAGGCGCCGGAGAGCAATCCGCCCGCCCCCGGCCTGTATATCCCCGGCCGCGACTAGCCTCGCACCGGCTCGCCAGTAGTGAAAGGGCCCGCCGCGCTAGCGTTGCCGGGCCACGCGCAGCGCGGCCGCGCCGATCGCAGCGGCCACGACCAGCGCGAGCACGCCGACGATGATCGCGGTCTGCTTGGGCACACCAGCCACCGCCGCAGTGCCCTCGCCGCCGCCCCCGCTCGGGACGGCGTCATCGCTCTTGACGGAGGTGGGGATGCCCAGCGGCGGTTGCGTCGCCTGCGCGCCCGCGACCGCGGTGGACTTCGGCACCGGCGGGAAGTCGATGGTCTTCAGGCCGACACTCTTCCGCCACGCGTTGTAGAGGCCATCCTGATCGACGCCGATGTGCTGCTGGAGTGCGTCGTCGATGGGTGCGCCGCTCTTCACGGCCGCGAAGACGGCGGCGAACTTGTCCCGGCCGTAGGTATCGACCATGAACTTCACCACGGCCCATGACTGGCCGTAGAAGATGTCGACCTGCGCCGGCGTGTTCGTGGGCGCCGCCATGTTGCGGAGTCGCATGACGCTGTCCGTGGCGATCGCGCGCTTCAGCGCCGGCTCGTAGCCGCCCGGCGAGGTCTGCGCGTACACGGCGGTGCCCTCGTCGATCCACGAGGGCAACGGACTGACCTTCCCGTCGCCGGCGATCTTGGTGATCACGTGCGCCATCTCGTGGCGCGCGACGTCCTCGAATCCGCCAAGCGGGTCGTAGATGTGCAGGACGTCGGCCGCCACGCGCGAGCCACCGGTGATCACCTGCTGATCGAAGGTCGAGGCGCGCGGCCGCTGGGCGGCCTTCGAGTCGTTGGTGTTTCGCCATACGAGCACCCTCACCGGGTAGCCCAGCTTCACCTTCAGCAGCGCCTCGTTGTCCGCGATGGACGCGGCCGCCGCCTTCAGCGCGAGGTCCGCGTTCGCCTCCGCATTCCCGTACCAGTAGACCGTGACCTGTCCCGCTGTCTTCGACTGCCACTGGTAGCGTCCGTCGAGGAAGGTGATCGTCTGCTCGGCGGAGGTCGCCGTGGCGCCGTTCTTGTCGGCGACCGACCATGAGTAGGTGATCTGCGTGCCGACGGGGATGTAGCGGTCGTTGTTGTTCATCGGCAGCGTCACGGATACGTCGGTGCTGCGCGAGCCGCTGACCTCGGCGCGGAGCGACCCGCCGATGTTCACGTCCGGGCTCAGCACCTTGTAGTTCACGGTCGCGGAGGCGAGGTCGGCGTCCGCGGTGAGGTGCGCCCTGAACGTGAGCGTGGCGGGGTCGGGCATGTCCACGGCGGCGTTGGTCGCCGCGGGGGCGGCGGCGGCGGGCGCGGGGTGAACGAGCGCGATCGAGATCGCGCCGACGAGTACGATCGCCGCGAGCGCCAGCCCGCGGACCGCGCGCGCCCCTGCGAAGTCCTGCGGCATCACGCCACCTCCTCGTCGACGCCCACCTGGCTGCGCAGGTAGGCCGTGATGAACTCGTCGATGGCGCCATCCAGCACGGCGCCGGTATCGCTGGTCTCCACGCTGGTGCGGAGGTCCTTCACCATCTTGTACGGGTGGAGGACGTACGAGCGGATCTGGCTCCCCCAGCCGGCGTCCACGTGCACGCCCCGGATCTTCGCCCGCTCCGCCTCTCGCCGCTCGATCTCCATCTCCAGGAGCCTCGAATGGAGTACGAGCATGGCGCTCTCGCGGTTTCGGTTCTGTGAGCGCTCATTCTGGCACGTCACGATGATGCCCGTGGGGATGTGCAGGATGCGGACGGCGGTGTCGTTCTTCTGGACGTTCTGCCCGCCGTGCCCGCTCGCCCGGTAGGTATCGATCCGCAGGTCGTCCGGGTCGATGTCGACCGTGACGTCGCCCTGCTCGGCCTCCGGCATGACCTCGACGAGCGCAAACGTGGTGTGCCGGGAGTGGGAGGAGTCGAACGGGGAGATGCGGACCAGACGGTGGGTGCCGCGCTCCGATCGCAGCAGGCCGTACGCGTTCTCGCCCTCGATGCGAACCTCCACGGACTTCACCCCCGCCTCGTCGCCGGGACTCAGAGAGAGGATGTCGGCCTTGAAGCGATGCGACTCCGCCCAGCGGAGGTACATGCGCAGGAGCATCTCGGTCCAGTCCTGCGCCTCCGTGCCGCCCTCCCGGGCGTGGATGGAGATGAGTGCGTTGCGCTGGTCGTACGGCCCGCCGAGGGTCAGCGCGATCTCCAGCCCGTGGTACTCGCGCTCCAACTCGGAGAGGTCGCGCTCGATGTCCTCGGTCAGTCCGGCGCGCTCCTCGTCGCTCGCCTCCTCGGCGAGCTCGAGCAGCGCCTGCACGTCGGCGGAGTGGGCCTCGAGGTTCTGCCACGTGGCGAGGAGCCCCTCCAGGCGGGCGACGCCCCGCATGACGCGCTGGGCGTTCGCCCGGTCGTCCCAGAGGTCAGGGGCCTGGGAGGCCTCGCGGAGGGTGTCTAGTTCAGCTTGCTTCGCGGGCAGGTCAAAGTCGCACCTGTATGTCCCGCACGCGCTCCAGGAGCTCGGCGACTCGTTGCTTCCATTCGTCCATGCACCCATGTTCGCACGAAGCCTCGGGCGACGCGAGGCGAGTCCGGCGCGAGGGGTCGAGGCGCGAAGCGGGGCGGCCCACCGCTGCCCCTCCCTGCGCGGGAGAGGCTGAGATCCGAAGGGACTCCGTCCCTTCGGGCATCCCAGGACGGTCCACGGCGCATCGCCTACGGGCCCCGCGGGATGTCCTTGCGGGCATCATCTTCGGGCATCGCGAGATGTCCTGCGAGCATCGCTACGGGCACCGCGGGGGATGTCCCTGCAGGCACCGTCGTCGGGCATCGTGGCATGCAGGCACCGTCTCCGGGCATCTCGGGGCTTGCGGCGGGCATCGTCCTCGGGCATCGCTGGGGTCCCGCGGGCATCGCCTTCGGGCACCGCGAGATGCCGTTCCAGCATCCCGGCCGGAGGGGCCGGTTCATCCCCGCGGCGCACTCGGATCACCCGCCGAGGTGGATCAGGCCCGCCGCGGTTCGCGCGAATCCAGCGCGCTCGTAGAACGAACCGAGGTGCGGCTCGTAGTCCACGTGCAGCCAGGTGACCCCTCGTTCGCGGCACGCGTCGACCAGCAGGCGCACCAGCTCAAGTCCGACGCCCGTTCGGCGCTCGGCGGGCGCCACCGTCGTGTCCAAGAGGAACGCGTGCACGCCGCCGTCCCATGCCGCGTGGACGAAGCCTACGAGCCGGCCGCCGTGGTACGCACAGACCCACGCCACGCTCCGCCCGAGGATGGCCGAGAAGTCCCGGGGCTCGTATCGCTCCCACGACGCCTCGAAGAGCGCGTTCAGGTCGGCGGAATCCACCGCGGGGGAGACGGCGTAGCCGATCGGCTCGCGCACGAGCGTCCCCCGGCTACATCCGCGCAGCGGCGAGCGTGTTGACCAGGAGCATGGCAATCGTCATCGGGCCCACGCCGCCAGGGACAGGCGTGATCGCGCTGGCGACCTCCCGCACGGCCTCGTAGTCCACGTCGCCGACGAGGCGCTTGCCGGACTTGCGGGTGGGGTCGTCGATTTGGTTGATGCCGACGTCGATGACCACGGCGCCGGGGCGGACCATGTCCGCGGTGATCGCGCGGGCGCGGCCCATGGCGGCCACCAGGATGTCCGCCTCGCGCGTGACGGCGCCCAGGTCGCGCGTCCCGGTGTGGGCGATGGTGACGGTGGCGTTGGCGCCCGGGGCCTTGTTCGCCAGCAGCATGGCGAGCGGACGTCCGACGAGGACAGACCGGCCGACGATGACCACGCGCTGCCCCTCGGCGTCGATGCCGCTGCGGCGCAGCATCTCCACCACGCCGGAGGGCGTCGCGGGGACGTGGGCGGGGCGGCCCTGCAGGAGCATCCCGAGGCTGGTGGGGGAGAGGCCGTCCACGTCCTTCTTCGGCTCCAGCGCGCGCATCACGGCGAACTCGTCGATCTGCTTCGGCAGCGGCATCTGGACGAGGATGCCGGAGACGGCGGGGTCGGCGTTCAGGCGCGCCACCTCGGCCAGGAGCTCCGCCTGCGAGAGGCTCGCGGGGCGCAGGATGGTCTCGGAGGTCATGCCGGCCTCCTCGCACGCGCGCCCCTTGTTGCGCACATACACCTGTGATGCCGGGTCCTCGCCGACGAGGATGACCGACAGGTGCGGGCGCGCCCCTCCCGCCGCCAGGTGCGCCTCCACCTCGCGCGCGACGTCCGCGCGGACTGCCGCGGCGATGGCGGTGCCGTCGATGATGCGTGCGGTCACGGTGTCCTCCTCGGCGGGCCGCGTCGATGGGCCCGGTGCATGGCTGGTGCATGGCTGGTGCATGCAACGGGTGCACGGATCAGTGCACGGATGGGGCCGGAACAGGAGTATAGGCACGGCTTCGTGCTAGATTCGCGCCACCGAGGAGTGTGATGAGCAGCCACGCCGTGGGCATCGACATGATCGAGACGGACCGGGTGGCGGACGTGCTCGCCCGGCACCCGGATCGGTTCCTGCGGCGCGTCTTCACGCCCGCGGAGGTCGCCTTCTGCCGCGGACGCGTGCCGGAGCTCGCCGCCCGCTTCGCCGCCAAGGAGGCGATGATGAAGGCGCTGGGCACCGGCGCGCGCTCCGTCGCCTGGCGCGACATCGAGGTGCTTCCCGACCGCCGCGGCAAGCCGATGGTGTACCTGTACGGGGGCGCGAGGCGGCGTGCCGAGCGCATTGGCCTGGAGGCCATCGACATCTCGCTGACGCACCTCGCATCGTTCGCGATGGCCGCGGTCGTGTGCTCGCAGGAGCGCCCGGAACAGGACCGCCACGAGGCGCGCGCGCGGCTCGTCGAGCGGCTGCAGGCGCGCGGGCTCCTCGGCGAAGACGAGCAGAATTCGTGAGCACGCAACCGTGAGCGCACTCGTCACCGCCGCCCAGATGCGAGCGCTGGAGACCGCCGCCATCGCCGCCGGGATCTCCGAGCGCGACCTGATGCAGAGCGCCGGCCTGGCCGCCGCGCAGGAGGCGTGGATGGCGCTGGGCGCCATCGAGGGGCGCGAGGTGCTGGTGATCTGCGGTCCCGGCAACAACGGGGGCGATGGACTGGTGGCGGCGCAGGCGCTGGCGGAATGGGGCGCGCGCGTGCACGTCTACCTGCTGCGCCCGCGCCCGGAGGGCGACGCTGAGTGGGCCGCGGTGGTCGCCGCCGGCGTCCCCGCCACTGTCGCAGCGGACGACGCGGGGTTCACCATCCTCGAGCGTGACCTGTCGGGCGCGGCGCTGGTCCTCGACGCGATCTTCGGGACCGGGTTCGCGCCGCGTGCGCGCCCGATCGGGGGCGACGCGGCGCAGGTGCTGCTCCGCCTGCGCGCGTCGCGCGAGGCGGACCCGCCGGTGCAGCTGATCGCCCTCGACCTCCCGAGTGGGGTGGACGCGGACACCGGCTTCGCCGACCCGCTGACCGTCGCCGCGGACACGACGGTGACCTTCGGCTTCGCCAAGGTCGGGCTGTAC
This sequence comes from Dehalococcoidia bacterium, assembly GCA_041674525.1. Taxonomy (GTDB): domain Bacteria; phylum Chloroflexota; class Dehalococcoidia; order UBA2979; family UBA2979; genus SHYQ01. Next base: position 25,275 of record JBAYVN010000017.1, on the reverse strand, counting down.
GCGACGCCCGGACGCAGCCTCGCCGGGGAGATCGTCGTGGCGCCCATCGGCCTGCCGGCGGACGCGAGCGCCGGGCTCCCGTACGAGGATCTCCGCCTCGGCGCCGTGCGCGAGCGCCTGCCCCGCCGTCCGGTCGAGGGGCACAAAGGGACGTTCGGCACGGTGGTGGTCGCGGCCGGCTCGCGGCGCTTCCCCGGCGCGGCACGGCTGGCCGCAGAGGCGGCGGCGCGGTCGGGCGCGGGCCTCGTCACCCTCGCGGCGCCCGCGGCCATCCAGCCCCTGCTGGTGGCGCTGGCGGACGCGACGCACGAGCCCCTCCCCTCGACGGACGGGACCCTGGACGGCGACGCCGCTCGCGCGCTGCTGCGGGCGCTCCGCGGTGGCCGCGCCCGCACTCTGCTGGTGGGTCCCGGAATCGACATGACCACCGCGACCGAGACCTTCGTGACGCACCTGCTCGAGGGCCTCGATGGGCTGTCCGGCCTCGACACCCTCGACGCCCTCGACGCCCTCGACACCGTGGTGCTGGACGCGGACGCCCTGAACGCGCTGGCGCGGATCCCCGGCTGGCATGGGCGCCTCGCCTCGGGCTCCCCGGCCCGGCAGCACATCCTCACGCCGCACCCGGCGGAGATGGCCCGCCTCGCGGGAACGGACGCCCGGGCCGTGCAGGCGGACCGCCTGCACGCCGCCGTGGAGCTCGCGGCGCGCTGTGGGAGCGTGGTGGTGCTGAAGGGCGCCTGCACGATCGTGGCGCACCCGGACGGCCGCGCGCGCATCTCCGGGGTGTCCACCTCCGCCCTCGCGCACGCTGGCAGCGGCGACGTGCTCGCGGGGATGATCGCGGGGTTCGCCGCGCAGGGGCTGGACGCGTTCGACGCCGCCTCGGCGGGCGTGGCCGTGCACGCCGAGTGCGGGCGGCTGGCCGAGCAGCGCATCGGCGCCGCCTCCACGCTGGCGAGCGACCTGCTGCGACTGCTCCCGGAGGTGCGCCGCACCGTCGATCCCGACGGCCGGCGCGGAGCCACCGGCACGCCGGAGGACGGCGACGCAAGTGGCGATGCAGGTGCGGATGCGGGACGGCGTGCCGGATCCGAATGGTACAATCGTCAGAACGGATGATCGGGGTGGCGTGCCCCGTCCGTGGAGAGGCAGCATGACCGACGCTACCGCGCCCCGTCCTGACTCCAGCGCCGATTCGCCTGCCGGCGCCACCGACCCCATCGCCATCGTCTTCCCCGGCCAGGGCTCCCAGGCCCCCGGCATGGGCCGGCTGGTATGCGAGCACTCGGAGGCGGCGCGCCTGACCTTCGAGGAGGCGAGCGACTTCACCGGCATGGACCTCGCGAAGGTCTGCTTCGACAGCAGCGAGGACGAGCTGGCGACCACGCAGAACACGCAGCCCGCGGTCCTAACGACCTCCGTGGCGATTCTCCGCGCCATGCGCGAGAAGCTGAACGAGGTCGGAGACAACGTGCGCCCGCGCCTGTTCGGCGGACACTCGCTGGGCCTGTTCAGCGCCGCCGTGGCCTCGGGCGCGCTGTCCTTCCGCGACGCGCTGTTCATCATGGTTGAGCGCGGGCGGTTGATGGGCTCCTTCAACGCCGCGCGCCCCGTGGGCATGGCGGCGATCGTCGGCCTGGCCCCACAGGTGGTACGCGAGATCTGCGCGAACGTCACGGCCAGCGAAGATGATCGCGTGGACGTGGCGAACCACAACGAGGACACGCAGATCGTGATCAGTGGAGACGTCTCCGCCCTCGAGCGGGCGATGGAGGCGGCGAAGGCCCTGCAGGGCAGGGCGATCCGCCTGCGCCTGAAGGTCTCCAGCCACACCCCCCTGCACACCGACCAGTCGAACGAGTTCGCCGAGATCATCCGCGAGGTCCCGATCGTGGTCCCCGACCGGCCGATCGTCTCGAACATCACGAGCGACCTCCTGCGCACCGCCGCGGAGGTCCGCGCGGAGTTCGAGGCGCAGCTGCGCTCGCCCGTGCTGTGGACCGAGAACGTGCGCCGCATGACGCGCGAGGGTGTGGAGACGCTCGTGGAGGTCGGTCCCGGCCACGCGCTGGCGCGCATGGCCAAGCGCATCGCCAGCGACATGACCGCGGTATCGCTGGACGACGCGCGCGAGAATCCGATCCCGATCTCGGTGCTCCCCGCCCGGCACGCGGCGCGATAGCCATGGCACGCGTCGTACTCACCGGCATCGGCCTGATCACGCCCGTCGGCAACGACGTGGCAACCACGTGGGCGGCGCTCGTCGCCGGGAAGTCCGGCATCGGACCGATCACCCACTTCGACACCTCGGCGTACGAGTGCCCGATCGCGGGCGAGGTGCGCGGACTGGACCCCGCGAGCGTGGTGGAGGCAAAGCTCCTCCGCCGCCTGGACCAGTCCTCGATCTTCGCGATCGCGGGAGCGCAGGGGGCGATCGCGGACGCGGGACTGGACATGCCCCGCGAGAACGGGAAGCGGGTCGGGGTCGTCCTCGGCACGGGCATGGGGGCGGCGCACCTGCTCGTGGATCAGCAGCGCGTCCTGGATGAGAAGGGCCCGCGCCGCGTCTCGCCGTTCCTCACCTCGCACATGCTCCCGGACACGGCGACCGGCCTGATCGCCATCGCCATCGGCGCGCGGGGGCCGAACTTCGCGATCAGCGCCGCCTGCGCCACCGGCGGCGCAGCCACCGGCGAGGCGGCCGAGATCATCGCGAGCGGGCGCGCCGACGTGATGATCACCGGCGGCTATGAGGCGCCCCTGACGCCGGTCTACTACGCCGGCTTCCACGCCATGAGGGCGCTCGCCGTAGCCGAGGATCCCACGAAGGCCGTGCGCCCGTTCGATGCGGATCGCAGCGGGTTCATCCTGGGCGAGGGCGCGGGGATCATGGTCCTCGAATCGCTCGAGCACGCGCAGGCGCGCGGCGCGCGCATCTACGCCGAGTGGCTCGGCGCCGCGACGAGCAACGACGCGTACGACATGGTCGCCGCCGCCGAGGACGGGCACGGCGTGGCCCAGGCGATGCGCGAGGCGATGGCCGAGGCGCACCTGCAGCCGGGCGACATCGACTACATCAACGCCCACGGCACGGGCACCGCGCTCAACGACCGGGCGGAGACCACCGCGATCCGCGAGGTCTTCGGCGCGGACGCGGATCGCCTGATGGTGTCGTCCACGAAGCCGATCATCGGCCACATGATGGGCGCCGCCGGGGCTGTGGAGGCGGCGATCGCCGCGCTCTCCTGCTACCACGGCGTGGTGCCGCCGACGATCAACTACCACACGCCCGACCCCGACTGCGACCTGGACTATGTCCCGAACGTGGCCCGGACCGCCCCCGTGCGGCGCGCCATGAGCACCTCCGTGGGCCTGGGTGGACACAACTCCGCGATCATCTTCGGACGATGGGACCAGTGATGCCCGACGAACGGCGACCCGATGAACGACGGGTCGTGGTGACCGGCGTGGGCCTGCTCACCGCGGTGGGCGCGGGGCGCGAGGCCTCGTGGCAGGCTCTCCTGGCCGGCACGAACGGCATCCGCCCGATCACGCTCATCGACCCCAGCGACCTCCCGGCGAAAGTCGCGGGCGAGGTGCCGGAGTTCGACCTCACGCAGTACCTGGACCGCAAGGAAGCGCGCCGCATGGACCGCTTCACCCACCTCGCCGTCGTCGCGGCGGGCGAGGCGATCGAGCAGTCCGGCCTGGACGTGCGGGCCGAGGGCGACGAGATCGGCTGCATGATCGGCGCGGGCATCGGCGGCATGTCCACCCTCGAGGAGGAGTTCAAGGTCCTCTTCGAGAAGGGCCCCAGCCGCATCTCGCCGTTCCTGGTGCCGATGTTCATCCCGGACATGGCCGCGGGCCAGGTGTCCATCCGCTTCGGCGCGCGTGGCCCCAACTTCAACACCGTCAGCGCCTGCGCCTCGGGCGCGGACGCGCTGGGCACCGCCCTCGAGACGATCAAGCGCGGCGACGCCATCGCGATGATCGCCGGCGGCGCCGAGGCCTCCGTGACGCGCATGTCCGTCGCGGCCTTCGCCGCCTCGCGCGCACTCTCCCGCAACGACGACCCGGAGACCGCCAGCCGCCCCTTCGACGCGGGCCGCGACGGCTTCGTGCTGGGTGAGGGCGCCGGCATCCTGATTCTGGAGGAGCGCGAGCACGCGGTGCGCCGCGGCGCGCCGATCCTCGCGGAGTTCGCGTCATACGGTCAGTCCGCGGACGCCTTCCACGTCACCCAGCCCTCCGAAAACGGTGAGGGCGCGGCGCGCGCGATGAACATCGCCCTGCGCAAGGCGGGCATCACCGCGAGTGACATCGACTACGTGAACGCGCACGGCACCAGCACGCCGCTGAACGACAAGTTCGAAACGTTGTCGATCAAGACGGTCTTCGGCGAGGCCGCGTACAGCATCCCGGTCTCCTCGACGAAGTCCATGGTCGGACACACGCTCGGCGCTGCCGGTGGCGTGGAAGCGGCCGTGTGCGTGCTCTCGCTGCGCGACCAGCGCATCCACGGCACGCACCACCTCGTCACCCCCGACCCGGACTGCGACCTGGACTACGTCCCCAACGAGTCGCGCGAGCTGCCGCTGACGTACGTCATGTCGAACAGCCTCGGCTTCGGCGGCCACAACTCCTCGCTGATCTTCAAGCGCGCCGAGGGATGAGTGGCGCTTACTGAGCAGGAACGTCGCTCAGTCCAAAGTGCGTGTCGGCACCTGAGCCAGACACTCGGGGGGCACTGGGAGATCGCCGACGAGGATTCTCTCGACGACCACAATCCAAACGTCCCGTCTCCCGAGACGCTCATCCGTGACGGCACGCGCACGGCCGCCGTTGAAGTAAAGCGCTTGTCGCACGCTGCGTTCGATCAGCACGGTGCATACCTGACTTACCTGAGTCGCCGCCTCGCCCCGGACTCGGGAGGACACTTCCTTCTGAGCCCACCTGATGACTTCACATTGCCGATTGGTCAGCCGCTCATCAGACGGCTTCGATCGCAGATCGCACAAGTAGGCCCGAAGCTATCGCCTGGCGATCGGAGTTCAATCCTCTACCGCCGCGACTCCTACGTCTCACTCTCACGAGAAGGTGGCGACGGCTTCATCTACTGTTGTCATCAGTATTCCGGAGACGAAGTAACGCGCGTCTCGCCGCAGTTGAATGGTGCATTCATGCTCGTCGACTGCGACACCTACGAGCACTCTTTCCACACTGATCTCGCCCGAGCGAGCTTCGCCGCCGCGTTGGTTGATGCCTGTGAACGCCGGGTGAAAGATGGCGCTGGTCCGCTTACGTGGGATGAGGAATGGGGCCTAACGCGCCTCGACGACGATGATGACCCACCATCCGTCGAGATGCTGGTTGGTGCGTTGATCGATGTTCGCGAGTCCACCACGGAGGCGGTGACGCGAATGGTCGACGCCGCCGCGCAGAAATTCGAGGGGCGACGCTGGGCTGATGAGCACATCCTCGTGCTGGACAAGGCCGATGGAATTATGATCCGCGATCGAATTCTCGAAGCAGTACGAGGGATTGATCCTGTCGAGCTGTCCTCGATCGACCTGATCTTATGGCTCGATGACGAGGACGCGGAGCGCCTTTGGACCTCCAACCGATTCGGCGACTGGGCTACCCCATGACAACCACCCCCACTTCCGACCTCCTCCTCGCCGGCTCCGGCGGCCGACGGTGGCGCGTGCTTGCGACGCCGCCGCTCGAGGGGTTCGCGGACGCGGGGGCGGGGCTGCCGCCGCTGATGCGCGTGCTGCTCGCCCACCGCGAGGTGCACACCACTGCCGAGGCGCGCGCGTACCTCGGGCGGCCCGGCGACCTGACCGATCCCGCGCTGATGCCGAACCTCGACGTCGCAGTGGAACGCCTCGCGCGCGCCTGCCGAGGCGGCGAGACCGTGGCGGTGTTCGGCGACTACGACGTGGACGGGGTGACCTCGGCGGCGATCCTCGTCGAGGGGCTGCGTGACCTCGGCGCGCGGCCGATCCCATACCTGCCGCACCGCTTCTCCGAGGGGTACGGACCGAACGTGAACGCCGTGCGCGCGCTCGCCGCGCAGGGCGCCACGGTGCTGGTCACGGCGGACTGCGGCACCAGCGCGGTGACCGAGGTCGCGGAGGCGAACGCGCTCGGCATGGACGTGCTCGTGCTGGATCACCACACGGTGCCGCCGGAATTGCCCGCCGCGCTGGCGATCGTGAACCCGAAGCTCGCGCACTCCGAGTACGGCTCGGAGCCCGCCGCCGTGGGTGTGTCGTACAAGGTGGTCCACGACCTGCACGACCGCATGGGCCGCCCCTACGCGCCCGAGTCCCACCGCGCGCTGGTGGCGCTGGGCACGATCTGCGACCTCGCGCCGATGGTGTCGGAGAACCGCGACCTCGTGCGGCTCGGCATGGACGCCCTGCGCGCCTCGACGCGGCCGGGACTGCGCGCGCTCTGCGCGATCGCGGGGACGAGCCTGGAGGAGGCGTCGGTCGACACCTGCGGCTGGGCGCTGGGGCCGAGGCTGAACGCGGCGGGGCGCATGGAGCACGCACGCCTGGCGCTGGACCTGCTGCTCGCGAGCAGCGACGACGAGGCGCGCGCGCTGGCGGAGCGCCTCGACGAGCTGAACCGGCAGCGCCGCGAGCAGACGACGGAGGCCGTGGAGATCGCGCGGGCGGCGCTCACCCCCGCGGACATCGCGGGGCCGCTGCTGATCGTCGCCTCGCCCGTGATCTCGATGGGCATCGTGGGCCTCGCCGCCTCGCGGCTCGCGGACGAGTACCACCGCCCGACGATCGTGATGCAGATCATCGACGGCGAGGGGCGCGCCTCGTGCCGCTCGATCGACGAGTTCGACATCACCGCGCTGCTGCGCCGCAACACCGACCTCTTCCTGCGCTTCGGCGGACACCGCGCTGCCGCGGGCTTCAGCATCGAAGCACAGCGCCTCGACGAGGTGCGCCGCTGCCTGATCGCGGACGCCTCTGAGCACCTGGACGTCACCGATCTCGCGCCGACGATCTCGGTGGACGCGGAGCTGTCGCTGGCGGACGTGAACCGGCAGGTGATCCAGTGGCTGGGACTGCTGGGCCCGCACGGCATCGGCAACCCGACGCCCACGTTCCTCGCGCGCGGGGTGACGGTCGCGGAGACGCGCGCGGTGGGGTCGGACGGGGCGCACCTGCAACTGACGCTGAAGGAGGGCGCGGTCACGTGGCGCGCGATCTCCTTCGGCAACGCGGAGCACATGGTGCCCGCCGGCGAGCGTGCGGACATCGTCTACACCTTCAAGCGCGACGACTTCCGCGGCGGCGGCGCGCTGCAGCTCGAGGTCCTCGATCTGCGGCCGGCGTCGTAGCGCCCCGCGAGCGTCGAGGAGACGGCGGGGGCGGCCCATCCCCCGCCCCCTTCCCGGCGCGGGAAGGGGGATGAGACATGAGGGACTTCGTCCCTCACGGGCACCCTGACCGGGAACCGAGGGCGCGGTCACGTGGCGCGCGATCGCCTTCGGCAACGCGGAGCACATGGTGCCCGCCGGCGAGCGTGCGGACATCGTCTACACCTTCAAGCGCGACGACTTCCGGGGCGGCGGCGCGCTGAAGCTCGAGGTCCTCGACTTGCGCCCGGCGTCGTAGCGCCCCGCGAGCGTCGAGGAGACGGCAGGGGGCGGCCCATCCCCCTGCCCCCTTCCCAGCGCCGGAACAGGGTGCCCGTGAGGGCACGTCGTCCCTCACGGGCACCCTGACCGGGACACCCCGAAGGTGCGGACGCGTCGATCCTGCATTCGATACCCGGAGTCGCCCCGCCGGTCCGAGAGGGTGGGCCGCCTGCCGTAGGCCCCTCGAAGGCCGGGAGCGAGGACTATCGCTCGTCGCGTGGATGCTCCCTCGTCCGGCGTGATCGGCTGTGCTCTGGGGAAGCCGCCCGCCGCAGTCTCCTCGACGGTCCGGGGCGAGGACTACGGCTCGTCGATCTCGCGCTTCGCGTCGGTGCGGGACCAGATGGACTGGTACGCGCGTCCGATGATGGCGTCGCGGAACTCGGACAGCTCCATGGTGCGCAGGCGCTTCATGCAGTCCTCGGCACACGCGGGGTCGTTGACGCGCGCGAGGATGTGAGTCCACAGGCCGCAGTCCACGAGCGAGCCAACGCGACGCCCCCATGGGATCATCGTGATCGACTCGGGGCGAGGCAGCTGCGGGCGCAGGCGGCGAAGCGATCGGATGCGATCGGCGACGCTGCGCGTCATGGGGACCACGGCCATCATCGGCCCCACGCTGGGCGCGGTGCGCGCGTCCACCAGCAGCGTCTGGTTGAAGGTGGGGAAGTAGAGGCAGACGACTTCCGCCTCCTGGATGTTCTGGATCGCGGCCTCGAGGTCGAGGTCAGAACCGCTGTCGATCATCGACTGCCCCGCCCCCTCGCCTCACTCTGCCACGATGCGCAGGAAGCGGTGACGCCCCACGCGGATCTCATCGCCCGGACCGACCTCGAGGTTGAAGTCGGCGACGCGCTCGCCGTTCACGGCCAGGGCACCCTGCTCCGCCAGGCGGCGCACCTCGCCGTTGCTCTTCACCAAGGCGGCGCCGCGCAGCGCGTCCGTGAGCGGCACCCGGCCGGCGACGGCGTGCTCCGGCATCTCGTCCGGGGTCTCCTTGCGCTGCACGGTGGCCTCGAAGTACGCGCGCGCCTCCTGCGCCGCCGCACGGCTGTGGAACACTGCGGTGATCTCCTCGCCGAGGCGCTTCTTCGCCTCCATCGGCGCGAGCACGCGGGCCTCGAGGGCCGCGCGGATCTCCTCGACTTCGCTCGGACCGAGGGGCGTGACGAGCGTGAAGTAGTCCACGATCGCGCTGTCGGGGATGGACATCACCTTGCCGAACATGTCGGCTGGTGACTCGGTGATGCCCACGTAGTTCCCGAGCGACTTCGACATCTTCTCGTGGCCGTCGGTGCCCACGAGGATGGGGAGCGTGATGCACACCTGCGGCCGCTGCCCCATCGCCTCCTGCAGCTGCCGCCCGGCGAGGAGGTTGAAGGTCTGATCGGTGCCGCCGATCTGGACGTCCGTCTCCAGGTGGTAGGCGTCGTACGCCTGCATCATGGCGTACAGGAACTCGCTGATGTGGATCGGGTCGCCGGACGCCTGCCGCTTCGCGAAGTTCTCGCGGCGCAGGAATTGCTGCAGCGTGTAGTGCCCGGTGATGCGCGTGACGTCCGCGAAGGTCAACTTCGAGAGCCACTCGCCGTTGTAGCGGATCGTGGTGCGCGCTCGATCCAGCACGGCGAAGGCCTGGTCGGTGTAGGTGCGGGCGTTCACCTCGACCTCGTCGGGGGTGAGCACGGGGCGCGTCTTGTCGCGCCCTGTGGGATCGCCGATCAGCGCCGTGAACGAGCCAATGAGGAACGTCACCTCGTGCCCGAGGTCCTGGAACTGCCGCAGCTTGCGCATCGGCACGGTGTGTCCGAGGTGGAGGTCGACCTTCGTCGGGTCGAACCCGCAGTAGACGCGGAGCGGGCGGTCTTCCTCGATGCGGGCGCGCAGCTCGCGCTCCATGGTGCGGCGCGTCGCGTCGTCGCCGAACTCGGTGCCCGCCATGAGGATGCGCATCTGCTCCTCGACGGGGGCCATGCGCCGGGGGTGCGAGGTCATGCCGCGCGCCCCGCTCTCCGGATGACGGCTGTCCCGGTCATGCGAACCACTGTCGCGTCTCCTGCACGTCGCGCTCGATCTGCGCCACCAGGGCCTCCACGCCGCCGAACTTCTGCTCGCCCCGGAGCCGGTGCAGCAGTTCGACGGTCACCACGCGCCCGTAGAGGTTGCCCTCGAAGTCCAGGAGATGCGTCTCCACCGTGACGGCCTGCCCATCGAACGTGGGACGCGTACCGATGTTGGTGACCGCGCCGTGCGCCTGATCGTCTACCAGCGCGCGCGTGACGTATACCCCGTTCGGCGGGAGCGCCCGGTCCGGGCTGACGCCGATGTTGAGCGTGGGGAAGCCGATGCCCCGGCCGCGGTGGTCCCCGTGCAGGACCGGGCCGCGGATGGCGTACGGCCGCCCCAGGAGCGAGGCGACCTCCTCCATCTCTCCGGCCGCCAGGGCCTCGCGGATGCGGGTGGAGGAGATGCGCGCGACCCCGGCGCCGTCCTCCAGCAGGGGCACCGCGATCACCTCGTACCCCTGCTCGACGCCGATGGCGCGCAGGCGCTCGCCGTTACCCTCGCCGCCGCGGCCGAGGCGGAAGTCCTCGCCCACGACCAGCAGACGCATGCGCGCCTCCTCCACCAGCACGCGGGTGAAGTCGGCGGCCGCGACCTGCTGCAGCTCGGAGGTGAAGGTCAGCACGGAGACGAACGCCACGCCGAGCTCGCGCAGCAGCTCCACCCGCCGCTCTGTGGACTCGAGGTAGGAGAAGGAGACGTCCGGGTGGACCACGGTGACCGGGTGCGGGTGGAACGTGATCGCGCCGCCTGTCAGATCACGTGCGCGCGCCTCGTCCAGCAGGCGCTGGATCAGGAGCCGATGCCCCCCGTGCACGCCATCGAACACGCCGATCGAAACGGCGTGATCGCCGGGCGTGACGGTGCGCCGAAGTTCGTCGCGGACCAGCAGCACGGGGGTGGGGATCCCTTCTGCGCATGTATCTCGATCGTAGCACCGGGGTCCGGTCAGACTCCCGCGAAATCCTGGTCCAGCTCGGCCCCGCTGGAGGCGCCGAACGACGGCGCGATGGCGCCGTCCAGCCTCACGAGGTCGATGTCACCGAACGACTCGGACTGCACGGCCTCCAGGTAGCGCTGCTTGATCAGCTCCAGGACGGCCATGAAGTCGACGATCACCTCCGTGCGCGTCGCCGCACCCTCGATCATGCGGCGGAAGGAGGTGCGACGGTCCACCTCCAGGCGGTCGACGAGGCGAGCGATGCGGTCGCGCAGCCGGACCGGCTCGCGGGCCACCTCGCCCGCGGGCTCCTCGGCGGGAATCCGCTCCATGATGTCGCGGAGCACGTCCACCAGCGAGGAGAGCGTGACGGACTCCAGGCCCGTGGGCAGCGGCACCTTCGGCTGCGGCGCCACGCGGCGGTACGTCCCGCTGGTGCCGTCGCGGTCACGGAGGTACTCGGCGGCCTGCTTGAAGCGCCGGTACTCCTTCAGCGCGTGGACCAGGGCGCGGATGTCGGTGCCCTCGTCCTCTTCCTCGACGGCGGGCTGGGCTTCGCGCGGCAGCAGTGCACGCGACTTCAGCAGCAGCAGGCGCGCGCCGATCGCGATGAACTCCGCAAGCGCGCCGAGGTTGATGTGCTCCTGTGCGCGCAGGTGGCGGAGGTACTGCTCCGTCACGGCGAGCAACGACACCTCCGTGATGTCGAGCTCCTCGCGCTCGATGAGGTGAAGCAGGAGGTCCAGTGGCCCCTCGAAGACCGGGAGATCGAAGCGGAAGCCCACGTCTGGTGTGACGGAGTCCGGGAGCGTGGAGGCCGGGGCTTCCGGCGGCGCCTCCACGGAGGGCGCGGGCTGCGGCTGCGGCTCGGCGGGCACGATCAGGCGGTCGCCGCTGCCGCGGGCGGCTCGGCGAAGGGGCGCGACAGCGCGTCGGCCAGGCGGCGCGCCTCCTCGGCGAGGTCCGCGAAGTTCGCGGGGGTGAGCGACTGCGCGCCGTCCGACAGCGCGTGGTCCGGGTTCGGATGCACCTCGATCATCAGTCCGTCCGCGCCGGCCGCGAGCGACGCCATCGACATCGGCCGCACGAGGTACCACTTGCCGGTGCCGTGCGAGGGGTCGGCGATGATGGGCAGGTGGCTGAGGCGCTTCACCAGGGCCACCGCGTTCAGGTCCAGGGTGTTGCGCGTCGCCGTCTCGAAGGTGCGGATGCCTCGCTCGCAGAGGATCAGGTTCGGGTTGTTCTGGGACATGACGTATTCGGAGGCGAGCAGCCACTCCTCGATCGTCGCGGACATGCCGCGCTTCAGCAGCACGGGCTTGCCGGTCTTCCCGACCTCCTGCAGGAGCACGAAGTTCTGCATGTTGCGCGCGCCGATCTGGAGGACGTCGGAGTACTGCGCGCAGACGTCCACGTCGCGCACCGACAGGCATTCCGTGATCACCGGCATGCCCACCTCGTCGCCGGCGGCGCGCAGGAGCTTCAGCGCCTCCAGGCCGAGGCCCTGGAACGAGTACGGCGACGAGCGCGGCTTGAAGGCGCCGCCGCGGAGCACGTGCGCGCCCGCCTTGCGCACCCCCCGTGCCGCCGCCATCAGCTGATCCTCGCTCTCGATGGCGCACGGGCCGGCCATGAAGACGGGACGGCCGCCACCGACGCGCACGCCGTGCGGCAGGTCGACGATCGTGTATTTCGGGTGCACCTCGCGGCTGGAGAGCTTGTAGGGCTTGGAGACGCGGATGACCTCGTCCACGCCCGGCATCATCGAGATCTCGTCGCGGTGATCCTGGAGCACCTGCCCGAGGCCGGCGATCACCTCCCGCTCGACGCCGTGGATCGTCTGGCCCTGCAGGCCGAACTGCACCAGGCGCTCCATGACCGCCTGCACCTGCTGCGGCGTGTGATCGGGCCGCATGACAACGATCATGAGGTCACCCCCTGGCGCTCCACGAGGTCACGGCGCAGCACCACGGCGCCGCGCAGGTAGACGTGCTGGATCTCCGCGGCAGATCGCTCCGTGTTCACGTGCATCAGGATGCGCAGGCACCGCGGCAGGCTGCCCGGGACGTTCATCTCGTGCATGCACTCCAGCGCGACATCCGTCCACCCGAGCTCGCGCGCGGCGACGGCGGGGAACTCTGCGTTGAGGTCCGGCGTGGTGGTGAAGATGATCGACGCCACGTGGTCGTGCGGGAGGTCGTTCGCCCGCACGATCGCGTCGAGGAGCTCGCGAGCCGCCGCGAGGATCTCCTCGCGGGTGTTGGACTCAACGGTGGTGGCGCCCCTGATGCCGCGCACGAGCATCGAACTGACTCCGTTCCCCTGTGTGTTTCAGGCCCGCCGGGATGGGATGAGCACGGGTGGACGGGAAGCGGGGCACGGAACCTCAGGAGCGCACGGCTGGCTCATGCCCGGTGATCTCCTCAACGAATGCCCGGACCGCCTCCGGGCGCTGCTGCGCGGTCGCCTCCGCAATCGTGCGCACGAAGGCGCTGCCGACGATCGCGGCGTCGGCCAGCGCGCCCACCGCCTGCACGTGCTCCCGCGCCGAGATGCCGAAGCCCACGGCCAGCGGCAGATCAGTCCGCGCCCGCACCCGCGCGATGAACTCCGGCAGCTCCGCCGAGAGCTCCCGGCGCTCGCCGGTGATCCCGACCACGCTCACGCAGTAGATGAACCCGCTGGCGTGCTCCGCCACGAGCCGGATACGGTCATCCGTGGAGGTGGGCGCCAGCAGGTACACCATGTGCAGACCCGCCTCGCGAGCCGGGATCTCCAGTTCGGCAGCCTCCTGCGGCGGCAGGTCGACGATGATCAAGCCATCGACGCCCGCGCGTGCGGCGGCCTGCACGAACCGGGTCACCCCGTAGGCGAGAACGGGGTTGAAGTATCCCATAACGAGTAAGGGCGCGCGAACCCCGCGGGCCCGCAGCTCCGCCACCGCGGAGAGCGCCGTCTCCGTGTTGCAGCCGCCCCGGATGGCCTCCTGATACGCCTGCTGGTTGACCGGTCCGTCCCCCAGCGGGTCGCTGAAGGGGAGTCCGATCTCCACGGCGTCCGCGCCGCCCTCGATCGCCGCCTCCACCAGCCGGACGGTGTCATCCGGCTCCGGCCACCCCGCGGGAAGGAAGGGGATCACGGCGGGGCGCCCCTCGGCCCGCGTACGCGCGAACATCTCGGCGATCCGGTCACTCACGAGGTCACTCCGTACAGGCTGAAGACAAAGTTCACCCCATTGAAGATCGCGTGCGCGGCGATCGTGGTCCAGAGCGAGCCTGAGGCACGATACGCCCACGCAAAGATCATGCCGATCAACGCAAATGGCAGGATCACGCTCAGGTTCCCGTGCACCGCCGAGAACGCCAGCCCGCTGGCGACGATGCCGAGCGTGGGGCCGCCGATCCCCGCAAGCCCCCGGTAGATCAGCCCGCGGAAGAAGAGCTCCTCGCTCAGCGGCGCGGCAAGGACCACGGTCAGCCCCAGCAGGCCCCAGATCAGCATCGTCCGGGGAAGGTCCGCGGGAATCTGGTTCCCCTGCCGAAAGTACGAGAGGTCAGCCCCGGTCGCACCCTCAATCGCGAGGATCATCGCCGTGTACGCTATCAACGAACCGTACGCGCCGACGACCGCGACGGGCACCAGCGACCACGTGCGGGGCAGGCGAAAGCCCAGATCGCCGGGCGTCACGCCACGGCGCACCGCCAGCGCGACGACGATCACGCCCGCCCACACCTCGGCCACCAGCGTCGCCACCGTGAAGATCAGCGCTACCGCCGGGTCGGTGCGGGCCATGTGCCCCCACGCGACGATCACGGCGGAGACCCCGACCGCCACCACGAACCCGAGCAGCAGCAGCACGACGCCAGCGATGAGGTCCGACGGCCGCCAGACCTTCACGGGCTCCGACGGCGGGAGCGCCGCCTGCACCTCCGGGAGCGACACGGATTCCTCGTGGAACATGGGACGAGGCTACCAGTGTCCGGCCGGAAGCGGGGAGCGCGGGCGCAGGAGATACTGGAGCGGAAGCGTCGCCTGACACGTGGGACGAGGAGCACCGGCTGCCGCGCATCACTCACGTCATCTTCGACCTCGACGGGACGCTGCTCGACACCGAGCCGTCCTATGTCGCCGTAATCGCCGAGATCGCGGCGCGCTTCGGGCGCGAGTACGGGCCCGAGGTGCGGCGGCAGATGATGGGCCGGCCCGGCGCCGTCGCCGCCCGCATCTTCGTGGAGGCGCTCGGCCTGCCGATCACCCCGGAGGAGTTCATCGCCGCCCGCGACGCGCGCCTGGAGGGCATGGTGCGGGACTGCCCGCCGATGCCCGGGGCGCGGGAGCTCAGCCGTCACCTCCACGCGCACGGCATTCCCCAGGCGATCGCGACCTCGTCCAGCCGCCGTACCCTCGATTACAAGACTGCGGCCCACGCGGACTGGCTGACGATCTTCGGCGCCATCGTGACCTCAGACGATGTCGCGCGCGGCAAGCCCGCGCCCGACATCTTCCTCCACGCCGCCGGGCTCATCGGCGCGCCGCCGGAGACGACGCTCGTGTTCGAGGACGCCCCGCTGGGCGTGGAGGCCGCGCTCGCCGCCGGGATGCACGTCGTCGCGATCCCGGAGGACGTGCACCGCGACCGCGTGGCTGCGGCCCACCTCGTACTGGAGAGCCTCGAGGCGTTCGACCCCGCCGCGTGGGGGCTGCCGCCGCTCGCGCGCTAGAGCGCGATGCCGAGGGCGGTCAGCATGGCGCGCTCGTCGTCGTGCGACACGAAGCCGATGATGTGCGGCGGGTCGCCACGTTGCACCAGGTAGGAGATGGTGAACACCACGGGGCCCGCGACGCGTGGGAAGGTCGTCGTCCAGCCCACGGTGACCAGCGCGTGCGCCGCCCCGAGCGACTGCTCCTCGATGGACGCGAGATGGACCGGCCCACGCTCGATGCCGCGGTAGAACTCCACCAGCGGGCCGAGGACGTCGCGCAACTCCTGGAGGCTGGTCGTCGCCGCCGCGAATCCCGGCGCCGCCGCGAGGCACACGTCCCCGAAGAATCGCGCGAGGCCGTCCGCTTCGAGAGCGTTCGATGCGGTGTTGTACGCCTCGAAGAACGCGCGCATCTCCTCGCTCGCCACCACGATGCGCCCCCCCCGTGGCCGTCCTTAGAGCGTGACGCCCAGCGCGGCGGCGACCGTGTTCATGTCCTTGTCGCCGCGGCCGCTGAGGTTCACGACGATCAGGTCGTCCGGGGTCACCTCGCCGCGCATCTTCAGGACGTGCGCGATGGCGTGCGAGGACTCCAGCGCGGGGATGATCCCCTCCATGCGCGAGAGCGCCTGGAGCGCCGAGAGGGCCTCGTCATCCGTGACGGAGGCGTACTCGGCGCGCTCGCTGACCTTCAGCCAGGAGTGCTCCGGCCCCACGCCGGGGTAGTCGAGCCCGGCGGAGATGGAGTGCGCCTCCATCACCTGCCCCCACTGGTCCTGCAGGAGGTATGAGCGAGCGCCGTGCAGCACGCCCGGTCGCCCCGCGCCCAGCGTGGCCGCATGCCGCTTCGCCAGTCCCTCGCCTGCGGCCTCGACGCCGATCAGGCGCACCGGGTCCTCCAGGAGGGGGTAGAAGAGCCCCATGGCGTTGGACCCGCCGCCGACGCACGCCACGGCGATCGTGGGCAGGCGCCCCTCGGCCGCGAGCATCTGCTCCCGGGCCTCGCGGCCGATGATCGATTGGAAGTCGCGCACCATGGCGGGGTACGGGTGGGGTCCGACGACGCTGCCGATGATGTAGTACGTGTCGCGCACGTTGGTGACCCAGTCGCGGATCGCCTCGTTGGTGGCGTCCTTCAGCGTGCGCGATCCGCCCTGCACGGTGCGCACCTCGGCGCCGAGCACCTTCATCTTGAAGACGTTGAGTGCCTGCCGCCGCACGTCCTCGGCGCCCATGTAGACGATGCAGTCGAGGCCGAAGAGCGCGCACACCGTCGCCGTCGCCACGCCGTGCTGGCCGGCGCCCGTCTCCGCGATGATCCGCCGCTTGCCCATGCGCCGCGCGAGGAGCCCCTGCGCGAGCACAGCGTTGATCTTGTGCGCCCCGGTGTGGTTCAGGTCCTCGCGCTTGAGATAGACCTTCGCGCCGACCTCCTGGGAGAGGCGGCTCGCCAGCGTGAGCGGCGACGGGCGGCCGACGTAGTCCTTCAGCAGGCCGTCCAGCTCGCGGTGGAACTCCGGGTCCTGCATGGCGGCGTGGTACGCCGCCTCGAGCTCGATGAGCGCGGGCATCAGCGTCTCGGGGACGTACTGCCCGCCGAACTCGCCGAAGTGACCGCGGGCGTCCGGGAGGGTCTGCGTCATCGTGAACTCTCCTCGTCCGCCGCCCGCACTGCCTCGATGAATGCGCGCACGCGTGCGTGGTCCTTGCGTCCGCCCGTCTCCGTGCCGCTGGAGACGTCGACCACCCAGGGACGGACGAGGCGCACCGCCTCACCTACGTTCTCCGGCGTCAGCCCGCCAGCCAGCATCATGGGCACCCGCTCGGCGACGCGGCGGGCGACCTCCCAGTCGAAGGTGCGGCCGCTCCCCCCACGGTACGGTCCGTGGGCGGCATCCAGCATCAGCGCGATCGCGAAGCCCGGCTGCACCTGCTCCATGGGGTCCGAGGGGGAGTCGAGCGGGGAGACGTGCACCACCTGGATCACCTGCTTCGTGACCAGCAGGCAGTCCTCCCACGACTCATCGCCGGAGAGCTGCACGAGGTCGACACCCGCCTGCTCCGCGAGCTCGTTCACCTCGTCGATCGGCTGGTCGGCGAAGACGCCGACCGTGAGCGGGCGCTTCGCCTCCAGGTAGCGGGCGATCACCTGCGTCCCGTGCTGGAACCACGCCGTCACGTCGTGTCGCGCGTGCGCGATGGTCTGTGGGGGCAGCGTCAGCTCGTGGGCGGCGAGCGGCCCGCCGAGCGCGCGCACCATGGCCTGCGCGTCTTCGACCTCGACGCGGCGCGAGGAATCCGCGAACACCATGCCGACGAAGTCCGCGCCCGCCTGCGCGGCGGCGATCACGTCCTCGGGCGTCCGGTTGCCGCAGATCTTGACCAGCGTCACGGGCGTGCGCCCTCCTGCGCCCCGGGTGGGGCATCCACCAGCATCAGCTCTCGCGCCTTCGCCGTCACGTCGCCGCTCAGCACCAGCGCCTCGCCCACCAGCAGGGCGTGCGCCCCGGCGGCGGCCATGCGCCGCGCGTCGGCGGCGTTGCGAATGGCGGACTCAGCGACCAGCGTCACCCCGGGCGGGACCAGCGAGGCGAGGCGCTCCGTGACGCCGAGGTCCTCGGCGAAGGTGCGCAGGTCGCGGTTGTTCACGCCGACCACGCGCGCCCCGGCGTCCAGCGCGGCGCGCAGCTCCGGCTCGTCATGCACCTCGACCAGTGGCTCCATCTCGTGGGACCGCGCCAGCGCGATCAGCTCCGCGAGCGCGGGGGGATCGAGCAGCATGGCGATGAGGAGGAGGGCATCCGCGCCGAACGCGCGCGCCTCCAGCACCTGGTACGGGTCGAAGATGAACTCCTTGCGCAGGATTGCCGGGCGGTCCGGGTTCCCGCCCACGGCGCGGCGTGCCGCCTCGAGGTCGGCGATCGTGCCCCGGAAGTGATCCGGCTCGGTGAGCACGGAGATCGCCGCCGCACCCGCGGCGGCGTACGCCAGCGCCTGCTTCCCGGCGTCGAGGTCGGCGTCGAAGAGGCCCTTGCTCGGCGAGGCGCGCTTGATCTCCGCGATCAGGCGCAGCCGCGCGCCCGGCGGCGTGGCCCGGCGGCCGAGGCGAACGCGGTCGATGAACGACACCTGCGGTCCCAGCGCGCCGGGCGCATCGATCGCGGCGATGCGGTGGCGCAGCGCCGCCTCGTCGCGCGCCGCGCGGTCCTCGACGAGGCGCACACGGCGATCCGCGACGATGCGGTCGAGGACGGTGCCCGTGGTGCGGGCCATGCCGGTCATGCGCTCTGGCCTCTCGGTTATTTCCCGGCCGCGCGCCGCGTAGCCTCGACGAATGCGCCGACCTTCGCGGCGGCATCGCCCTCGTCGATCGCGTGGATCGCCATCTCTACGCCCTGCCGGAGCGAGGCGGCGAGCCCGGTGACGTACAGCCCCGCGCCCGCCTGCGCCACGATCAGGTCGCGCACGGCCAGTGGCCCCTCCCCGGCGAGCACGTCGCGGAAGATCTGGGCGTTCTGCTCCGGCGTTCCTCCCTCGATCTCTGCGGCGCTGTGCACCGTCAGGCCGAGGTCGAACGGGGTCACCGTGCGCTGCGACACCACGTCGCCGCGCACCTCGAAGACGGTCGTCGGGCCGGTGACGGTGATGTCGTCCAGCCCGTCCTCGCCCGAGACCACCAGCGCGTGCCGCATCCCCAGCCGCGCGAGGGCGTTAGCGAGCGTCTCCGCCAGCGCGGCGTTCGGGACGCCCATGACGTGACAGGCAGCGCCCGCGGGATTCGTGAGCGGCCCGAGGATGTTGAAGACGGTGCGGAACCCGAGCTGCGGCCGCAGCGGCCCGGCGAACTTCATCGCCGGGTGGAAGGTCTGCGCGAACATGAAGCCGACGCCGGTCTTCTCGATCGTCTGCGCCACCTGCTCCGGGCCGAGCGTGACCACGGCGCCCAGCGCCTCCAGGAGGTCCGCCGACCCGGACTGGGAGGTCATCGCGCGGTTGCCGTGCTTCGCGATCTTCGCGCCCGCGCCCGCCGCCACGAAGGCCGCCGCGGTGGAGGCGTTGAAGACCTTCTTGTTCGATCCGCCCGTACCGCACGTGTCGAGCAGCGGCTTCGCGGACACCTCGACGTGCAGCGAGTGCTCGCGCATCGCGCGTGCCATGCCGACGATCTCGTCGACGGTCTCGCCCTTCATGCGCAGCGCGGTGACGAGCGCGCCGAACTGCGCCTCGGTCGCGCGCTCACCATCGGCCTCCGCGAGGCCCGCGCGCATGATCTCGCGCATCGACTCCTGCGCCTCGTGCTCGGTCAGGTCACGCCGCTCGTCCACGATCGCCGCGAGGGCCTGCTTGATCATCGTCGGGTTCCTCGTGGCTTCGGCTAGGCGCTGACGGGCTGTCGCATGTTCAGGAAGTTCTGGAGCAGCTGGTGGCCATGCTGCGTCATGATCGACTCGGGGTGGAACTGCACCCCCTCGATCACGAACTGCCGGTGCCGCACGCCCATGATGATGCCGCTTTCGGACCGCGCGCTCACCTCGAGAACGTCCGGCATCGACGCGGGCGCGATCGCCAGCGAATGATAGCGAATCGCCTCGAACGGGTTGGGGAGCCCCGCGAAGACGCCCCGCCCGTCGTGGGTGATCTGGCTGGTCTTGCCGTGCATGATCTCGCCCGCGGAGACCACCTCCCCGCCGAACGCCTCGCCGATGCACTGGTGCCCGAGGCATACCCCAAGCAGGGGCGCCTGCCCGGCGAACGCCTTCACCAGGTCCACCGAGATGCCGGCCTCGTGAGGCGAGCACGGCCCGGGCGAGATCACCACCTGGTCCGGGCGCATCGCCATGCAGTCCTCGACGCTGACGCGGTCGTTGCGGTGCACCTCCACCTGCACGCCCAGCTCGCTGAGGTACTGGTAGAGGTTGAAGGTGAACGAGTCGTAGTTGTCGATCAGCAGCAGCATGTCAGTGTCCTCCGCCCGTCCGGCCGCCGGGCAGCCCGGCGGCCATCTGGCGCAGCTGGTCCGCGTGCGCGCGATCGTGGTCCGCGATGCCGGCGATGCGTTCGCCGACCCGCACCACCCCGCGCGTCTCGTGGTTGACGTAGGCGTTGAGGGCATCCGTGCCCGCCGCCGCGAGCCACGCGAACGTGGCGCCTCGGACGGCCTGCATGCGCGCGCGCACCGCGGTTTCGTCCTCGGGCGCGCGCAGGTGGTGCGTGTCGCCCCATTGCGCGTCGTTGAACAGGCGCCACGTGCGCCCCGGCTCGGCGAGGCAACGCCGCGCCTCGCCGACGAAGTACGCCTCCGCGTCCACGGCGTGCGCGATCACGTCCAGCGGACTCCAGCCCTCCGCGCCGGCCGTGCGCCGCGATGGTGCGGGGACGGTGTCGTACGCGGCGATCAGGTCGCCGCGCGCATCCGTGATCGCCCCCTCGATCGCGGCGCGGTCGTAGGCCACGGCGGCCGGCGCGCCCTCCGAGGCGGAGGCGGCGATCCATGCGCGCACCTCCGGCACCAGGTCCAGCGTCCCCGCCTCGCGCGGCGGCGCCCACGCGGCGTCGCAGTACGGGCCGGCGCCCAGCGCTGGCTCGCCCTCCCACCGCACGCAGGTGAAGGCGTTGAGCACGAACCGCGTCCCGTCCTGGCCCTCGGCGTAGATCGTGTCCAGGAACTCGTACGGCCCGGGCTCCACGTGCAGGATGTCGCGCAGCAGCCGCGCCAGCGCATCCTCGGCGGTCTCGCTGTCGGCGACCCCGACGATGGGCATCGACCACCGCCCGGCGAACGGCCCGGTCGCGTGCTTCGCGAGCAGGATCTTGCCGTCGGCGCGCACGAGGATGCCCGCCGAGGCCAGCATGGGAGTCGCTGAGAGCATGGCTAGTACCCCAGGCTTCCGGACGGACCGCCCTCGCCGCCCTCGGCATCGTCGATCGCCGCGAGCAGGGCGCGCGCCTTCTGGCGGCACTCCTCGTACTCCCGCTCCGGATCGGAGTCGTAGACAATGCCCGCGCCGGCCTGCACGTGCGCCTGGCCGTCCTGCATGACCAGCGTGCGGATGGTGATGCAGGTCTCGATGTTGCCCCGGAAGTCGAAGAATCCGACGCCACCGGCGTACGGCCCGCGGCGGTCGGGCTCCAGCTCCGCGATGATCTCCATCGCGCGGATCTTCGGGGCGCCGGACACCGTGCCCGCCGGGAACGAGGCGCGCAGCGCGTCGTACGCCGACATGCCCTCGCGCAACCTGCCCTGCACGTGGCTGACGATGTGCATGACGTGCGAGTAGTACTCCAGGTCGAGCCGCTGCGTGACCTCCACGCTCCCGGTCGCGGCCACCCGGCCGACGTCGTTGCGGCCGAGGTCCAGGAGCATGACGTGCTCCGCGATCTCCTTCGGGTCGTGGATCAGCTCCTCGGCCAGCCGGGCGTCCTCCAGCGCGTCCTCGCCGCGGCGGCGCGTGCCCGCGATCGGGTGCACCTCCACCACGCCCTCCTCGATGTTCACGAGCAGCTCCGGCGAGGAGCCGACGATGGTGGTGGCGCCGAACTGCAGGTACAGCAAGTACGGCGACGGGTTGATCGCGCGGAGGCTGCGGTAGACCTCGAACGGGTGGACGCCGGTCTCGCGCGTGAAGCGCTGCGAGAGCACGACCTGGATGATGTCGCCCCGGACGATGTACTCCTTCGCCCTGCGCACGGCGTCCAGGAAGTCCGCCTGCTCCCAGTTCGAGGTCACCCCGCGGCCCCGGACCCCGGAGTTGGCGACATACGGCAGCGCGCCCAGCGGCTGGCCGAGGCGGTCGATCAACTCGTCGATCTTCGCCTGCCCCTGCCGGTACGCGGCGTCGATGTCGCCGTCCAGCCGAACGTGGGAGACGGCCTTGATCGTGTGCTTGACGTGGTCGAAGACCAGCAGGGTGTCCGTGAACATCAGCCACGACTCGGGGACGCCGAGCACGTCCTGCTTGCCCAGCGGCACGCGCGGCTCGAAGTGGGTCACCGCCTCGTAGCCGAGGTAGCCGACGGCGCCGCCGTGGAAGCGGGGGAGCCCCGGCACGTCCACGCTGTGGAAGCGCGCCATCTCCGCCTGCACCACGTTCAGCGGATCGCCCGCCTCGTGCTGGCCGGCGTACACGCGGTACGGCTCCGTGCCGATGAACGAGTACCGTCCCTGCCGCTCGCCGCCCTCCACGGACTCCAGGAGGAAGGAGTACGGGCCGCGCGCGACCTTCAGGAACGCGGACACCGGCGTCTCCAGGTCGGCGCGCACCTCGCGGTAGACGGGGACCACGTTGCCTCGACCGGTCATCTTGCGGACATCGGTGAGGGAGGGGAGGTAGGCGGTCATCGGGCGGCTCCAGGGGTGGTGCGGTCGTCGTGGGCGTGGCGGTCGAGGTGGGCGCGGCGTCGCCAGGACCACGCCGCCCACCCGCCGAGGCTCGGCTGGGGCGTGCTGCGGCTGGCACCCGACACGATCATCGTCGTTCCTCCGGGCCTCCCCGTTTCCGGGAGCACCCACTGCTCGGCACAACAAAAAGACCATCACCCCGTGGGGCGATGGTCCTCGCGGTGCCACCCACTCATCCCCCGCGCCCGCTGCCGTCAGCGTCGCCCGGAGGCTCGTTCGAGGCACGGCCGCAGCCTCGCGTCCCCGGGGGGATGCGGGCGGGCGATGCCCTGGGCATGAATAACGGCGCCCCCACCGTCGACGCCTACCCCCGCGGGTTTCCTCGCGGGATCGGATCGAGACTCCCGGGTCCATTCGGCCGCCGCTCGTCAGGCGCCGGGCTCGCACCTTGCCCCGGCTCTCTCGTGTCCCTCGACGGAACTGCCCCGCAGCGCGGTGTACTACTCCCGTTCAACGTCATATGTATGCGTGACGTAACGAGGCTACGAGAGGCGCTAGGGGAAGTCAAACCCGGGGTTAGAGACTGGCGGCCAAGTCGGGGAAGCCAGTCCGACGATAGTGGTCGCGGAGTGCCGCCTGTTGAACGATCCCTGGAAGCAAACCGAGGACGGCCCCCACGTAGTACCCGACCAAGCAAGCGAGGGGAAATCGCCAAAGCGAATCCGCGACGGGGGAATTGGAATAGGAGAGCAACCAGCCAAGCGTCAGCCCCACGTTGAGCAAGAACGCGCCAAGGTCACGCGGCCCTGCAAGTCCGTACCACGCAAGGAACAGAACGGCTTCAGCCACGGCCGCCCATGGATGCAGCGAGTACAGCCCGAGCAGGACAACCAACTGAAGAATCTGAAGCGGTCGCCCCAGCGATCCGAGAAGGAATATGGGCAAGGCGAGCACCGGAGCGACGATTGGCGCCAGCACATATAGCCAGAACACCCGCAGCCAGCCACCGAACCGCTCAGCGAGAGAGACCGGCTCAGGTGCTCCAGTGGATGATGGCACTGGCCCATAGATGTTTGCCGAAGGGAACGTCGACTGAGTACCGAACCATAGGATGAGGAACCACTGTGCCAACCCCCAAAGACTGCCGAGCGCTCCGCCAACAGGGCCAACGAGGAGAGCGAGGAGCCACCACGCGGAGCGATTCCCGTCATGGAGTCTGCGCGCGGTGATCGCAACCATCGGGATGATCGACAACATTGCTACAAGGCCAAAGACAGCGACTGGCCACTCACGGTGAAGGAATGTCGCAGTCAAACCAGCGACGAGGCTCCAAACGACAAGCGCGAGCAGCCAGAAGAGGTTGAAATACCAGTACTCCGACCGGGTGGCGCGCCCGCTGAAGTCGGCCCAGCGCGTTATTCCACTATCAACGGCTCCGACGAACCCCATACGACAACCTCGGTCCGCCAACGACTCGTCTGCAGCCGGAGAGATTACACCAAATCGCACGACCGTACTGTCGACGGTGGCGTGCTTCGCGTCCACGGTGGCCTCCAGCCCGCCGCTACCAGGCCGTATATCCCCCATCCACGAGCAACTCCTGGCCCGTGATGAAGTCGCTGGCATGACTGGGCCGACCGAGGTCGTGCCACTCCGATCAGCATCATGCTCGCGTCGTCCCTCTACTTGCGCCGCTTCGCCTCCGCCTTCGCGAGGTTCTCGGCGGCGCGGTGCTGCGCAATGCGCGTGATGAGGTCGACGGGGATCGGGGCGTCGTAGGAGAACTGGATCGTGCCCTTCGACAGCGTGTAGCCCACGAGATCGGGCGCGAACTCCTCCACCAGCGTCGCGTTGCCGGGGTAGAGCGCGTAGTGGTTCGCCCACGCGGCGAAGTAGATCAGCCGCCCGTGGTACTTGTACGCGGGCATCTGGTAGCCGATGCCCTCCTCCGCCTCGGGCACGGCCTTGCGGATCGCCTGCCGGACGCGCTTCAGGGTGCGCTGCACCTTCGGCGGGAACGAGGCGATGTATTCATCGACGGTGGCGTGCTTCGCGTCCACGGTGCCTCCTGCCCAACCGCTACCAGGCGGTGTACCCGCCATCCACGAGCAGCGACTGGCCGGTGATGTAGTCGCTCGCCGCGCTGGCGAGGAAGACGATAGAGCCCGCGAGCTCGTGGGGCTGGCCCCAGCGGCCCATCGGCGTGCGCTCCTCGATGAAGGCTTTGCGCTCCGGGTCGGCGTACACCGGGCGAGTCATCTCCGTCTCGAAGTACGTCGGCGACAGCAGGTTCACCTGCACGCCGCACTTCGCCCATTCGATGGCCATGACCTTCGTCAGTTGCAGGATCGCGCCCTTCGAGGAGGCGTACGGGCCCTGTGTGGCGAGCGCGGTGTGGCTGAAGATGCTGCCGATGTTGATGACCTTGCCGTGCCCCTGCGCCACCAGCACGCGACCCGCCGCGCGCCCGGCGAGGAAGTAGCCCTTCAGGTTGGTGTCCAGCACGCGCTGCCACTCCTCCAGGGTGATCTCGAGGATCGGCTTGCGGATGTTCATG